>NZ_RHJQ01000003.1:0-498954 GCF_004211995.1 Escherichia sp. E14S1
TGAATTACCGATCCACTACAAAATTGAGCAGACCGAAGACGGCAGGCATTATGTCGCGGGGCTTGGCCTCAGCATGGAGGATACAGAGGAAGGCAAACTGAGCCAGTTCCTGGTTGCCGCTAACCGTATCGCGTTTATTGACCCGGCAAACGGGAATGAAACGCCAATGTTTGTAGCGCAGGGCAACCAGATATTCATGAACGAAGTGTTCCTGAAGTATCTGACGGCTCCCACCATTACCAGCGGCGGCAATCCGCCGGTATTTTCCCTGACACCGGACGGGCGGTTGACGGCGAAAAATGCCGATATCAGCGGTAACGTGAATGCGAACTCCGGGACGCTCAACAACGTCACGATAAATGAGAACTGTACGATTAAGGGAATGCTCGAGGCTACTCAGGTCAAAGGTGACTTCGTTAAAGCTGTATCTAAGCCATTCCCGAAAAAAACTGGCTCGTGGGGCAATACGGAAACACCAGGCGGGACGGTTACAGTCACCATTTACGATGATCATAACTTTGACCGCCAAATCATTATTCCGCCCATTATTTTTAACGGTATGGCGTATGACGATCCGGGGAGCGGTAATAACCCGGGAGGTACGCGATACACGGGTTATGGTTTTGAAGTTCGCAAAAACGGCGTATTAATCGCATCCAGAGAAACTAAAGGGGCCATTCCCGGTAGTTACAGTGCGGTTATTGATATGCCGAGTGGTGGTGGTAGCGTCACTCTGGAGTTTAAGATTTTCCAGAAAGGCAATCAGGGCGCAGGTAACATCACAGACTGTACGGTGATTGTGACCAAAAAAGCTGCTTCCGGTATCAGTATCCGTTGAAATATTTATAACCCCAATACGGGCGCCAGAAATGGCGCCTTTTTTATTTGTGGAGTGAGTATGGCAGTACAGATTTCAGGTGTGCTGAAAGATGGTGCGGGAAAACCAATACAGAACTGCACTATTCAACTGAAGGCAAAGCGTAACAGCACCACGGTACTGGTGAACACGGTGGCCTCTGAAAATCCTGATGAAGCCGGGCGTTACAGCATGGATGTTGAGTATGGCCAGTACAGCGTCACCCTGTTGGTTGAAGGTTTTCCGCCTTCACATGCCGGGACCATTACCGTCTATGAAGGTTCCAGACCAGGTACGCTGAATGATTTTCTCGGTGCCATGACGGAAGAGGATGTCATGCCGGAGGCATTGCGTCGTTTTGAGGAAATGGTGGAAGAAGCGGCACGCAACGCCGAAGCCGCCTCTCAGAGCGCAGCGGCGGCAAAGAAATCCGAAACTGCAGCGGCTTCATCGAAGAACGCGGCGAAAACCTCAGAAACGAATGCAGCTAACAGCGCACAGGCGGCAGCGTCCTCGCAGACTGCATCGGCAAACTCCGCGACAGCAGCCAAAAAATCAGAAACCAACGCGAAAAACAGCGAGACAGCCGCAAAGACGAGCGAAACCAACGCAAAGTCCAGCCAGACGGCAGCGAAAACCAGCGAAACGAATGCCAAAGCCAGTGAAACTGCGGCGAAAAGCAGTCAGGATGCAGCAGCTGAAAGCGAGAGTGCGGCGGCCGGTTCTGCGACTTCAGCAGCCGGATCAGCAACTGCTGCGGCTAACAGCCAGAAAGCTGCGAAGACGAGCGAAACTAACGCAAAGTCCAGCCAGACGGCAGCGAAGATCAGCGAAACGAATGCTAAAGCCAGTGAAACTGCGGCGAAAAGCAGTCAGGATGCAGCGGCCCAAAGCGAGAGTGCCGCAGCTGGTTCTGCAAGTGCGGCTGCTGCTTCTGCCACTGCAGCAGCCAACAGTCAAAAAGCAGCAAAAACCAGTGAAAACAACGCAAAGGCGAGCGAGACTGCGGCGGCTAACTCGGCGAAAGCATCCGCTGCAAGCCAGACGGCTGCAAAAGCAAGTGAAGACGCAGCCAGAGAGTATGCAAGCCAGGCTGCGGAGCCGTATAAACAAGTTTTGCAGCCGCTTCCCGATGTGTGGATACCGTTTAACGATTCACTGGATATGCTTGCTGGCTTTTCGCCTGGTTATAAGCAAATAACTGTAGGTTATGATGTTATTAAAATGCCATCCGATAAGGTTGTTAGCTTCAAACGCGCATCAGGTGCAACATACATTAATAAATCAGGAGTATTAACCGTTGCTGAAGTTGACGAACCGCGATTTGAACGAGAAGGTTTGCTGATTGAAGGACAAAGAACCAACTATCATCTTAATTCACTTACACCATCTAAGTGGGGAGCTACAACAAGTGTAACTATAACAGAAAGTGGTGTTGATGAGTTTGGCTTTACTTATGGGCGGTTTCAAATAAAGGACGAAAAAATTGGGACAAATACGACAATGAATATCGCTGCGGTTTCAGGAGGAAGAGGTGTCGATGTTACTGGAACTGAAAAGTATGTTACAACATCATGTCGTGTAAAAAGCGATAGTGCTAATATACAATGTCGTATAAGATTTGAAAGATATGACGGGTCCGCATATTTTTATCTGGCAGATGCATATCTTAATATAACAGATATGTCCATTAGAAAAACGGGAGGAGGGGCTGCAAGAATAACCGCCCGAGCGGAGAAAGAATCTAATGGATGGATTTATTTCGAGGTTACATATCAATCTGAAGCTATTGATAATATGGTTGGCTCTCAGATCCAAATTGCTCCACCTGTTTCACCTGGAACTTATTTGGGCGGGGAATATTTGGATGTTACGACACCACAATTTGAAGGCGGCTCATGCGCATCATCTTTTATCATTTCCGATACAGTTGCATCAACGCGAGCAAGCGATATTGTTACATTGCCTTGCAAAAATAACATGACCAGCAAACCTTTAACCTGCATGGTTGAAGTGAATAAAAATTGGTCTATAGCACCAAATTCCGCGCCTAGAATTTATGATATAACAGGATTTAAAACAAAAGACGACGCTTTTGTTTTTGCATTCAGAAATACAGCAGGTAGTGTAGGAACTCCATATGTTCAATTTGGTAATCCAATATCATTTCCACCTGGAAATTACCCAAGAAAGATTATCGCTGTATATAGAATAAAAAGCGATGGCAAGTTTCAGGCTGGCTGCAATGGGGTTTTATCAACACCAGCATCAACAACGTGGAAGAGTGTTAATGGTGCTACAGGTATAAGGATTGGAGGTCAGACTACAGCCGGCTTACGTCATTTATTTGGTCATATCAGGAATTTTAGAATATGGCATAAAGAATTAACCGATGCGCAAATGGGAGAGGTAATATAATGCGAGATTTAATTATCAAATTCACAGACAAGGCCGACTTTTCGGCCTTTATGGATAGCATTGGTTATTATGATGACGAGATGATGCAGAACGATGTTCTCATTGATGTAATAGGTGACGTATACAAAGAAACAGGCGAACTTACTGAAGATGGCGAGCCGGTATGTGTTAAGGAAGACGGATATTTTGTAAACGTGCGCATCATTAATGATTCGCAAATATCGTCATTATTCGATGAATACGCGGTTGCTGTTGAGCATCAACTTCGTGGCTGGATGTGAGGAAGAAAAATGGCTACATCGACAGTAATTCCTGATGACATCAAAACGCTAAAATCCGATGTTAGCAAATTAAAAAACGATCAAGGAAGCTACGTAACAAAATCATATGTAGACAGCAAAAATGAAACCGTTAATGACTGGTCTGCTGCATGGTATCAGCAGGTACTGCCAACTAGCGGAGCTATATTTGGGCGAAAACTTCGCTCAACTCACAGGACGGCAGGTGTTGAGGATGCGTATTGCGAACTATACCTTAAAAAATGGATAGACAGCCCAGGGAACGCAATGGCGCGCCTTAACCTGAACGATAACGGTGAAAATATTTGCTGGGATTTTACCAACCTTTACGGCGGAACAATGATCTTCCCTGGTACTTCAGGTTATCTGAAAATGGGGAACTGTCTCATGTCGTATGGTGTGCGGGGAAGTAACGCGCTTATTAAGTTTGATAATACAGACACATTACAAATCAAATACGCTAATCATGGGTCAACCATGACATTAAACACACAGGGAACCGCTCACGCTGGCGTAACAACTCGACTATGGGGCAATTCTAGCCGTCCGGTTGTTTATGAAGTTGGCGTAGATGAGGCTCTGTATATGTTCTACGCACAGAAAACTACCAGCAATACCTACGAATTAACGGTTAACGGCGCGTGCAATGCAAGTGCATTTAATCAAGGCTCTGACCGGGATCTGAAAGACAACATTCAGGTGATCGATAATGCAACTGACCGCATCCGTAAAATGAACGGCTATACATACACGCTTAAAGAAAACGGTATGCCCTATGCTGGTGTCATTGCACAGGAAGCTCTGGAAGCCATCCCCGAAGCCGTAGGGTCTATGATGAAATATCCAGACGGTGGGAGTGGATTAGATGGAGAAGAAGGTGAACGGTATTACACTGTAGATTATTCTGGTGTTACTGGCTTGCTTGTTCAGGTAGCCAGAGAGTCAGACGACAGAATAACAGCACTGGAAGAAGAAAACGCAGAATTAAGACAAAGGTTATCTGCAATTGAGGCGGCGCTTGCGTCTAAATAATATTAAGGGGCCGAGCGCCCCGTTTTATTGGGTAGGATGAAAATGGATATAACACCTTTCCTTCATGCGCTTTGTGCTGTGGCTGCGCAGCTACTGATTGGTCTTTTTACCGGGAACTGGGCTTACGGAGCGATAGCCGGTTGTACGTTCTTCATTGCGCGTGAACACACCCAGGCAGAATATCGCTGGATTGAAATGTTCGGGCATGGCAAGCGGATTAACATGCCGTGGTGGGGCGGTTTTGATCCACGCGCGTGGGATGTAGCAAGCCTGATGGATTTTTCTGTGCCGGTGGTGGCGTGTCTGCTGGTCTGGGTATTTATCCGTTCAACATAAAAAGTCGCAGCAACTTGTCATGGCGGAATACTGCGGCTGGCTGGTGAGCTATCGATAGTGCGAGTATGGAATGATTTCCAGCCATTATAGATTTTACGTATTTTTTTGCATGAGAGGATTTGCACCACCTCCCACCGACCATCTATGACTATACGCCACCATTTCTAGGGCTGTTATGTGCCAGAAGCGGACATTGTGACAGCCAGGAAGCCCTTATCTGAACGAAAAAAATAATGTCGTTGGGATGGTTTACTTTACAATGTCAGTTTTAAACAGCCTACAAAACAGGTGATCACGTGCATGCCAACATGATTGAATACCTAAATATTTTCATACAGGTTGTTGAGCAGGGTAGCTTCACTAAAGCTGCTGATGTACTTCAGATCCATCGCCCCACCGTGAGCAAAGCAATACAGCAGATAGAGCATGATCTGGGTGTAAAACTCATTTATCGCACAACCCGAAAGCTGAGCGTTACTGCTGAAGGGGATGAGTTCTATCATCATGCCAGGCATGTCCTGGCCGAAGTTAATGACATGATGGCCAGTTTTTCACCGACTCTTCCACCGCGAGGACGCCTGAGACTTGATGTGCCCCTGGCGCTGGCGCATTCCATATTGATCCCTAATCTTAGGCATTTTCAGACACTGTATCCAGGTATTGAAGTTGTGCTGGTTTCTTCGGATAAAAAAACTGATTTGATCACGGAAGGCGTAGATTGCCTTATCCGCCTGGGTGCGCTTCAGGATTCTAGTTTTATATCCAGACGTCTTGGTGACATCCGGATGGTTACCTGTGCAGCCCCGTCTTACCTGCAGCAGCATGAGCGGCCAGAAACACTTGCGGATCTGGATAAACATCGGGCAATTAACTTTTTTAGCGACCACAGTCGTGACGTCATGGAATGGAAGTTTATCGAAAACGGGAGCATTGTTTCGCTACGTCCTGCGGGCAGCCTGCTGGTTGATAATTCCGATATTCTGCTTTCCTGTGCTCTGGCTGGTCTGGGCATTATCCAAGCTACCTATGATGCCGTTGCTCCCCATATTGCTTCCGGCGCTCTTGAAGAGATTCTGCCGCAATACCCATCGGTGTCAAAGCCCGTGTCAGTGATGTATCCCGACAGGCGCTACCTTTCTCCAAAAGTGCGCGTCTTTATCGACTGGTTCAGTGATGTTCTGGCCGCGCAGATCCGCTGAAGCAGGCGGATTGTTAATGGATAATTAATACTGAAGTTCCCTCTCAGCTATTTCTGGTGTGTTTGTAACAACGTAGATTGTTCACAAATGATTCGGGCATCCCTTCGGCATTATTCTGAAGGAGTGCCTTTAACTGAAGAGAGCTGAATATGTCTAAAGTTATTACCTTTAACCGTACCGGAGGCCCGGAAGTGCTGGAATTTGTTGATGTACAGGTGCCTGCGCCGACAGCGGGTGAAGTGCAGATCCGCGTACATGCGATAGGTATCAACCGTGCAGAAATCATGTACCGCAACGGCCAGTATGTTATTGAGCCGGAATTTCCGGCACGTCTTGGTTATGAAGCGGCTGGCGTTGTGCAGGCCGTAGGTGAGAATGTTGATGAGTTTACCATTGGAGATCTGGTCAGCGTTATCCCTTCATTTATGTTTAATGAATACGGTATGTACGGTGAAGTGGTCAATGCACCTGTGCATGCTATCGTGAAGCATCCTGAAAACCTTTCTTTTGAGGAAGCCGCTGCAAGCTGGATGATGTATGTCACCGCTTATGGTGCGCTGGTTGAATATGGCAATCTTCAGGCTGGTCAGAATGTTGTGATCCGCGCAGCATCAAGCAGCGTAGGTCTGGCTGCCATACAGATAGCTAACATGCTGGGTGCAAACCCAATTGCACTCACTCGGACCTCTGAAAAAAGTGAAATGCTACTGAAAGCTGGCGCAGCTGCCGTCATTGCTACTGCAGAGCTGGATATGGTTGCTGAAATCAATCGAACAACAGATGGCGTAGGTGCCCATATTGTTTTTGATCCCGTCGGCGGGCCGGACGTGGCAAAACTGACGCAGGTGATGGCACCACAGGGCATGTTTTTCCAGTATGGCGCGCTCGATAGCCGTGACATGCTTGTGCCTGTATTTAATATTCTCGGTAAGCATCTCACTCTGCGTGGATATGAGCTGTTTGAAATCACGACTGACTCTGAAAAAATGGCGCGCGCAAAATCCTTCATCACAGAAGGCTTACGAGCTGGCAAACTGAAACCGGTCATCGATAAAACGTTTCCGTTCGAAGAGATTGCAGACGCCCAGCGCTATATGGAGGCCAATGGCCAGGTAGGCAAAATAGTCGTGACCGTTGAGTAATCCTTACCACAGCATTTTATAAATGAGCCTGGTGAAGCCTGGATATTATCCAGGCTTCGATGCAATGGCTCCGGCAGGTACTGCCTTCGATTTCCACGACTTGAAAATTAAATGTCCTTTTCTCGCTTAAAGGGGGACCTTCAGATCCAAGAGGCTGTCCGCTTGGTGCCAGAAGCGGACATCAAAAATCAACAAAACGCTAATATGCAGGTAATCAACTAATCGCAAGAAATTGTTTGGACTGCTCTTGGTTATCCAATTATAATCCATGTATCATTTTATGATTATTTGAGATTCCCGTGATAACAATTAATGTTATTAGCGATAAACTGGAAAAGTCGATAAGTCATTCTCATCCTTTTATAGGTACTGATGAGTTAGGGGCAGAGTGGTTTGTAAAAACATATTTAAATGAATCCGGGCATGAATTTAAAGCATTATTTAATGAGTATGTGGCTTTTAAATTAGCTGGAAAAATAGAGTTGCCTTGGCCAAAAGGCCATATTGCGCAACTTTCTGAAAATGTAAGAAGTGAACTGAAAACATCAATTTCATGTGTTATTGCATATGAGTTTATACATGATATACAAGAGTTACCTGAAAATTATCAATATAGCAACGACCAGTTGAGTGACCTGTATGGGAAATCAATTTTTGATAATTGGTTATCGATAGGTGATGTAAAAAATGATACTTGCAAGTTGTTAAATGATAAATTGCTATTTATGGATGCTGGCATTGCCTTTGTAGATAACGATGGTAGTACATGGGGTGAGGATGGTCTTATCTGGACTCCTAATCAATTATTTACTGAATCATCGCCATATCATCGCGGAAATCTCCATGCTTTAGAAGGGTATTCATTGTGGATGAATAGAATATGTGAAATACCAGTTGATTATTATCAATCTATCGTAGATAGCATCCCTCAAGATTGGCATGTTCCAGAAAGTTACAAATCAAAATTTGTCGATATTTTTTCTTCATCTTGTAAAGTTTTTATTCCTATGATGACTGACTGTATTGAGTGGGAAATGAAAAACCAGTAATAATGGTAAAATGTTACGCGGAACGTCCGCCTTGTGCCAGAAGCGGACGTTTTTAAAATTAAAGTTGTTCCTCGAGATGTGCCGCCATGTTCTCAAACCCACTGACCACAGTGCAGTCTGAGAATCTGTTCAGCTCAATTCTTTTATCGGACAGAAGGTTGGCGAGTTTTCTGTCAGTATAAAGAGCATCCGCTACAGGAAGTGCGGATGCTGCCACCATAAAGTCGTTTGGATCGCCGTTCTTGTAACGGCGTTGCGGATCGTATCGCATCAACCCATACAATGAACTCAATACCCTTAGCGTTGGCATTGCTCGTGAGTCTGGCATCTTATGCCAGTAGTATTGGGCCTCAAGTGCGTATCGTTTGATATCTAATAAAGAAATGGGTATCCCTTCCTCTCTAAACCATGCAGTGATGCCGCCAGTTAATTCAATAAATATGGCGGTGTTAAGGTTCGCTATCTCTGATTGATGTTTGGCCTTTCCGTCATTGAGTTCTGTAATTCCACGAGAGTTATCCCACTTCGCCCCAAGAGAAGTGCGTGCAATTTCTAACTGAAATGAAAATGGCAGTTCTGACAGGGCATCAAAGACAGCCTTGTTAAAGGTTTCTTTATCTACATACGATTCGAGATACCCGAGTGTGGAAATCGTCGGTACTCCCATCAACTCGATGGGACTGCATAAGAAGTCTTCTAGCCCTTCAGGTTCGTCCAGCTTACTCATACGCAGTTTGCGCAACTCAGATCCGACGCGCTCGGGAAAGGGAGTGATGCAGATCCCTTGGGAAAGTTCATCAACCAGTCGAGTAAGTGTTTCTCTTGTCTCCGGGTCTGTCATCGAGTCCAGCTCAAAGTATGTCGGAAGACCGATGGGAAAAACAAATCGCCCCGTTTGAACAGCTCGTTCAATACTTGTCCCAAACGTCTTCATTGCGGGTGTGAGACTCGCCTTGTTCAGTCTGAAGTCCGATACGCACTTCCATGCGTTCGTATCAAGATAAATCAGTTTAAGCGATCTCGCGCGGGCGGCTCTTTCACTACGTCGCCTTTTAATGTGATCGGAGAAAGACACGTGGGGAAATCCCCGATGCAACTCAATATAATGGCTAATCCGGCTAACGGATTCTCCAACGGCTGAATCGAAAGATGAATACATAAGATGTTCGACCTTGTTCAAAGAATCTCTTTTAATTCAATGTGTAATACATTGGTAACTACTAAAGATACCTCATCAAGTTCTGCTGTTCCTTAATTGCAGTGCATATTAAGTAAAAATGACAGAATATAATTTCCCCTTTAGGGGGCGGTACAAGTTTAAAGATTGCCAGTAATGGTTAACACAAGTTTGTACTAGTAAATCGCCATAGGTGAGGACAATCATAAACTTCCGCTTCTCGCTCATAGCAGACATTCACTACAGTTATGGCAGAAAGGTATGCATGCTGGGTGTGGGGAAGTCGTGAAAGAAAAGAAGTCAGCTGCGTCGTTTGACATCACTGCTATCTTCTGACTGGTTATGCAGGCCGTAGTGGGAGGCACACAAAGCTTTGCACTGGATTGCAAGGTTTTGTGCTTCTCTGGAGTGCGACATTTTTTCATGACAAAAAATTAGCGCAAGAAGACAATAAATCACCTTGCGCTAATGCTCTGTTACAGGTCACTAATACCATCTAAGTAGTTGATTCATAGTGACTGCACATGCTGTGTTTTGCAGTATTATGTAGTCTATTATTTAGACCAAAGCCATCATAACATATTGATATTGATGATTTTTCTTGTTTCTCATTCAGCTTTTTTATACTAACTTGAGCGAAACGGGAAGGTAAAAAGACAAAAAGTTGTTTTTAATACCTTTAAGTGATACCAGATGGCATTGCGCCATCTGGCAGAGTGATTAACTGAACATCGCGGTAATCGATGCGCTGGCGAGAGAGTGGAAATGGACGTTAAACCCGACCATCGCGCCGCTGGCACCTTCATCGACATCAATACGTTCTACATCCAGCGCGTGAACGGTAAAAATGTAGCGATGCGTTTCGCCTTTCGGCGGCGCGGCGCCATCGTACCCGGTTTTACCAAAATCGGTACGCGTCTGCAAAACGCCGTCTGGCATTGCTACCAGACCAGAGCCAAACCCCTGCGGCAATACGCGGGTATCAGCGGGTAAGTTAACCACTACCCAGTGCCACCAGCCGGAGCCGGTTGGCGCATCCGGGTCATAGCAGGTGACAACAAAACTTTTGGTTCCAGCAGGAACATCATCCCACGCCAGATGCGGCGAAATATTATCGCCATCGTAACCCATGCCGTTAAAGACATGACGATGCGGCAGCTTATCGCCATCGCGCAGATCATTACTGATGAGTTTCATGAACCCTCCTTTCTTGTTTGCAGAAAGTGTAGCCAGAAACCTTCAGGCTGACTGCTCGTTATTGGCAAAAAAATGTTTCATCTTGTACCGCACGGTTAACCGCTGCGGTCAGGCGCTGCAACTGTTCAGGGCGAATAATATAGGGCGGCATCAGGTAAATTAGCTTGCCAAAAGGCCGGATCCAGACGCCCTGTTCGACAAAGAATTTTTGCAGCGCTGCCATATTCACCGGGCGAGTGGTTTCGACCACGCCAATTGCCCCCAGCACGCGCACATCGGCAACCATTTCGGCATCACGGGCGGGGGCAAGTTGCTCGCGCAGCTGTACTTCAATAGCCGCCACCTGTTGCTGCCAGTCGCCAGATTCGAGAATCGCCAGGCTGGCGTTTGCTGCTGCGCAGGCCAGCGGATTGCCCATAAACGTTGGCCCATGCATAAAGCAACCGGCTTCGCCGTTACTAATGGTTTCCGCAACCTCACGCGTGGTAAGCGTGGCGGAAAGGGTCATCGTGCCGCCGGTTAAGGCTTTACCGAGGCACAAAATGTCCGGCGCGATTTCTGCATGTTCGCAGGCAAACAGTTTGCCGGTACGACCAAATCCGGTGGCGATCTCGTCAGCAATTAGCAAGATACCTTCACGGTCGCACATTTTGCGGATTCGTTTTAACCATTCCGGATGGTAGATGCGCATCCCGCCTGCGCCCTGGACAATCGGTTCAATGATCACCGCCGCGATTTCATGGCGATGCGCTGCCATCAGGCGGGCAAAGCCCACCATATCGCGCTCATCCCATTCGCCATCCATACGGCTTTGTGGAGCCGGAGCAAACAAGTTTTCTGGCAGATAGCCTTTCCACAGGCTGTGCATTGAGTTGTCCGGATCGCACACCGACATCGCGCCAAAGGTATCGCCATGATAACCATTGCGGAAGGTCAGAAAACGCTGGCGCGCTTCGCCTTTGGCCTGCCAGTACTGCAACGCCATCTTCATCGCCACTTCCACCGCCACGGAACCGGAGTCCGCGAGAAAAACGCATTCCAGCGGTTGTGGCGTCATTGCCACCAGTTTGCGGCACAGCTCAATGGCTGGCGCATGGGTGATACCGCCAAACATCACATGCGACATAGCATCAATTTGCGACTTCATCGCGGCATTGAGTTGCGGATGATTGTAGCCGTGGATCGCCGCCCACCAGGACGACATACCGTCAACCAGGCGTCTACCGTCAGACAAAATCAGCTCGCAACCTTCGGCGCTCGCCATCGGATAAACCGGCAGCGGGGAGGTCATGGATGTGTATGGGTGCCAGATATGGCGTTGGTCAAAGGCAAGATCGTCCGTTGTCATAATCGACTTGTAAACCAAATTGAAAAGATTTAGGTTTACAAGTCTACACCGAATTAACAACAAAAAACACGTTTTGGAGAAGCCCCATGGCTCACCGCCCACGCTGGACATTGTCGCAAGTCACAGAATTATTTGAAAAACCGTTGCTGGATCTGCTGTTTGAAGCGCAGCAGGTGCATCGTCAGCATTTTGATCCTCGTCAGGTGCAGGTCAGCACTTTGCTGTCGATTAAAACCGGAGCTTGTCCGGAAGATTGCAAATATTGCCCGCAAAGCTCGCGCTACAAAACCGGACTGGAAGCCGAGAGGTTGATGGAAGTCGAACAGGTACTGGAGTCGGCGCGCAAAGCGAAAGCGGCGGGATCGACGCGTTTCTGTATGGGCGCGGCGTGGAAGAATCCCCACGAACGCGATATGCCGTACCTGGAACAAATGGTGCAGGGGGTAAAAGCGATGGGCCTGGAGGCGTGTATGACGCTGGGTACGTTGAGTGAATCTCAGGCGCAGCGCCTTGCGAATGCCGGGCTGGATTACTACAACCACAACCTCGACACCTCGCCGGAGTTTTACGGCAATATCATCACCACACGCACTTATCAGGAACGTCTCGATACGCTGGAAAAAGTGCGCGATGCCGGGATCAAAGTCTGTTCTGGCGGCATTGTCGGCTTAGGCGAAACAGTAAAAGATCGCGCCGGATTATTGCTGCAACTGGCAAACCTGCCGACGCCGCCGGAAAGCGTGCCAATCAACATGTTAGTGAAGGTGAAAGGCACGCCTCTGGCCGATAACGATGATGTCGATGCCTTTGATTTTATTCGCACCATTGCCGTAGCGCGGATCATGATGCCGACCTCTTACGTGCGCCTTTCTGCCGGACGTGAGCAGATGAACGAACAGACTCAGGCAATGTGCTTTATGGCTGGCGCAAACTCGATTTTCTACGGCTGCAAACTGCTGACTACGCCGAATCCGGAAGAAGATAAAGACCTGCAACTGTTCCGCAAACTGGGGCTGAATCCGCAGCAAACCGCCGTTCTGGCGGGCGATAACGAGCAACAACAGCGTCTGGAGCAGGCGCTGATGACCCCAGACACCGACGAATATTACAACGCGGCAGCACTATGAGCTGGCAGGAGAAAATCAACGCGGCGCTCGATGCGCGGCGTGCTGCCGATGCCCTGCGTCGCCGTTATCCGGTGGCGCAAGGAGCCGGACGCTGGCTGGTGGCGGACGAGCGCCAGTATCTGAACTTTTCCAGCAATGATTACCTCGGTTTAAGCCATCATCCGCAAATTATCAGTGCCTGGCAGCAGGGGGCGGAACAATTTGGCGTCGGTAGCGGCGGTTCCGGTCATGTCAGCGGTTATAGCGTGGCGCATCAGTCGCTGGAAGAAGAGTTGGCCGAGTGGCAGGGCTATTCGCGGGCGCTGTTGTTTATCTCTGGTTTTGCCGCTAATCAGGCGGTCATTACTGCGATGATGGTGAAAGAGGATCGTATTGTTGCCGACCGGCTTAGCCACGCTTCCTTGCTGGAGGCTGCCAGTTTAAGCCCGTCGCAGCTTCGCCGTTTTACTCATAACGATGTCGCTCATCTGGAACGTCTGCTTGCTGCCTCCTGTCTGGGGCAGCAACTGGTGGTGACAGAAGGCGTGTTCAGCATGGACGGCGATAGCGCGCCGCTTACGGAAATTCAACAGGTAACGCAACAGCACAATGGCTGGTTGATGGTCGATGATGCCCACGGCACGGGCGTTATCGGTGAACAGGGGCGAGGCAGTTGTTGGCAGCAAAAGGTGAAGCCGGAACTGCTGGTAGTCACTTTTGGCAAAGGATTTGGCGTCAGCGGCGCGGCGGTGCTTTGTTCTGATAGCGTGGCGAATTATCTGCTGCAATTCGCCCGCCATCTTATCTACAGCACCAGTATGCCGCCCGCTCAGGCGCAGGCATTACGTGCATCGCTGGCGGTCATTCGTAGTGATGAGGGTGATGCACGGCGCGAAAAACTGGCGGCACTCATTACGCGTTTTCGTGCCGGAGTGCAGGGTTTGCCGTTTACGCTTGCGGATTCACGTAGCGCCATCCAGCCATTAATCGTCGGTGATAACAGCCGTGCGTTACAACTGGCAGAAAAACTGCGCCAGCAAGACTGCTGGGTCACGGCGATTCGCCCGCCAACCGTACCCGTCGGCACTGCGCGACTGCGCCTGACGTTGACTGCGGCACATGAAACACAGGATATCGACCGCCTGCTGGAGGTGCTGCATGGCAACGGTCAATAAACAAGCCATTGCGGCGGCATTTGGTCGGGCAGCCGCGCAATACGAGGAACACGCAAATCTACAGCGCCAGAGTGCCGATGCCTTACTGGCAATGCTCCCACAGCGTAAATACCCCCACGTACTGGATGCTGGCTGTGGACCAGGCTGGATGAGCCGCCACTGGCGCGAACGTCACTCGCAGGTGACGGCCTTAGATCTCTCGCCACTTATGCTTGCGCAGGCACGCCAACAAGATGCCGCAGATCATTATCTGGCGGGCGATATCGAATCCTTACCGCTGGCGAATGCGACGTTCGATCTTGCATGGAGCAATCTCGCGGTGCAGTGGTGCGGTAATTTATCCACGGCACTCCGCGAGCTGTATCGGGTGGTGCGCCCCGGAGGCATGGTCGCGTTTACCACGCTGGCGCAGGGATCGTTACCCGAACTGCATCAGGCGTGGCTGGCGGTAGACGAACGCCCGCATGCTAATCGCTTTTTACCGCCAGCAGAAATTGAACAGGCGCTGAAAGACTTTCGTTATCAATACAATATGCAGCCCGTCACACTGTGGTTTGATGATGCGCTCAGTGCCATGCGCTCGCTCAAAGGCATTGGCGCAACGCATCTTCATGAAGGGCGCGACCCGCGAATATTAACGCGTTCGCAGTTGCAGCGATTGCAACTAGCCTGGCCGCAACAACAGGGGCGATATCCTCTGACGTATCATCTTTTTTTGGGAGTGATTGCTCGTGAGTAAACGTTATTTTGTCACCGGAACGGATACCGAAGTAGGGAAAACCGTCGCCAGTTGTGCGCTTTTACAGGCCGCGAAGGCGGCAGGCTACCGGACGGCAGGTTACAAACCTGTTGCTTCCGGCAGCGAAATGACAGTAGAAGGCTTACGTAATTGCGACGCACTGGCGTTGCAACGCAACAGTAGCCTGCAGCTGGATTACGCCACGGTAAACCCTTACACCTTCGCAGAACCGACCTCGCCGCATATCATCAGTACGGAAGAGGGCAGACCCATCGACCCCGTGGTTATGAGCGCCGGATTACACGCGCTGGCACAGCAGGCAAACTGGGTACTGGTAGAAGGTGCAGGAGGCTGGTTTACGCCGCTTTCTGAGTCTTTCACTTTCGCGGATTGGGTAACGCAAGAACAACTGCCAGTGATACTGGTTGTGGGCGTGAAACTCGGCTGTATTAATCACGCGATGCTGACCGCACAGGCTGTACAGCAAGCCGGACTTACCCTTGCAGGGTGGGTAGCAAACGATGTCACTCCACCGGGCAAACGTCACGCTGAATATATGGCCACGCTCAAGCGGATGATTTCCGCACCGCTGCTTGGGGAGATCCCATGGCTTGATGAACCCCCTGAAAACGCGCTAACCGGAAAGTACCTCAATCTCACCGCATTGTTGTAGCAATATATTTGGTTAAATTGCGAGCGAGATCGCGTCGTCTGCTGCCTGCAATTCAACCAATTAAATTTCAAAAGAATTGAGAAAAAATATTTACCCCCACAATATGCGGTTAGTGTGGGAATTGCCCAGGCGGCAGGGCATACGGGCTGCAGGCAGTTATCCACTATTCCTGTGGATAACCATGTGCATTAGAGTTAGAAAACGCGATGCAAGCGAGAGAATACGCGGCTTGCACGCGAATTGACGCGAAAGAAGGCTTAAGGAAATATTTGTTATTTTTCAATTAATTATATAAAAGCAATGGCAGTCATGAAAGTGACATCTCTTGCCATAAATCCGTCATCAGCCATCTTGACAATTGTTAAAAAAGCCGTTGCTTTGGGGATAACCCCGCAATCCTGGAGTTTTATCTCGTCACTGAGCAAATTATGCTCATGATTGATACCTTCGTTGACGGTGTAACAGAAATAATATGGCGTGAAACTGTTTTTTTATCCAGTATAATTTGTTGGCATTATTAAACACGACGAGTAAAATTACATACCTGCCCGCCCACTCCTTCAGGTAGCGACTCATGAGTAAACCGTTCAAACTGAATTCCTCTTTTAAACCTTCTGGCGATCAGCCTGAGGCAATTCGACGCCTCGAAGAAGGGCTTGAAGATGGCCTGGCTCACCAGACTCTACTCGGCGTAACGGGCTCCGGGAAAACATTTACCATTGCTAACGTCATTGCCGACCTTCAGCGCCCGACGATGGTGCTGGCGCCCAACAAAACGCTGGCAGCCCAGTTGTACGGCGAGATGAAAGAATTTTTCCCGGAAAATGCGGTGGAATACTTCGTCTCTTACTACGACTACTATCAACCGGAAGCCTATGTGCCGAGCTCGGACACCTTCATTGAAAAAGATGCCTCGGTAAACGAACATATTGAACAGATGCGGCTTTCAGCGACCAAAGCTTTGCTGGAGCGGCGCGATGTGGTGGTGGTCGCCTCTGTTTCAGCCATCTACGGTCTGGGCGACCCTGACTTATATCTTAAGATGATGCTGCATCTGACGGTCGGCATGATTATCGATCAGCGCGCGATTCTGCGGCGCCTGGCGGAACTGCAATACACCCGTAACGACCAGGCGTTCCAGCGCGGGACTTTCCGTGTTCGCGGGGAAGTGATTGATATTTTTCCGGCGGAGTCCGACGACGTTGCGCTACGTGTTGAATTGTTCGACGAAGAGGTAGAGCGGTTGTCGCTTTTCGACCCGTTAACAGGGCAGATTATCTCAACCATTCCCCGCTTTACCATTTACCCGAAAACACACTACGTTACCCCGCGTGAACGTATTGTGCAGGCGATGGAAGAGATCAAAGAAGAGCTGGCCGATCGGCGCAAAGTGCTGCTGGCAAATAACAAGCTGCTGGAAGAACAACGCCTGACTCAGCGTACCCAGTTTGATCTGGAGATGATGAACGAGCTCGGTTATTGCTCAGGCATTGAAAACTATTCGCGCTTTCTTTCCGGTCGTGGACCCGGTGAGCCACCGCCGACGCTGTTTGATTATCTCCCCGCCGATGGCCTGTTGGTGGTCGATGAATCCCACGTGACTATTCCGCAAATTGGCGGCATGTATCGAGGCGACCGGGCGCGTAAAGAGACGCTGGTGGAGTACGGTTTCCGTCTGCCCTCGGCGCTGGATAACCGTCCGCTGAAATTCGAAGAGTTCGAAGCATTAGCGCCGCAAACCATCTATGTTTCTGCAACACCCGGTAATTACGAGCTGGAGAAATCCGGTGGCGACGTGGTGGATCAGGTCGTGCGTCCAACAGGGCTGCTGGACCCGATTATCGAAGTGCGCCCGGTAGCGACCCAGGTTGATGATCTTCTCTCAGAAATTCGCCTGCGAGCGGCAATTAACGAACGCGTACTGGTCACGACGTTGACTAAGCGGATGGCGGAAGATCTCACCGAATATTTGGAAGAACACGGTGAACGCGTGCGTTATCTTCACTCGGATATCGACACCGTCGAGCGTATGGAAATCATCCGCGACTTGCGTTTGGGCGAGTTTGATGTGCTGGTGGGGATCAACTTACTGCGCGAAGGTCTGGATATGCCAGAAGTTTCGCTGGTGGCGATCCTCGACGCAGACAAAGAAGGCTTCCTGCGTTCCGAACGTTCATTGATTCAGACCATTGGTCGCGCGGCGCGTAACGTCAACGGTAAAGCGATTCTCTACGGCGATAAGATCACCCCATCAATGGCGAAAGCGATTGGCGAAACCGAACGTCGCCGCGAGAAACAACAGAAGTACAACGAGGAACACGGAATTACGCCGCAAGGGCTGAACAAGAAAGTGGTCGATATCCTGGCGCTGGGGCAGAACATTGCCAAAACCAAAGCGAAGGGCAGAGGAAAATCGCGCCCGATTGTTGAGCCGGATAATGTACCGATGGATATGTCGCCTAAAGCGTTGCAGCAGAAAATCCATGAACTGGAAGGGCTGATGATGCAACACGCGCAAAATCTGGAGTTCGAAGAGGCGGCGCAAATTCGTGACCAGTTGCATCAGCTGCGTGAGTTGTTTATTGCGGCTTCGTGACAGGATAACGAAGAAGAGAGATGGCAAAGGCAAAATTGCCTGATGCGCTACGCTTATCAGGCCTACATGATCTCTGCAATACATTGAATTTGCGCGGTTTGTAGTCCGGATAAGGCGTTCACGCCGCATCCGGCATGAACAACGTGTACTTTGTCTTCAATAGGAAGCCGGAATTTTCTTTCGACTTCACGTTAACCTAAAGCCTGTAATGCTTTTTCCAGTGCGTTATGTAACAACTGGCGGTCATGACGATAGGGGATATCGCTGGCCTCCAGTACGTCCTGAATGACTAATCTGTCGTTAACTGTAGAAACATCGACCTTCGGCCCAACAATCACCGCATCAATCACCTTTTTACCGACATACTGCTCCATAATCGCCAGCTTGTTTTCAAGCTTCAGATTCGCCGCAGGCAGGCTTAATTCTCTTCCCAAATTGCCAATATAAACCATCGGGGCTGGCGTGCGGCGTAGTGCCTGCGCCATTTCCTCAAGCAGCAGGATTGGCATCAGGCTGGTATAAAAACTGCCTGGCCCGATGATTATCAGGTCAGCCTCATTAATTGCCAGCACCGCTTCACGGGTGGCAGGTACGTTGGGGGTTAACAGTAGTTCCTGAATCGGCGTAGTTAGCTGGTCGATGTGGACCTCGCCGTAAACTTCATGTCCCTGATCGTCAATGGCCATCAGATCAACGGGATGCTCTGACATCGGAATTAATTGCGCGTCCACTTTCAACAGATTACGAATTAAATTGATGGCTTCCAGAGGCCGCACGCTAAGGTGATCCAGCGCCTTTAACATCAAGTTTCCGAGATTATGACCGGAAAGCTCGCCATTGCCGCCAAAACGGTATTCAAACATCGCGGAGGCGACGCTCGGTTCCGTTATCAGTTGGTTGAGACAGTTGCGCATATCGCCCCAGGCAATACCGCCTTCCGAGCGACGAATACGTCCCGTCGAGCCACCGTTATCCGTGGTGGTGACGATACCCGTTAAGCGAGAGCCTAAAGACGAAAGTGATGAGAGAACGCGTCCCAGTCCATGCCCCCCGCCGAGAGCAACGACACGATCAAGGTCAGCCAGCGTACGATTGCGCATATACATTCCTGAAGTCAGATTATCCGCGCTACAGTAGCGCAAATTACGGGGAAACAGCAATTAGCCTGCCAATATTGAGGATACAACTCATGGTTTTCTACCCCCAAAGGACAATATTCGCTCTGCGTCCCTGATGATGTATATCAAAGTAAAACCGCCATTTTCCCTTATTCTGTAGCGAAATAGGCCGATCATGACGCTATATACATGATTACATAGCGAAAAGGGTGAATGGTAAAAATCTCATTTACGCGCTAGTATCGGCATAACCACTAAACACTCTAGCCTCTGCACCTGGGTCAACTGATATGGTGCTTTGGCCGTGACAATGCTTTGAAAGGTTGCCACCAGGGCGAAGGAAGAAATGACTTCGCCTCCCGTATCTGGAAAGGTGTACATGGCTTCACAACTGACTGATGCATTTGCGCGTAAGTTTTATTACTTGCGCCTGTCGATTACCGATGTGTGTAACTTTCGTTGCACATATTGCCTGCCGGATGGCTACAAGCCGAGCGGCGTCACCAATAAAGGCTTTCTGACCGTCGATGAAATTCGCCGGGTTACGCGCGCCTTTGCCAGTCTGGGCACCGAAAAAGTTCGTCTGACAGGCGGAGAGCCGTCTTTACGTCGCGACTTTACCGATATCATCGCCGCAGTGCGGGAAAATGACGCCATCCGTCAGATTGCGGTCACCACTAATGGTTACCGTCTGGAACGCGACGTGGCGAACTGGCGCGATGCCGGACTGACGGGCATTAACGTCAGTGTTGATAGTCTCGACGCTCGTCAGTTTCATGCCATTACCGGCCAGGATAAATTCAATCAGGTCATGGCTGGCATCGATGCTGCATTTGAGGCGGGCTTTGAGAAGGTCAAAGTCAATACCGTGCTGATGCGCGATGTCAACCATCACCAGCTCGACACCTTTCTGAACTGGATCCAACATCGTCCTATCCAGCTGCGTTTCATCGAACTGATGGAAACGGGCGAGGGCAGCGAGCTCTTCCGTAAACATCACATCTCTGGTCAGGTTCTGCGTGACGAGCTACTGCGTCGCGGCTGGATCCACCAATTACGTCAACGTAGCGACGGTCCCGCGCAAGTCTTTTGTCATCCGGATTACGCCGGAGAGATTGGCCTAATTATGCCGTATGAAAAAGACTTCTGCGCCACTTGCAACCGCCTGCGTGTCTCCTCCATTGGTAAACTCCATCTCTGCCTGTTTGGTGAAGGCGGCGTTAACCTGCGCGATCTGCTGGAAGACGATACCCAGCAACAGGCGCTGGAAGCGCGTATTTCAGCGGCGCTGCGGGAGAAAAAACAGACCCATTTCCTGCATCAAAACAATACCGGTATTACGCAAAACTTATCGTACATTGGCGGATAAAACGTCAAAAGGAGAGATCAGATGAGTCAGGTAAGCACTGAATTTATCCCGACCCGTATTGCTATTCTTACGGTTTCTAATCGTCGCGGTGAAGAAGACGATACCTCCGGTCACTATCTGCGCGATACGGCGCAGGAAGCGGGCCATCACGTTGTCGATAAAGCCATTGTCAAAGAAAACCGCTACGCTATTCGCGCTCAGGTATCTGCGTGGATAGCCAGTGACGATGTACAAGTGGTGTTGATTACTGGCGGCACTGGCCTGACGGAAGGCGATCAGGCTCCCGAAGCATTGCTGCCGCTGTTCGACCGTGAAGTCGAAGGTTTCGGCGAAGTGTTCCGTATGCTGTCGTTCGAAGAGATTGGCACAGCAACGTTGCAATCCCGTGCGGTAGCGGGCGTAGCGAATAAGACACTGATTTTCGCCATGCCGGGTTCGACCAAAGCGTGCCGCACCGCGTGGGAAAATATCATCGCGCCGCAGCTGGATGCCCGTACGCGTCCGTGTAATTTCCATCCACATTTGAAGAAATAAGTATGTCGCAACTGACCCATATCAACGCCGCTGGCGAAGCGCACATGGTGGATGTCTCCGCCAAAGCGGAAACTGTACGTGAAGCGCGGGCGGAAGCCTTTGTCACCATGCGTAGCGAGACGCTGGCGATGATCATCGATGGTCGCCACCATAAAGGCGACGTGTTTGCCACAGCGCGTATTGCCGGTATTCAGGCGGCAAAACGCACCTGGGATCTGATCCCGCTGTGTCATCCGTTGATGCTCAGTAAAGTCGAAGTCAATTTACAGGCCGAGCCGGAGCACAATCGGGTGCGTATAGAAACCTTATGCCGACTGACCGGGAAAACCGGCGTTGAAATGGAAGCGTTAACCGCGGCCTCCGTGGCGGCGCTGACCATTTATGACATGTGCAAAGCGGTGCAAAAAGATATGGTGATTGGTCCGGTACGTTTGCTGGCAAAGAGCGGCGGCAAATCAGGTGACTTTAAGGTGGAAGCGGATGATTAAAGTTCTTTTTTTCGCCCAGGTACGCGAGTTGGTGGGAACGGATGCAACCGAAGTGGCTGCGGATTTCCCAACCGTTGAAGCGTTACGCCAGCACCTGGCTGCGCAGAGCGATCGCTGGGCGCTGGCGCTGGAAGATGGCAAATTGCTGGCTGCCGTCAACCAGACGCTGGTGAGTTTTGACCATCCGCTGACTGACGGCGACGAAGTGGCTTTCTTCCCGCCGGTAACCGGAGGTTAAAATGGCAGAAACCAAAATTGTTGTCGGCCCGCAGTCGTTCAGTGTAGGGGAAGAGTACCCGTGGCTGGCGGAGCGTGACGAAGACGGTGCAGTGGTCACGTTTACCGGTAAGGTGCGCAATCATAACCTGGGAGACAGCGTCAAAGCATTAACCCTCGAACACTATCCGGGAATGACAGAAAAAGCACTGGCGGAAATCGTTGATGAAGCGCGTAACCGCTGGCCGCTGGGGCGCGTCACGGTAATTCACCGCATTGGTGAATTATGGCCGGGTGATGAAATTGTTTTTGTCGGTGTTACCAGTGCGCATCGCAGCAGTGCGTTCGAAGCCGGGCAGTTTATTATGGACTATCTCAAAACCCGCGCGCCGTTCTGGAAGCGCGAAGCCACGCCGGAAGGCGACCGCTGGGTCGAAGCTCGGGAGAGCGATCAGCAGGCGGCAAAACGCTGGTAGTTTTTAGCAGGCCGGATACCGCACAGCTGCATCCGGCAATTTCACCGCTCAGTACATGCGTTTACGCTGCGTCGATGCACAGCCCCATCATTTGCAGTATCCTTAAGATATTCCTTATATCTTCAGGAGAAAGTCATGGACAGATTCCCACGTTCTGATTCAATCGTACAAACCCGAGCTGGCCTGCAAACCTATATGGCACAGGTCTATGGCTGGATGACGGTAGGCTTGCTGCTTACCGCGTTTGTTGCCTGGTATGCGGCCAATTCCGCCGCCGTTATGGAGCTGTTATTCACCAACCGCATCTTTTTAATTGGTCTGGTAATAGCACAATTAGCTCTGGTTATTGTGTTATCAGCGATGATTCAAAAGCTGAGTGCAGGTGTGACAACCATGCTCTTTATGCTTTATTCAGCGCTGACGGGCCTGACGCTTTCCAGTATTTTCATTGTCTATACCGCTGCCTCTATCGCCAGCACCTTCGTCGTTACTGCCGGGATGTTCGGCGCAATGAGCCTGTACGGTTACACCACCAAACGCGATTTAAGCGGCTTCGGCAATATGCTGTTTATGGCGTTGATCGGCATTGTGCTGGCATCGCTGGTCAACTTCTGGCTGAAAAGCGAAGCGTTGATGTGGGCGGTCACCTACATCGGCGTGATTGTCTTTGTCGGATTGACGGCGTATGACACTCAGAAATTGAAAAATATGGGTGAGCAGATTGATACCCGTGACGCGTCGAACCTGCGTAAATACTCCATTCTTGGCGCATTAACCTTGTATCTGGACTTCATCAACCTGTTCCTGATGTTGCTGCGAATTTTTGGCAATCGTCGTTAATTCTTTTTTCACCACCAATATCCCGGCCATGTGTCGGGATTTTTTTATTTAAAACGATAACAAACAAGAGTCTGGTATAAAAAGCAATTTATGGCGTGGTGGTTGTGTTTTTCGCATCCATCTTTCATGGACGAAATAAGCTCCTTGCACTGGCGGGAAAATGCCATAGTGAAGAATTATGGAGTCCGGTTCGTTGCGCTGTTACAGGTGCATTAACACTCTATTACTATTTTATCGGCCTCTTTGGGATACTTGCAGCAATAGCGATAACGCTTGTCTGGCAAAGGCATACGCGGTTTTTTCATTAGTCGTAAATGCACATACTAAAGAACTTAACCGAACTTCACATCGCCGCTTCATTTTTCGCCCGTAGCTTCTTCGCCTGGCTTTCCAGCAACAGGTAACAGATCAGCGCCAGCAGCAGCGGGATAAAGTAATACAGCACACGGTAAGCGAGCAGGGCGGCGATAATTGTGCCTTTGGAGGTATGCTCCCCAGCCAGTAGCGCGATAAACACCGCTTCCAGCACACCAATTCCCGCCGGAATATGCACGATGACGCCAGCAATACTACTAACCAGCAACACGCCCAGTACAAAGAAATAGTTCACGCTTTGACCGAGTAACAGCCAGATAATCGCCCCCATGACCATCCAGTTAACGCTGGAAATCAGCATCTGGGCGAGGGCGAATTTCCATGAAGGCAGCACCAGCTTTTGCCCTTTGATGGTCATATGGCGGTGCTTCGCGAAAGCGCAAAACCACAAATAAACCGCGATAATCATCAGTAAGCCAATGCCGAGAATGCGCAGCGTGGTTTGATCGACATACCAGTGGTCCGGCAGCTCCACCACGCCTGCGGTAAAGATAATCCCTGCCAGTAAAATATAGCCCAGCCAGTTGGTGGTAATACTGAGCGAGAAAATTCGTGTAATAGTGCTGCCCGGTAACCCTAGTCGGGAGTACAAACGATAGCGCATACCAATGCCGCCGACCCAGGTACTGAGTGTCAGGTTGAAGGCATAGCAGATAAACGACACCAGCATCACCTGGCGTTTCGCCAGTTTGTGACCGCAGTAAAAGCGGGCGAGCAGGTCATAGCAGCCGTAAATCAGATAACTGATGACCACCAGCCCGACCGCACTGAGCAGCGCAACGCGATTGTAGTCGCGGATGACCTTCCAGACCTCTTCCCAGTCCACCTTTTTGGCGTAGACCACCAGCAACACAATCACCGCGATAAAAAACAGCCAGGTGAGGATCTTCTTTGCTAAGCGCCAGCGCGGATGTGATTTACTCATCAGGGCTTCATCCCCGAACTTTCAGTTTCGACCCGATCCTGCGTTTCCATTGCCGGTTGTGCGGGGGGATCAACTTGCGCCAGATGTGGCGTGTGCGCCGGAAGCCAGCCCACCAGCGCCGGGAAGTGGCGTAAAAAGTGGAACGCCAGCACGCTTTTGGTCAGGTTCCACCAGGTCCGTTTTGGCAGCATACTTTCATCCACTTGCTGGCAATCGGCGGTGATAATGCCGTTAAGATTGTCTCGCAGCGTCTGGTTAAAGTTTCGATCGTGGATGATGACATTTGCTTCGAGATTCAGCGACAAACTGAGCGGGTCGAGATTACTGGAACCCACCGTTGCCCAGTGATCGTCCATCAATGCGACTTTGCCATGTAGCGGGCGGCGGCGGTACTCAAACACCTGAACGCCGCCTTTAACCAGATAGTTATACAGCAAGCGTGCGCCGACTCTGACAATGGGCATATCCGGTTCGCCCTGAATGATCAGTTTGATCCGCACCCCGCGCCGCGCCGCTTTACGTAAGGCGTGTAAAAATCGATAGCCGGGGAAGAAGTAGGCGTTGGCGATAATGACTTCCCGCCGCGCCTGAGTGAGCATTTTCAGATAGTGACGTTCGATATCATCGCGATGTTCTTCGTTATCGCGCCAGACCAGCAATACCTGCGCTTCTCCCGGCTGGCGGTTTTCTTCCGCTTTATGATGACGTCGCCACCAGCGTCGTGCCGCGCTCTGTCCCGGCAGGTTTTCCAGTTCAAATTGTAGAATATCTTCAACAATCGGCCCTTCGAGGCGTACCGCGTAATCCTGTTTAGCCTCTGGACCGTAGCTGGACATATGCTCAGCGGAGTAATTCAGCCCGCCAATAAAGGCGATACGCGCGTCGATCACCACAATTTTGCGATGCATCCGGCGAAACACATTGGTGCGCATACCAAAAAGGCGAGGGCGGGGATCGTAGTAGCGGAACACCACGCCAGCCGCCGTCAGTTCATTGACAAACTCATCGCTGAGATCCGGCGAACCGTAGCCATCCAGCAAGACTTCCGCTTTTACTCCGCGTTGCGCTGCTGCCAGTAGCGCCGCATGCAGCTGTTTGCCGACGTCATCCTCAAACCAGATAAACGTTTCAAGAATGATGCGTTCTTGCGCTTCGCCAATTGCTTTAAACACCGCGGGATAATATTGCTCGCCATTTTCCAGCAACTGGATCTTATTGCCTTCGCGCCAGCTACATTTCATAAATGAATCTCCGCACTTAAAGGGGCATGATCAGAAAGGTGTCGCCATGTCCGCAGCGGCAACGCGGTTGGCGTGCTGGCGCTGGCATTTTTGACGTAGATCCTGTCCAGTCGTAGTAGAGGAAATTGCACCGGAAACGTGCGCGCCGGGCGCCCGTGGGCGCGGGTAAATATCTCATCCAGCCCGGCCTGCACTTTTAACGGATGATTAGCTTTTTGCCGCCAGTCGTTGAAATCACCCGCCACCAATACCGGTTCGCCGTCCGGCAGCTCATTCACCCATTCGGCGAGCATCGCAATCTGCGCCTGACGGTGCGCCTCACGCAGGCCCAAATGTACGCACATCACATGAATCGCTTTCCCGGTCATCGGCGGAACAATGCGGCAGTAGAGCACGCCGCGCTTTTCCGCACCATCGACCGAAACATCACGATTCTCATAATGTTCAATGGGATAGCGTGACAGTATGGCGTTGCCGTGATGCCCTTCCGGATACACAGCATTGCGACCGTAGGCAAAATCGCTCCACATTGTGTCGGCGAGAAACTCGTAGTGCGAGGTATCGGGCCAGTTTTCCACATGTAGCGGATGAACTTCGTGCGCGCCCATCACTTCCTGCAGGCAAACAATATCGGCGCTGACGGTACGCACGGCATCGCGAAGTTCCGGCAAAATGAAGCGTCGGTTAAACGCGGTAAAGCCTTTGTGAATATTGATGGTGAGTACCTTGAACGAAAAGTGTTGTGTTTGGTCGGGCATAATTTTCCCGTTTTGGCCTCTTATCTCATTGAAATAGTGTAGTCGGCGTCACAAAAAGGTGCGGTCTTACGGAATTTTCCGTAAAGTTCGGTACTCTGAGTAAGTAGAGATAAATTCTTCAGGAGAGAAGCCATGAAGTGGCAACAACGTGTTCGTGTCGCAACTGGCCTAAGTTGCTGGCAGATTATGTTGCATTTACTGGTAGTGGCGCTGCTGGTGGTGGGCTGGATGAGTAAAACTTTGGTTCACGTCGGCGTGGGATTATGCGTGCTGTATTGTGTCACCGTGGTAATGATGCTGGTGTTTCAGCGTCACCCCGAGCAACGCTGGCGTGAGGTGGCGGATGTGCTGGAAGAGCTGACCACCACCTGGTATTTTGGCGCGGCGCTGATTGTGCTGTGGCTGCTGTCCCGCGTACTGGAAAACAACTTTTTGCTGGCGATTGCAGGGCTGGCAATCCTTGCCGGCCCGGCGGTAGTATCTTTGCTGGCGAAAGATAAGAAGTTACATCACCTTACGTCTAAACATCGCGTACGCCGCTGACCCGGTTGTGGCCGTTATCACTAGTAGCGGCCACAAACTGTTCCACACAATATCCAGACTCGCATCCTTCAAATAAATCTGCTTGGTAATGTCCGTAAAGTGGCGAATAGGGTTAATCCACGTCAGGTTTTGCAGCCATACTGGCATGTTCTCCACCGGCGAAACGTAACCGGAAAGCAGAATGGCGGGCATCATAAAGACGAACACGCCGATAAACGCCTGCTGTTGCGTTGAACAAAGTGATGAAATCAACAGACCGAATCCCACCAGCGATAAACCGTAAATCACCATCGTAAAGTAGAACAGCGCCAGCGATCCGGCGAAGGGGATTTGATACGCCCAGATACCAATCGCCAGCACAATAGTGGCCTGGAAGGTGGCGACAATTAATGCCGGTACGGCTTTGCCGATGAATATCTGCCAGGTGGTGAGCGGCGAAACCAGTAGCTGATCGAGCGTACCTTGTTCACGTTCGCGGGCGACGGAAAGTGAAGTGACGATCATTACGCCGATAGTGGTGATCATGGCGATCAGCGACGGCACCACAAACCATTTGTAGTCGAGATTCGGGTTATACCAGTTGCGTACTACCAGCTCGCTGTTGTTGGGTTTCGGTTTTCCTTCCAGCAGCTCCTGCTGATAATTTTTGACGATCTGTTGCAGGTAGTTAGCGGCAATTTGCGCACTGTTGGAGTTACGCCCGTCGAGGATCAACTGCAACGGCGCGGTCTGGAAGGTATCCAGTTTGCGCGAGAAGTCAGCCGGGAAACGCACCAGGAGTAACGCCTTTTGTGTGTCGATGGTCGGGCGGATCTCCTGTGGGCTTTTCAGCAGCAGCACATGGGTAAAGGCGCTGGCGCGGGCAAAACGTTGAGTAAGTTCTACCGAGTGCTCGCCGTTATCTTCATCGTAGATGGCGATGGTGGCGTTGGTCACTTCCAGCGTGGCGGCGAACGGGAACAGGATCACCTGAATCAGCACGGGTAAAATCAGAATCGCGCGGGTTTGCGGTTCGCGCAGCAGCGACTGCAACTCTTTGCGGATTAACGTCCATAAGCGATGAAACATGCTCTTCTCCCTAATCCAGCCGACGTTTGGTTTTAAGCCATGTCAGGCCGATAAACATCACCGCCGAAGCGATCAAAAACAGCACGTTCACCACCAGCACCACTGGAATATTCCCAGCAAGGAACAGGCTTTGCAGGGTGCTGACGAAATAACGTGCGGGAATAATGTACGTCACCGCGCGGATCACCGCGGGCATACTGTCTATCTGAAATATAAAGCCGGAAAGCATAATCGACGGCAGGAACGCGGCGTTCAGGGCGACCTGAGCGGCGTTGAACTGGTTGCGGGTAATCGTTGAAATCAGCAGCCCCATCCCCAGGGTACTGAGTAAAAACAGGCTGGAGATAAAAAACAGAATCAGCAGCGACCCGCGATACGGCACGCCGAGAATAAACACCGACACCAGCATACACAGCAACATCGCCAGCATACCGAGGAAGTAATAAGGGATCAGCTTACACAGCAGCAGTTCCGTGCGGGTAATCTCCGTAGAGAGCAAAGCCTCCATGGTGCCGCGTTCCCATTCTCGCGCCACCACCAGCGAGGTGAGAATCGCGCCGATGACCGTCATGATAATGGTCACCGCACCGGGGATAATAAAGTGTTGGCTTATCGCCGCCGGGTTAAACCAGTAGCGGGTTTGTACATCAATAAGCGGTTCAAAAGTCTGCCCGTTATCCTCCGCTCGCTGCATTTGCCAGATCTGCCAGATCCCTTCGACATACCCCTGCACAAAGTTAGCGGTATTCGGCTCACTGCCGTCGGTGATCACCTGAATCGGTGCGGTGGCGTTGGCGCGCTCCATCTGTTCGGCGAAATCCACCGGAATCACCACCAGACCACGAATTTTTCCCGCCTGCATTTTGGCGATCAGTTCCTGACGGTTATCGCTGATGGTGGCGTCGATGTAGGGCGAACCGGTCATGGTGTGGGTGAAATCCAGCGCCGCTTCGCTACGCTGTTCCAGTAAAATCCCGACGCGCAGCTTGCTGGAGTCGAGGTTAATGCCGTATCCAAAAATAAACAGCAGTAGCAGTGGGATCACCACCGCAATCAGCCAGCTACTCGGATCGCGAACGATCTGCCGCGTCTCTTTGACGCACAGCGCCCGCACGCGACGCCAGGAAAGGATCGGATTACTCATTGCCATGCTCCTTATCCCAGTCGTGGATCAGCTGAATAAAGGCTTGCTCCATGGTGGGATCGGGTTGCTCATCGTTAGCCGACTGCGCTTTCAAATCATCCGGCGTGCCGCTGGCGATTAATTTCCCACGGTACACCAGGCCGATGCGGTCGCAATATTCCGCTTCATCCATAAAGTGGGTGGTGACCATCACCGTGACGCCTTTCTCTACCATGCTGTTGATGTGCAGCCAAAATTCACGGCGGGTGAGGGGATCAACGCCGGAAGTTGGTTCATCGAGAAACAGAATGTCCGGTTCATGCATCAGCGAACAGGCCAGTGCCAGCCGCTGTTTAAAACCTAATGGCAGTTCATCGGTGGCGTGTGAGGCAATACTTTTCAGGCCAAATGCCTCGCTCATACGGGAGATTTTTTCGTTCTGCGCCCGACCGCGTAAGCCATAAACACCAGAAAAAAAGCGTAAATTCTGTTCGACCGTCAGGTTGCCGTAGAGCGAAAACTTTTGCGCCATATAGCCGAGATGCTGGCGCGCTTTACCTGAACTCTCTTTCAGATCCATCCCCAGTACCAGCGCCTGACCAGAGGTCGGCACCAGCAAACCACACATCATCTTAAAGGTGGTGGATTTCCCCGCGCCGTTTGGCCCCAGCAAACCAAAAATCTCCCCACGTTTAACGGCAAAATTGACGTGATCGGTGGCGGCAAAATCACCAAATTTCTTGGTCAGTTCTTTCGCTTCGATCACCGTCTCGCCAGGTGTGCCTTCCACCGTATGTAATATTGCGCCCAGCGGCGATTCCGAGGTTCCGGCACCGCCCAGCAAGTCAATAAACGCATCTTCAAAGCGGGGCGTGGTTGGGTTGATGTCGATTTCCGGCATCCCGTCGGCATGGCGAATATCGTCTGGCGTGGCCTCTTTTTTGAGGATCAGGCGTACCGATTTCCCCTGAATCATGCCGTCGCTGACCTGTGGCAGTTTCAAGGCGCGTTGTAGCAGTTTGCGGTTGCCCTCGTGCGGGCTGGTCATCAGAAAGCTGCGTCCGGCCATGGTTTGCGTCAGGGCCGTCGGTTCTCCCTGATACAACAACTCGCCTTCATTCATCAGCAGCACATCGCGGCACTGTTCGGCTTCGTCGAGATACGAGGTGCTCCAGAGGATTAACATCCCTTCGCCTGCCAGCTCATGCACCATCTGCCACAGTTCGCGCCGTGAGATAGGGTCAACGCCGACGCCGGGCTCATCGAGCAGCAACACTTTCGGTTCGCCCACCAGGGTACAGGCCAGGCCGAGTTTTTGCTTCATCCCGCCGGAGAGCTTGCCCGCCAGCCGTCCGGTAAACGGACCAAGAGACGTAAACTCCAGCAGGCGAGCAAAAGTCTGTTTACGTGCTTCACCGGTGACGCTGCGCAAATCCGCGTACAGATTGAGGTTCTCCATCACCGTCAGATCTTCATACAGACCGAATTTCTGCGGCATATAGCCGAGAACGGCGTGCAGCGCAGCGTCGTTTTTGATCGGATCAAAGCCAATCACCGTGGCGCTGCCGCTGTCGGGTTTCAGTAATCCCGCCAGCATCCGCATCAGCGTGGTTTTGCCCGCACCGTCCGGCCCCACCAGCCCCGTCACATAACCGGCATGAATGGTACAATCGAGCGGCGCGACGGCGGGCTTTTCCATGCCCGGAAAGCGTTTTTCCAGGCCGTTCAGCGTGATAACGGCATCATTCATGTCCTGCCTCGTTACCGAATTGTACCGTCACCGGCATTCCCTGGCGTAACGCATCATCGGCGTCGGTCACCACAATACGCAGGCGATAGACGAGGTCGGTACGCAGATCCGGCGTTTCGACGGTTTTCGGCGTAAATTCAGCGGTTGGCGAGACAAAGCCAATTTGTCCGTGATAGGGCTTATTCGGGCGACCATCGGTATAAAGCAGCACTTTGCGACCTGGCTGGGCCTGGTCGAGATTACGTTCGTCAACATAGGCACGTACCCACACCGGACGCGTTAGTGAAACGGTAAACACTGTGCCACCTTCATTGAGCACCGTGCCAGGCTCTACCGCGCGGGTTAACAGCGTGCCATCAGACGGAGCTACCAGCGTTGAGTCCTGTAAATTCAGTTCCGCCTGCGCCAGTTGCGCCTGTGCCTGTTCGAGGCTGGCTTTCGCCTGGGCGATGTCCTGTTCACGGTTACCGGAACGGTACTGACGCAATTTATCCTGTGCTGATTTCAGCGTGGCTTGCGCCTGGTCGCGCGAGGAGCGGGCATTTTCCAGGTCATTTGCCGAAATGGTGCGGCTTTTCCACAATCCTTGCTGACGGGCATAGAAGTTCTGCGCATAGTCATAAGCGGCCTGTGCCTGTTTTACAGCGGCGGCAGCCTGAGCGATTTCTTCATCGCGATACCCGGCAAGCATCAGGTCATACTGCGCCTGCGCCACCGAAACGCCCGCTTTCGCCTGCATCAGCGCAATCTCATATGGCTTGTGATCCAGCTCGCCCAGCACCTGACCCGCTTTGATCGCATCACCTTCGTCCACCGCCAGCGATTCAACGCGACCACCGACACGGAAGCTCAGATTTACGGTGCGAATATCCACGTTGCCATACAGCGTCAGGCCGTTATCCTGGCGGCTTTGATACCACCAGTAGCCTCCGGCAATCACGGCGGCAAGTACCACTACCGCCAGTCCAATCACGACAGGTTTTTTCATCACTACAAACTCCTTTGCGATAATCCTTGCAAAATCAGGTCGATATGACAGGTTACCGTCTGGTTAATCAGTTCGGTCTTTTCTTCATCGAACGCGGTCCAGCCGGTACGTAACAGAATCGTTTCTTTGCCGAGACGAAACGCCAGAATCTCACCAATCAACGCATGGGTATGAAGGATCATGCGGGTGTCATTGGCGTCGCAGCCGGTCCAGGCGGCAATCAGGCGTGTCAGGTGGCTGTGTAGCGGGCTAATCACCTGTTCATGCACCAGATGGTAGGCCGCCGTGGGAGAGAGCTGTTCACGGGAGATAAACTTGCTGAGGTTGACGGTGTCATCCTGGGTGAGCAGTTGGATCATGTTCCTGCAGGCGCGAAGGATCAGTTCGCGGATAGCGGCGCGATCCGGCTGTGGTTGTGCGAACAAGCGTTCGGCTTCCTCGGCGTGCGGACGGAACTGCTCGCCAATGAAATCGGCAATCCACTGGGCGCAGGCGAGGTACAAATCTTCTTTCGAACCGAAGTAATAGGTAATGGCAGCGATATTCTGCCCGGCCTGGGCGGCGATATCGCGGGTGGTGGCGTTCATTCCATACTCACCAAACTGTGCCAGTGCCGCAGCAATCAGCTGTTTTTTCGCCTGTTCACCTTTGGTTGTCATGGCAGGACTATTCATAGCACAGCCCATTCTTAATCAAATGATTGATTAAGATTATGACTCATTTTTAGCGTTGTCCAGTATGGCCAGGAATTTTAGCAACGCCAGTCACAGGGATAATTTATGCGCTGCGTCACAAAAACTGCTACACTCCGCTCCCTCATGACATTGTGGTTTTTGTCATTTTCCTTTTCAGTATCTCCCTGAAAACTACACCGGTAACGGTCGGGGCGGTTCGGAGTAGTTATGTCTTTCGATTCTTTGGGTTTAAGCCCTGATATCCTGCGCGCCGTTGCCGAGCAAGGTTACCGTGAACCCACCCCTATTCAGCAGCAGGCGATCCCTGCGGTGCTGGAAGGCCGCGACCTGATGGCCAGTGCCCAGACCGGCACGGGCAAAACAGCGGGCTTTACGTTGCCGCTACTACAACACCTGATTTCCCGCGAGCCGCACGCCAAAGGGCGTCGTCCGGTACGTGCGCTCATTCTTACCCCGACCCGTGAACTGGCGGCGCAGATTGGCGAAAATGTCCGTGATTACAGCAAATACCTGAACATTCGTTCGCTGGTGGTGTTTGGTGGTGTGAGCATTAACCCGCAGATGATGAAACTGCGTGGCGGCGTTGATGTGCTGGTGGCAACGCCGGGGCGTTTGCTGGACCTGGAACATCAGAATGCGGTGAAGCTGGACCAGATAGAAATCCTCGTCCTCGATGAAGCTGACCGCATGCTCGACATGGGCTTTATCCACGATATTCGTCGTGTGTTAACAAAACTGCCAGCGAAGCGCCAGAACCTGCTGTTCTCCGCCACTTTCTCTGACGACATTAAAGCGCTGGCAGAAAAGCTGCTACACAACCCGCTGGAAATCGAAGTGGCACGCCGCAATACCGCGTCTGATCAGGTGACCCAGCACGTTCACTTTGTCGATAAGAAACGCAAACGCGAATTGCTGTCGCATATGATTGGTAAAGGGAACTGGCAGCAGGTGCTGGTGTTTACCCGTACCAAACATGGCGCTAACCATTTGGCGGAACAGCTCAATAAAGATGGCATCCGTAGTGCGGCGATTCACGGTAATAAATCGCAAGGTGCGCGTACTCGTGCGCTGGCCGATTTTAAATCGGGCGATATTCGCGTACTGGTGGCAACTGACATCGCTGCGCGCGGTCTGGATATCGAAGAGTTGCCGCACGTCGTCAACTATGAACTGCCAAACGTACCAGAGGATTATGTCCACCGTATCGGGCGTACCGGTCGTGCCGCAGCTACCGGTGAAGCGTTGTCGCTGGTATGTGTTGATGAACACAAGCTGCTGCGTGATATCGAAAAACTGCTGAAAAAAGAGATCCCGCGCATTGCGATTCCTGGCTATGAGCCGGACCCGTCAATCAAAGCGGAACCAATCCAGAATGGTCGCCAGCAACGTGGTGGCGGCGGTCGTGGGCAAGGTGGTGGTCGCGGTCAACAGCAACCACGCCGCGCTGAAGGTGGTGCGAAGTCTGGTAATGCGAAGCCCGCAGAAAAACCGTCTCGTCGCCTCGGCGATGCCAAACCGGCAGGCGAGCAACAACGTCGTCGCCGTCCGCGTAAACCTGCCGCTGCGCAGTAATCTTTTATGCCGGGCTATGCCCGGCATCTTCGCAACAAGTCTCTTTCTACCGCAATTTCACCCTGGACAATTTACGATCAAAAAATGCAATTTATTATTAATTGCGCTATCTTTAATTATAAATTGCATGACATATACAAAAAGGTTAGCGCATTATGGCACCAGAAACGATCGATCACTCAACCTTACATAAACTGGTTGAATCTGGCGTAGTGGATGCAGCACACGTTATTGGCACCCAGGGAGGCTGGTCGTTGACCGTGAAATACGGCCACACTGAACGGCCTCTTGCAGCACAACGCAGTCGGCAAATTCGCTTGTTTAAACGGCTGGAAACGGTTGTCAACTACCTGAAAGATGTTGGTATTGCCCGGTTTGAAGTCGACGCCTCTAATTACGACCCGGACGGTCAGAAGAAAACGACCCGACCTGACAGGGCAGAGGCATTAAAACGAGCTCATGAAGCTGCCGCGTATGATGCCTGGTTTCGTGAACAGGTGCAGGCCGCCATTGACGATCCACGCCCGGCGCTCTCTCATGAAGAGGCCAAAAGTCTATTTGCTGCCCGTAAAAAAGCCTTGTTGAAGGGGGATTAATGCGTCTGGAATGGAAGCCAATGTCCCTGTCTGACAGGGAGCAAATCATGGAATACACCAGTAAAGATAATCCGCAAGCGGCAATTGCCCTTGATAATCAATTTGAAACCATTGCGGAACAGGCCTGTGAACGCCCGGAGATGTATCGTGCCGGACGAGTCGCTGGTACACATGAAGCCGTTGTCAGGCCGCATTATGTGCTTATCTATCAAGTGGAGGGCTATACGCTCTCGGTATTGCGTGTTTTACATACCGCCCTGCAATGGCCGCCAGCGCAATAAGCCTGCGTGCATTGTCTTTTACTACGCAATGATGCTTCTTCTGCTGCGGGAAAATCTCACCTCCAGTAAACGTTATTGCGAGCCGCTTTCCAGAAACAGAAAAACCATTACCCCTGAAAACCGAAAAATGCCACAATATTGGCTGTTTATACAGTATTTCAGGTTTTCTCATGGCATTAACCGCCGCGCTTAAAGCGCAAATCGCCGCCTGGTATAAGGCGCTTCAGGAACAGATCCCCGACTTTATTCCCCGTGCGCCGCAGCGGCAGATGATTGCGGACGTCGCCAAAACGCTGGCCGGAGAAGAAGGGCGGCATCTGGCGATTGAAGCGCCCACCGGCGTTGGGAAAACGCTCTCCTATTTGATTCCCGGCATCGCCATTGCCCGCGAAGAGCAAAAAACGCTGGTGGTGAGTACCGCCAACGTGGCGTTGCAGGATCAGATCTACAGCAAAGATTTACCGCTGCTGAAAAAGATCATTCCCGATCTTAAATTCACTGCCGCTTTTGGGCGTGGGCGCTACGTTTGCCCGCGTAATCTGACGGCGCTCGCCAGCACTGAACCCACGCAACAGGATCTGCTGGCGTTTCTTGACGACGAACTGACGCCAAATAATCAGGAAGAGCAAAAACGTTGTGCGAAGCTGAAGGGCGATCTCGACACTTATAAATGGGACGGTCTGCGCGATCATACTGATATCGCTATAGATGACGATCTCTGGCGTCGTTTGAGTACCGATAAGGCCAGTTGCCTTAACCGCAACTGTTATTACTATCGCGAATGCCCGTTTTTTGTTGCTCGTCGGGAAATTCAGGAAGCGGAAGTGGTGGTGGCAAACCATGCGCTGGTGATGGCGGCGATGGAAAGCGAAGCCGTATTACCTGACCCGAAAAATCTGCTGCTGGTGCTGGACGAAGGTCATCACCTGCCGGATGTAGCGCGGGATGCGCTGGAGATGAGCGCCGAAATCACCGCACCGTGGTATCGGCTACAGCTGGACTTGTTCACCAAACTGGTCGCTACCTGCATGGAACAGTTTCGCCCGAAGACGATCCCACCGCTGGCGATCCCCGAGCGTTTGAATGCGCATTGTGAAGAGTTGTATGAGCTTATCGCCTCGTTAAACAACATTCTCAATCTCTACATGCCTGCCGGGCAGGAGGCAGAGCACCGTTTTGCGATGGGCGAACTGCCTGAGGAAGTGCTGGAGATCTGCCAGCGGCTGGCAAAACTCACCGAGATGCTGCGTGGTCTGGCGGAGTTATTTCTTAACGATTTAAGCGAGAAAACTGGTACTCATGACATTGTGCGTCTGCACCGTTTGATTTTGCAGATGAACCGCGCGCTGGGGATGTTTGAGGCGCAAAGCAAACTCTGGCGGCTGGCCTCGCTGGCGCAATCTTCCGGTGCGCCCGTGACCAAATGGGCGACGCGGGAAGAGCGCGACGGGCAGCTGCATCTCTGGTTTCACTGCGTGGGAATACGTGTTAGCGATCAGCTGGAAAGGCTGCTGTGGCGCAGCATTCCGCACATTATTGTCACCTCCGCGACCTTGCGATCGCTGAACAGTTTTTCGCGTTTGCAGGAGATGAGCGGGCTGAAAGAGAAAGCGGGCGACCGCTTTGTGGCGCTGGATTCTCCCTTCAACCACTGCGAACAGGGCAAAATTGTTATTCCTCGGATGCGCTTTGAGCCTTCCATTGACAACGAAGAACAGCACATTGCTGAAATGGCGGCGTTCTTCCGTGAGCAGGTAGAGAATAAAAAACATCTCGGTATGTTAGTGCTGTTTGCCAGTGGGCGTGCGATGCAGCGGTTTCTCGACTATGTGACGGATTTACGTCTGATACTGCTGGTGCAGGGCGATCAGCCGCGTTACCGTTTAGTTGAACTGCATCGCAAACGCGTCGCCAACGGTGAGCGCAGCGTACTGGTGGGCTTACAATCTTTTGCCGAAGGGCTGGATTTGAAAGGCGATCTTCTCAGCCAGGTGCATATCCACAAAATCGCTTTTCCGCCTATTGACAGCCCGGTGGTGATCACCGAAGGAGAATGGCTGAAAAGCCTCAACCGCTATCCGTTTGAGGTGCAAAGCCTGCCGAGCGCCTCGTTTAACCTGATCCAGCAGGTTGGGCGTTTGATCCGAAGCCACGGCTGCTGGGGGGAAGTGGTGATTTACGATAAACGCTTGCTGACCAAAAACTATGGCAAGCGACTACTGGATGCATTACCGGTATTTCCGATTGAGCAACCGGAAGTCCCTGAAGGTATAGTTAAAAAGAAAGAAAAAGCGAAATCCCCACGCCGTCGGCGGCGTTAATGATGTGAGTCAGGTAAGGAGTCGTAAATGGACTATCGCAAAATCATTAAAGAGATCGGGCGCGGGAAAAACCACGCGCGCGATTTAGACCGGGATACTGCGCGCGGTCTGTATGCCCATATGCTCAACGGTGAAGTCCCTGACCTCGAGCTGGGCGGCGTATTGATTGCGCTGCGTATCAAAGGGGAAGGGGAAGCAGAGATGCTCGGCTTTTACGAAGCCATGCAAAATCACACCATCAAGCTGACGCCGCCTACCGGCAAGCCGATGCCCATTGTCATCCCCAGTTACAACGGTGCGCGTAAACAGGCCAACCTGACGCCGTTGCTGGCACTTCTGCTACACAAACTCGGTTTTCCTGTGGTGGTTCACGGCGTTAGCGAAGATCCAACCCGCGTGCTGACCGAAACCATTTTCGAACTGATGGGTATTACGCCAACGCTACATGCCGGGCAGGCGCAGGCGAAGCTCGACGAACATCAACTGGTGTTTATGCCTGTAGGCGCGTTTTGCCCGCCGCTGGAAAAACAACTGGCGATGCGCTGGCGGATGGGCGTGCGTAACAGTGCGCATACCCTGGCGAAACTGGCGACGCCATTTGCCGAAGGTGAGGCGCTGCGTCTTTCCAGCGTTTCGCATCCGGAATATATCGGGCGAGTCGCAAAATTCTTTAGCGATATTGGCGGACGAGCGCTGTTAATGCATGGCACCGAAGGTGAAGTTTATGCTAATCCGCAACGCTGCCCGCAAATCAATTTGATCGACCGTGAAGGGATGCGGGTGCTGTATGAAAAACAGGACACTGCTGGCAACGAGCTACTGCCACAAGCAAAAGACCCGGAAACCACGGCGAAGTGGATTGAGCGTTGCCTGGCTGGCAGCGAACCGATTCCTGAATCGCTGAAAATCCAGATGGCTTGCTGCCTGCTGGCGGCGGGTGAAGTGGCAACCGTTAACGACGGTCTGGCGCGCGTTAATCAGGCATTTTAATTTTTTTCTCCGCCGGATGAGCAATGTCATCCGGCCTTTACCCCACCGCAATATGAAATTCCTGCATCTTTATTGACCTTCCCGCGTCCGGCGTGCAGCATAAAAAAACAACAAACACAAAACATAAACAGGAGTTAACCATGGAAAGTGGTCATCGCTTTCATGCTCAGACGCTGCACAGTTTTATTCAGGCTGTATTTCGTCAGATGGGTAGCGAGGAACAAGAAGCGAAATTAGTTGCCGATCATTTAATCGCGGCAAATCTGGCAGGACATGATTCACATGGTATTGGCATGATCCCAAGCTATGTGCGCTCCTGGAGTCAGGGGCATCTGCAAATTAACCATCATGCCAAAATTGTTAAAGAGGCGGGGGCGGCGGTCACGCTCGATGGCGATCGCGCATTTGGTCAGGTCGCGGCACACGAAGCGATGGCGCTGGGGATTGAGAAAGCGCATCAGCACGGTATTGCCGCCGTGGCGCTACATAACTCACATCATATCGGGCGTATCGGTTATTGGGCGGAACAGTGCGCGGCGGCGGGGTTTGTCTCTATCCACTTTGTTAACGTGGTCGGTATTCCAATGGTCGCGCCGTTCCACGGTCATGACAGTCGCTTCGGCACCAATCCGTTCTGCGTGGTTTTCCCACGTAAAGATGACTTCCCTCTATTGCTCGATTACGCCACCAGCGCCATCGCATTTGGCAAAACCCGTGTCGCCTGGCATAAAGGCGTCCCCGTTCCACCAGGCTGCCTGATTGATGTTAACGGTGCGCCGACGACCAATCCGGCGGTAATGCAGGAGTCGCCGTTGGGGGCGCTGTTGACCTTTGCCGAACATAAAGGCTACGCGCTGGCGGTGATGTGTGAAATTCTTAGCGGGGCGCTTTCCGGTGGTAAAACGACGCATCAGGAAACGTTACAAACCAGTCCCGATGCCATTTTTAACTGCATGACCACTATCATCATCAACCCGGAACTCTTCGGCGCACCGGATTGTAGCGCGCAGACCGAAGCCTTTGCCGAGTGGGTGAAAGCCTCGCCGCATGATGAAGATAAGCCGATTTTGCTACCGGGCGAGTGGGAAGTGAATATGCGCCGTGAACGGCAGGAGTTTGGGATCCCGCTGGATGCCGGGAGCTGGCAGGCCATTTGTGATGCGGCGCGACAGGTTGGTATGTCAGAAGAGACGTTGCAGGCTTTCTGCTAACAATTAGCCAGCTAAAAAAAGCCCGTCCAGTGACGGACGGGCAAACAAGGGTAATATAGGATCAATGAGGGTTAGAGCATATGCGTCTGTCGGCAAACAGACAGGGAAATACTTGTGCTGGACGTAGCGTAAACGCTTGATCCGGCTTACGAATTACTTATAAATTACCGCGGTACCACTTAATTTATTAGTGTTGGTGGCGGAAGTAATGCTGTATCCACTAGCACCGGCTGCCGCAGCTTTCTCAGCCAGTTTCGCTTCCAGGGCATCGAGGGTGGATGCGCCATCGGCAGAAACTACGCCGATTTTGTTCATGCTCTGTGCCTGGAATGCCGTTACCGGTTCCGCGGCGAACACGCCAAATGACAGAGTTGAAAGAGCCATAGCAGCAACAACAGTATTGATAGTTTTCATAATTAATCTCTCGCAGGTGATTTTTGTTTAAGTGACGTTGTTTCGTCGATGTGATGAGTATCACGTTTTTTTTCGAGAGATAAAATCGAAGAGAATTGACCGCCTTGTTCAAATAAATTGATTGATATCTAACATATTGATAAACCATTTATTTGTTGTACTTATGGACCCGTTTTATATCGCGTGGCAGTCACGATAGCGTTAAAGGCACGGAATGCCACGCAAAATACAAATTATACTCGCTATGCATCGCGCCAGTTGCAGTTAACGTAACTGGCTGTCTTTCGAACCTCTGCGATTATATCCCGTATAATCTGGTTTTTGTAAATCTTTCTCCTGCTGGCAATGAATGCATAAGCGCACGCCAGGAATGGCTTCCCGACGGGCCTGCGGGATGGGGGCGCCACACTCTTCACATTCATACAGGCTTTCGCCACGCGGAATTTCATCCCGAGCGCGAGCAATCGCATCTTCAATTGTACTGTTGATCTGTTCGTTGACGGCGTCATCGTTAGCCCAACCGGATGCCATATCGTCCTCCCCATATCAATGCTTGTACAGTTAAGTGTAGCTAATATAGGGACGAACTCGGGCAGTTCAAGCGTCAGATCTCCGACCATTCCCGCAGCAGATTATGATAAAGATTGAGCAGCGACAGGATCTCTTCACTTTCGCCATAGCGGCTTTTCAGCGACTGAATATTGTTGTCCAGTTCAAACAGCATGGCGCGCTTTTTATCATCGCGGATCATCGACTGGATCCACATAAATGATGCCACTCGCACGCCGCGGGTGACGGGTGTCACGCAGTGCAGGCTGCTGGAGGGGTACAACACCAGATCGCCTGCCGGAAGTTTTACCCGATGTTGTCCAAAGGTGTCATTAACGACCAGTTCGCCGCCGTCGTAGCTTTGTGGATCGCTCAAAAACAGCGTGGCTGAAAGGTCAGTGCGCATCCAGCCGTTTTGTGGATGACTGCGTACTGCGCCATCCACATGAAAACCATAAGTTTCATTGTTCTGATAGCGATTAAACAGCGGTGTGGAAAGGGTACGCGGCAAGGCAGCGGCAAAGAACAAAGCATGTTGGTTAACCGCGTTCAGCACCTCATTTTGCAGTGCGGCGTACAGGGCGCTACGGGTGTCCACTTGCTGATTGCTCTTAACTTGTGCGCCTTGTGCACCGGTGGTGACGCGTCCATCAACCCATTCGGCTTGTTCCAGTTGTTCGCGAAACCGGGCGACGTCCTGTGGCGATAGCACGCCAGGAATGTGGTACATCATACAAGTTCTCCAAAAAGTGGGGCCGTGCGCCCCACATCTGAATCAGAAATGCATATTGGCGGTGAGCAGGAACGTTCTTGGTTCGCCCGGGTGATAACGGTAGCCGCTCTTGTTGATCGAGGCGACGTAATCGGTATCAAACAGGTTGTAGACGTTTAGCTGGAAGTCGAGATTGCGATTAACCCGATACCCCAGTTTGGCATCGGCGACCCAATAACCTTCGGTAAATGCTGGCGTTCCCACCGCGCCGTCTGAACCTTTATGCATACTGCCGATGTAACGCGCGCCCGCGCCAACGGAAATATCATCGGTTGCCTGATATTGGCTCCATAAGGTAAAGGCGTGCTCCGGCGTATATGGCAGTGATGATGAACCATTCTGAGCCACGTCCGCGCCATTTTTAATGGTCGCTTTTTGCTGAGTATATCCGCCAATCACCTGCCACGCGGGCGTGATATTCCCGGCCACGGATATCTCATAGCCTTCGACGCGTTTCTTACCGTATTGCGAGTAAGTCCCGTCATCGTTTTGCTCAACTTCATTTTCGATATCAGTACGGAACAGCGCGGCGGTAAGCAACAGGCGTTTATCCAGCACCTGCCATTTGGTGCCAATCTCACTGGTGTTGGCTTTTTGCGGTTTAAAGTCGGTGCGGCTGGCGCTGTTACCGCTGCCAGACTGCGCAAGGGCGAAGTTGTTGCCGCCTGGCGGCTGCTGGGAAACGGCATAGTTAATATAGACATTGCCGTTTTCCGTCAGGTGATACAGCGCCCCGGCTTTCCAGTTCACCAGATTGCCCGACTTGGCAGTGTCGATGGTGGTGACCGGAGAACCGTTTGCCACGCCAGCAGGGCAGGTGACTGCGCCGCGTCCACTGCCGCCGCAGGCGGTGGCACTGTCATATTCAGTATGATAATTATCCAGGCGGATCCCGCCGTTCAGCTCAAAATCACGGGTGATTTGCAGCGTATCGAAGGCATAAATTGCGAAGGTATCCGTCTGACCATCGGCGTTTGCGCCGTTGCGCGTCAGGCCGCCGGGATGAATGCTGCTGTCAGGATGATAAATATTCACCGCCGGTAACGTCACCGGATTAACGCCGTAGTTGGTCTGCGTTTCACGGGTAAATTCCACGCCAGTACTGACATCATGACCGACAGAGCCGGTATAAAATGTGGTAGTCAGGTTGGTCTGGTTGGTGAGAATTTTATTACTCACATCTTTGGTGTTCGCCGTACGTGACCAGGTCCAAGTATTCACATCGCTGGTGGGCTGGGTAATATTCGACGCCCCGCCCATAATCGCCGTCATCAGGTAATCCTGCTTTACGCGCGACCAACGAGTCGTATTGCGAATGGTGGTGTTATCGTTGATGTCGTGCTCAAAACGCATGGTGGCGGTATCGGTGGTCGAATCGTCGTAATCGGAATCCGTGCCATAAAAGTTATGCGTATCTACTTTTCCGGAATGATTCAGTGCCGCTGTTCCCGCAGATGGGGCGGAATAGCCCGGCAAACCGATGGTCGGAATGCCGCCGTCTGGCGTGTTGTGCTGGGTGACATGCAGATAATTAAGATACAAACGATTCGCTGTGCCAAGGCCAAAAGCGACAGAAGGGGCGACGCCGTAACGCTCATTTTTGACTTTGTCGCGTCCGGCATCGTGCGTTTTTTCGCCCATCACATTCAGACGCACCGCGGAGGTATCGCCAATCACCTGATTGACGTCCAGCGTGCCGCGGCGGAACCAGGCGCTGCCAATACTGGCGGAGGCGTCAATGCCGGAATCATTGCGCGGCTGCTTGCTGATCATATTGATCGAGCCCGTCGGCGCGCTGCGCCCGTAGTCGGTGCCGGACGGCCCTTTAATCACTTCGACCTGCTCGGTATTGAAGGTGTCGCGCGAGACGCTGCCGATATCGCGAATGCCATCAATATAAATACTGTTAGAGGTATCGGCACCGCGCATATAAATGGCGTCGCCAGTGGTGGAGTTACCGTTCTCACCAGCAAAAAATGCGCCTACGCCGGGGACGTTTTTGAGTGCGTCGGTAAGGTTAGTCGCGCCCTGATCTTTAATCACCTGTTCAGAAATCACCGTCATCGTGCGGGTCGTATCCGCTACCGGACGCGAGAATTTCGGATCGGCAGATTGTTGTGGCGCATAAAGCGAAGGCGTTGATGCTTCGACAACCAGCGTGTCATCCGCGTTAGTTTGCCCTTCGGCGGCGAGTGCCTGTGCCACAGGCGTGATGCCAATACAAAGACCGGCAAAGAACGTGAGCGAATGAAATTGTCTGGCAGGGAAATTGCGATTGTTTTCCATTTAGCAGGTGACTTTTTCTTATATGTTTAAGTTTTCACTGTCACGAGAAAGCATCTCTGCGGATGCGATGCCACTGTTAATCCCGTAATAGTATTCGTGAAAGTGATAATAATTTTGATAAGCATTATCACTTGGAGCGATTTTCTATCACCCATTGCGCGAAAAAGAAATACATTTATTTACATTGCGTTCATATTTGATGTTTTTTGATTACAAAACAGACGAAAACTGCATCCAGAGGCGAATGCAGTTACGTTGGTGGGGTTATTTGTAGATGGTTGCAGTACCGAACATCTGGTCATTTCCGCCTGCGGAATTAATGACATAACCTTTCGCGCCTTGTTCGCGCGCTTTTTCTGCCAATTTATCCTCCAGATCGCTTAGGTTTGATGCGCCGGTCGCCGAAACGGTACCGGCGGGCCGTAGCTGACCGCTGTCCTGGTTACTCAGAGGCTGCGCGGCATAAGCCGTGAGAGAGATTCCGCTCAGGACGGTGGCAATCAGTAGTGCGAGGCACTTTTTCATAATGACATCCTCAGAAATACAACGAGTAGTGCCTGATAAGTGTAGGTCGCCTGTGCGATGCAAATGACGCAAAAAATTGACAGAGATGTGCTTGTTTTTTGAACGATATATTTTTACAAAATAAGACAAATCAATGACATGCATGATGCTGATTTTTATGGTGAATTGCCATAAACCATAGTCATGTTAAGGTTTTGGGGAATGATAAATGCAGCCAGATATTTACCCTGTCGCGTTATGCGGGTATCTTACGCCGCTGCTTAAAGGAGAATGCTATGTCCGCCCAGAAACCGGGGTTGCATCCGCGCAACCGTCATCACAGCCGCTACGATCTCGCCACGCTTTGTCAGGTCAATCCTGAACTCAAGCAATTCCTCACGCTTACACCCGCCGGGGAGCAAAGCGTAGACTTTGCCAATCCGCTGGCGGTGAAGGCGCTCAATAAGGCGTTGCTGGCCCATTTTTACGCCGTAGCGAACTGGGACATTCCGGACGGTTTTCTCTGCCCGCCAGTACCGGGCCGGGCGGATTATATTCATCACCTTGCCGATTTACTGGCAGAAGCAAGCGGAACAATTCCAGCTAATGCCAGCATTCTGGATATCGGCGTTGGTGCGAACTGTATTTACCCGCTGATTGGCGTACATGAATATGGCTGGCGTTTTACCGGCAGCGAAACCAGCAGCCAGGCGTTAAGCAGTGCGCAGGCGATCATCAGTGCTAATCCGGGGCTTAACCGCGCCATTCGTCTGCGTCGGCAGAAAGAGAGCGGGGCGATTTTTAACGGTATCATCCACAAAAACGAGCAATACGACGCGACCTTGTGTAACCCGCCATTCCACGATTCCGCCGCTGCGGCACGGGCAGGTAGTGAGCGTAAACGCCGTAACCTTGGGCTGAATAAAGACGATGCGCTGAACTTTGGTGGTCAGCAACAAGAGCTGTGGTGTGAAGGCGGTGAAGTCGCCTTTATCAAAAAGATGATTGAAGAGAGCAAAGGCTTCGCGAAGCAAGTGATGTGGTTTACCTCGCTGGTATCTCGTGGTGAAAACTTACCGCCGTTGTATCGTGCACTGACGGACGTGGGCGCGGTGAAGGTGGTAAAAAAAGAGATGGCCCAGGGGCAAAAGCAGAGTCGCTTTATTGCCTGGACCTTTATGAACGACGAGCAGCGTCGCCGTTTTGTCAATCGCCAGCGTTAAAGCGTTGGCTCCCCCGGTGGCAGCGGTTCTGCCGGGGCCGCGCCCGGAGCCGGCAGCACCTGATAAGTCTGCACTGGCGCGCGAACACCCGCCAGGTCGAAATGCTTTTTCACCTGGCTGTCGAGGGCAAAGCGTACCGTCCACTGTTTGAGTGGCAGCGTGGTGAACGACACACGCAGTGTAAACGCGGTATTGCTTAAGCCGACAATCCCGGCAAAGTTCGGTTCACCAATAACCAGCCCGCGAATTTCTTCGTTTTCCATCAGTTCCGTTACCGCATCTTTCAGCGCCTGATTGGCTTTATCAGTATCTTCATGGCGATCAACATCGTAATTTGCCACCACTGAACCAATGCCACGGACAAAGTTGGCAAAGGTGGTAATCGAAGACCACGGAATGATGTGATACGCCCCGGTATCCTGGCGCACGCCAACGGATCGAATCGACATTCGTTCCACCGTACCCGTCAACGGCCCGATGGTCACTAAATCTCCGGTGTTCATACCGTTTTCAAACTGAATAAATACCCCGGTGATAATATCTTTCACCAGCGTTTGCGAACCGAAAGAGATAGCCAGCCCCAACGCCCCTGCACCTGCCAGCAGCGGCGCAATGTTGACGCCGATTTCCGACAACACAATCATGATGGTGATGGTACTGATGATCACTGCCAGCGCGTTACGAAACAGCGTCAGCAGGGTACGCGTGCGGGCGCTGGGCAGCGGGCGACCATGGATATCCGAGGCCAGTCGGTTTTCGATCAAACTGGCGAGCACCGTCCAGCCAACCGCTGAGAAGAAAAGAATGAGCGCGATACGGATCAGGATATCTACCGTTTTTTGCCCCGCACCGTTTTGCAGCCAGTTCCAGAAATCGAACAATCCCCATGCGCTCAACAGCAACATTACCGCCACGCAGACTGTCAGAATACGCGCCGTTTTCAGTGCCGCCGAAAGCCAGCCATTCAGCCGTTTTTGCAGCTCCGGATAGTTACGCTGAGTATGTGGCGAGAGGGTGATGGTTTTCGCCAGCCAGCGGGAAAACATACCGGAAACAGACGCTGCGATACCAATAATCGCCAGGCTGCGCACCGTTGCACCCATCATAAATTTCAGGCTGTTGCCCGGATCGAACAACGAAAAGAAAAACAGCACGATAAAATAGGCGCTTGCCAGCCAGTGCCAGACCAGCGCAAAGGCGCGGATAAACAGGCTGAAAAAGGCCAGCGAATGCTCCGCAAAGTTGAGCAAATGCTGGGTAATCTCTTTTTTATTACGAAAGATCAGGTACAGCGCCCAGATGGTCATGCACAGCATGATTGCCACGTTTGCCAGCGCGCCAATTTGTACATTCACCTGATTAGAGATAATCGGCACTGCCACAATCAGGCCATAGCCTATCAAACTGCTTAACCAGCTAAGGCGGCGACTCCAGTAACGGGCGCTCTCGTCCTGAATCGTGAACGGGCGCAGCTCCGCCACGTTTGGGCAAAAAATCAGGCGTAGTACGGCTTTGAAAAATTCAATCAGGGCAAAGGCGTTGAGAAACAAACTTTGTTGGAAAGCGATGGTGCGACTGCCCGCATTCAGGTTGTCGCTTAAAACCTGACCGACAAATAATGTCAGAGCCAGTAACAGCAGGTCGATAATAAACGCCCCGATAATCATTGCCGGAAGCTGCAACCAGTTACTGCGCTCACGATTTTTTTGCCGCGCCCACTGGCCCATTTTGCGATACAGCGGCAGTGCGCACAGGCGAATCAGCCAGTAAAAACCAAACACTAAAACCGCTAACATTGAAAAATGGGTCAGCGCATTGCTGAAGGTTTGTGGATTAAACGGCTTATGCGGGGAGCCGGTGATATTGCGATAAAGTTGCCCGAAGCGGGCGGAAAGGGCTTCACCATAATGGCGGCTGACTTCGGTGACCTTTTGCAGCACGGTTTGCTCTTCAACCAGCGTAGGCGGCACGATCTTCGGGACCGGTTCCGCAGGGGGCGTCGCGGCGACGGTGCGCAACTGGTCGATCAACTCTTTACGCGAGGTGTCATTATCCAGCACATCCGCCAGTGCGCCATAGGCCGCTTTTTTTTGTTCGATATCCGGTTCCGGGGCCGGTTCAGTCGTTGAGTCCGTTGTCGTTGTGGTTGTAACGCCGGGTATGGATACCGCGTGGGCAGGTGCGCCCAGTAGGCAGAAGAGGATGAACAGGATCCACCGCATGACTCCTCCAGTGAGAAAACAGAGCAAAAAGATAAGTATAGATGCTGGGGGAGGGGCGATTTTAAATGAGAGGAATCTGGTGTGCCTCCCTTTCGGGTGAAAGGGAGGAAGGGATATTAAGCCGGTTGCTGACAACGTGCGGGCTTTTTTGCCGGATGCGGCGTGAACGCCTTATCCGTCCTACAAGTTCATGCAATTTTAATAAGTTGCCATATATCCTGTAGGTCTGATAAGCGTAGCGCATCAGGCAATGTGTCTTATTAAGAGACGTGCTGTAAAAATTCCTGCAAGCGCTGGCTCGGCGGATTTTTGATCAACGCCTGCGGATCGCCATCTTCCGCAATCCGGCCTTTGTCGATAAAGATCAGGCGCGAAGCTACTTTCTCGGCAAAACCGATTTCGTGGGTCACGATCACCATCGTCATGCCTTCTTCAGCCAGATCCTGCATAACCTTCAGCACTTCATGGCGCAGTTCCGGGTCAAGAGCGGAAGTCGGTTCATCAAACAACATCATTTTCGGTTTCACCGCCAGCGCGCGGGCAATCGCCACACGCTGCTGCTGACCACCAGAAAGTTCGGAAGGGTAGTGATGTGCACGTTCTGCCAGACCGACTTTCGCCAGCAGTTCACGTGCCAGTTTTTCCGCCTCTTCTTTGTTCGCGCCACGCACGCGTAGCGGGCCAAACATGACGTTTTCCAGCGCCGTCAGATGCGGGAAAAGGTAAAACTGCTGGAACACCATACCCGCTTCCTGGCGAATCAGGCGCTCGTCAACTTTCGGATCGTTAACCTTCAGGCCATCGACAATCAGATCGCCGGAGGTGATTTCTTCCAGTTTGTTGATGCAGCGCAGGAGGGTCGATTTACCGGAACCGGACGGCCCGATAATCACCACGACTTCGCCTTGGGCAATATTCAAATCGATATTGTGCAGCACCTGGGTTGGGCCAAAGTGCTTGGAGACGTTTTTAAATTCAATCACAGGATTTTCATCCTTCTTTCCAGACGACGCAGAATAAAGCTCAGCACCAGGGTAATAATCAGATAGAACACCGCCACGGCGCTCCAGATTTCAAGGGCGCGGAAGTTACCGGCAATAATTTCTTGCCCCTGACGGGTCAGTTCCGCCACGCCGATAACAATAAACAGCGATGTATCTTTAATGCTGATGATCCACTGGTTACCCAGCGGCGGCAGCATGCGGCGCAGTGCCAGCGGTAAAATCACGTAGCGAATGGTTTCCCAACGTGAAAGGCCGAGCGCCAGTCCTGCTTCACGAAAACCTTTGTGGATTGACAGCACCGCACCACGCGTGATTTCCGCAATGTACGCGCCGGAGTTGATCATGATGGTGACCACCGCCGCAGTAAACGGGTCGATGCGTAAGTCGTTAAACGCCATCGGCAGGGCGAAGTAGATAAACATCACCTGGACGACGATAGGTGTGCCGCGGATCACTTCAATAAAGACCAGCGCGACGTGGTTGGCTATCCAACCACCGAAGGTGCGTGCAAAACCTGCCGCCAGTCCGATAACCAGGCCGCCAGCCAGACCGAGGACCGAAATCCACAGGGTCATTTTGGCGCCTTCAATCAGAAGCGGAATGGCAGGCCAGATGGCACTCCAGTCAAACTGCATATGTTGTTCCTGTTACCGTGGTGTAAATACCCGAGCCAGAAGGCTGGCGGGGCGAAACGCTGGCCCGGTATGCAAAAGGCCACCGGGCCATAAATTAAAGGCAATCATTATTTCGGTTCAGTACCGAACCATTTTTTGTAGATTTCGTTGTATGTGCCGTTCTCGCGCAGGGTTTTCAACGCGCCGTTGATTTTGTCACGCAGCTCGTCGCTACCTTTCGGGAACGCAATACCGTATTGCTGTGCTTCCAGAGAGTCACCTACCGCTTTGAACTGACCGTTCCCGGCGGTTTTGATGAAGTACAGAATGTTTGGTGTGTCGTGCAGGACGGCGTCTGCGCGGTTGGTACCCAGTTCCATATAGGCGTTATCGATGTTCGGGAACTGACGCAGATCTTTGGTTTTGATGTTCGCTTTTGCGTAATCAACGGAGCCGGTGCCGCTTTTCACAGCAACCACTTTACCGTCGAGATCTTTCACGCTTTTCACATCGTTATTGTTGGCTTTCACCATCACTAACAGGCCGCTTTTGTAGTAGCCGTCAGAGAAATCGATCGCTTTTTTACGCTCGTCGGTAATGGTAATGCCCGCCAGCGCCAGATCGATGTTTTTGGTTTGCAGTGCTGGGATGATGCCGCTGAAATCCATTGGTTTCAGTTCGTAATCCAGCTTCAGTTCTTTGGCGATAGCAGCCCACAGATCCACATCAAAACCAACGTATTTGTCGCCCTGTTTAAATTCAAACGGAACGAAGGCGGTATCCGTCGCCACAACCAGTTTTTTATCCGCGGCATGAGAAGAAACCGCAAAAGCCAGGGTCAGTGCAGCCAGTGAAACTTTTAATACAGACTTCATAGCATTTCCTTTTTTCTATCCACGGGACGATCCCCTGCGTGACATTTACGTATATGAAAAAATCGTGCCAGTTTTACAACTCTTTGATTTTTATAGGAGCAGTTAAAACGGGTTGCACAATTTATGGGGCAACATCTCCGGTCTGCACCATATTGGGGCGCCAAAGTGGTGCGCAAAAATAGTGCACTCAACACATAGGTTATTTAGCGTAAATTCTGATGAAAAAACAATCTTTATGTAACGATTGTGTGATGTTGTTGATACAAATGTTTTACTTTGACAGGCGGGAAAGACGATGAGTTGCACTAAAAAAGTGCGTAGAGGCGGGCAGCAATGCAAAACGGCCTCCTGTCAGGAAGCCGCCTTTATCGCTTACTTAAGTTTTGCACCATCTGCGATGGATTTATTCGATATTAGATTCGATAAACCACAAGAATTTATCCAGGTCGCGGGAAGCGGCGGTCAGGATATCTGCGGTGTCGTCATCTTTCGCTTCGCCAATCGCTTTGCGCACGTCGTTGGCAACAATCGCGTAACGGTCAGCCAGCTCTTTCAGGTGATCTTGAACGCTGTGGATGTCCAGCGGGTAGCTTTTCAGCGGGGTTTTGCTGTTAATAACTTGAGTGGTACCAAGGGCAACGCCGCCTAGTTGCACCGCGCGCTCTGCCATAGTATCCAGGTGATCGGTCAGTGCGGTACGGAAACCATCCAGCATCTCATGTACGGCAATGAAGTTAGCGCCGCGCATGTTCCAGTGCGCTTGTTTGGTAATCAAAGAGAGATCAATAAACTGGATAACCTGGCGATTCAGCAACTCAACTGTCGCTTTCTTCTCGCTGTCAGAGACATCGTTGCGGGTATAAAGCAGATTTGTCGCTTTTGCTTTAACTAATTTAGCGGTACTCATAATTTCATATCCTCTTGATGTTGTGTCCCAGTAATTAACGAGACTAAGTATAGCACCACCCTGGTGTTCCGCTATTCTGGCTGTCCCTATCACACTAATAGCGGTAACAAGCGTGAAAAATAAAAACCATATAAATTCACATAGTTATGTATATTGCTGGAGGCGATTCTTATTTTCTTTTTTACGCGAGCTATTCAGAGAGAATAGGTTTTAGGATAACAAGATATATAAAAAGGGCAGGGATGAAGAGTCGTGTAATATTCTGCATGGTTATGCATAACCATGCAGAAAGCTAGCTTTAATTAATATCTAATTCTTTAATTTTAGTCTCTTTGCGCGCTGTCAGCGTTGAGCCCATTGAGGCGGCAATAATCGCGCCGAGGGCCAGCAGTTGTATTGGCGCCAATGTCTCACCGAGGAAAATCATTCCGGAAACGGCAGCCAGTGCAGGTTCCATACTCATTAGCGTACCAAATGTCCGGGTCGGCAGACGGGTGAGGGCAATCATCTCAAGCGAATAGGGCAGAGCGGTAGAGAGGATAGCGACAGCCAGACCCAATGGAACAACCGACCAGTGCCAGAGCGCCTCTCCGGCCTGGAATGCGCCAATCGGCACGAAAATAAGCGCCGCAATCAGCGAACCGATTGCCACCGTCGCCGGGCCGTGTTCCGCACCGGCGCGTTGCCCACTTAATATGTAGATAGCCCAACAAGCACCGGCACCGAGCGCCAGCGCACAGCCGGTTAGGTCGACATGCGAAACATCCTGCCCCAGCGGCAGCAGGAACCACAGGCCGAGTACCACCAGCACAACCCAAACAAAGTCTACGGGGCGGCGTGAAGAGAACAGCGCCACTGCCAGTGGTCCGGTGAACTCCAGCGCCACCGCAATCCCAAGTGGTACGGTCTGAATAGCAAGATAAAAAAGATAGTTCATTCCACCCAGTGAGATGCCGTAAAACAACAGCGGCAAGCGCTGTTCTTTGGCAAACCGCAGTCGCCACGGTTTAAAGAATGCGATAAGAATCAGTGTTCCCAGCGCCAGACGCAGTGCAGTCACGCCCGGCGCGCCGACCAGTGGAAAAAGCGACTTTGCTAATGAGGCCCCGCCCTGAATAGACGCCATGGCAACGAGCAATAATAATATCGGTAACCAGACCGGCATTTTACGTAATGTCCCTGGCATCCGTTCCCCCATAAATTTGTATAGTCAGGTAAAGCGAGGAGTGTACTGGATATAACTAAAACTGGTTGAGCATTTGTTGAAAAATTTTTCCCCGTTTTGACTAAAATGCGCCAGGATTGATTGATTCATCAGCTTGGTGATTAGGAATAATCTGGATGAACGACAGTGAAAATATGCGTAATACTTACGCAGTTTACTGAAAAAATGATGTAAATTTAGATGGATAGCGGCATGTGGAAACGTTCTGTTACATGAAATGGCCCGTTAGACATCACAAATCGCGAAGAGTTTCCCATTAATTTTTGATATATTTAAAGCTTAGGACTTATTTGAATCACATTTGAGGTGGTTATGAAAAAAATTGCATGTCTTTCAGCACTGGCCGCAGTTCTGGCTTTCACCGCAGGTACTTCCGTAGCTGCTACTTCTACCGTAACTGGCGGTTACGCTCAGAGCGACGCTCAGGGCAAAATGAACAAAATGGGCGGTTTCAACCTGAAATACCGCTATGAAGAAGACAACAGCCCGCTGGGTGTGATCGGTTCTTTCACTTACACTGAAAAAAGTCGTACTAACAGTGCAGGCGATTACAACAAAACCCAGTACTACGGCATCACTGCTGGTCCGGCATACCGCATCAACGACTGGGCGAGCATCTACGGTGTTGTAGGTGTGGGCTACGGTAAATTCCAGGACACCAACTACCCGACCTATAAACACGACACCAGCGACTACGGTTTCTCCTACGGCGCAGGTCTGCAGTTCAACCCGATCGAAAACGTTGCTCTGGACTTCTCTTACGAGCAGAGCCGTATTCGTAGCGTTGACGTAGGCACCTGGATCGCCGGTGTTGGTTACCGCTTCTAATCACTTCGGTGATATAAAAAATCCGCCCCTCGGGGCGGATTTTTTTATCTTAGGATTTCGGGTCGAAAATATCGGTTCCGAGATGGTTGTAGTCCACCTTCTGTAACTGGAAGTTGGTGATGTAGATTGGCCCGGCTTTCTTCTCGGAAATAAACGGGTAGTTGATGTTGATTTCCTGCGCTTTAATTCCCGTCCACTGTGAGAAAAAACCTAAGAAATCATTGGCTGAACGGCGGGCTTTAATCACCCGATGCGCTTTATCGTCGCTGGAAATGACCATAAAAGGCACCTGGAAATTCTGCTGATATTTATCATCGTGGGCCAGGTATTGCACTTCTTTTCCGCGTTCTTTAAAGGCTAAACCGTGGTCTGAAAAATAAACCATGGAGAAACTGCTGCCGCTGTTGCGTAACTGGTCGTACAGTTTGCGCAGTAAATCGTCAGTTTGCGTCATGGTGTAGAGATAGCACGATGTTTCTTTCGATTGTACAAAGGTTTCGTATTTGCCTTGTGTCCGGTCACAGGCCTGAGGATGTGAGCCCATCAGATGCAAAACAATCAGTTGCGGCTGCGAGTGTTCTTCCGCCAATACCTGAGCGGTCATTGTCAGTAGCTCTTCGTCTTTAGCGTTCTTATCTGCTTCAAAATTACCGTTTTTCAGGAATTGCACTTCATCTGCACGTTTAGCGATGCTGGCGATAGCTGTATCGTATTCGCCTATTTGCCCCTGATTAGAAAACCACCAGGTCTGGAATCCTGCTCGGTTGGCCAGGGTCACAAAGTTATCCTGAAACTGTGGCTTGCCATCGACTACGCGGTTAAGCGTTAATCCGAGAGATTTCTGCGTGGAGCCACTGGCAGCAATATAATCAGAAAAAATCAGGCCGTTAACGCTGCTGGTAAACGGGGTATTGTTCCAGTGACCGCCAAAGGCACCGAGGGCATCGCGGCGTGCGCTTTCGCCAATGACCACCACATAAGTGTGATATTTGGGTTTAACTGCGGTGACTGTCCAGGTATCTTTCATCCCGGAAAGTTTCGCCATCCGTTCCTGCTCTTCAATCACCTCGTTATTGTTGACGATGACATCCCTGGCAAAACGAAATACCGGATAACCGGTGTCTTTAAGTTTAAATACGCCGCCCCAGGCGAGATTTTGAACCGGAGCGACAAAAAATGTCGCCACACTGAATACCAGACACAGGCTGTCGAATTTATTCCAGCGTGCTTTTTCATTCTCTTTTTTCCGCCTGATCGCAATCACGCCGAGCGCAAAAATAAATAAGCCGACCAGATAGCTATACCACGGGAAGATCGTAAGAATTTCGGTCGACTCTTCCATATTGGTGGAATGCAGCGCCAGCAATGTATTGAAGTTAGGCGCACCATACGCCTGAGCAAAAGGGAAATAACAGGCCGCCACCAGCGAACAGACGCCTATTAAGGTTTTTTGCACGCGCGGCAACATCCGCCATAACAAAAGCAAAATGGCAGTAAAAGCGGCGGTATAGAGAAAACTAAAGGGATAACCTAAACCAAGGTTAATCAATAGCGACTGTAAAAAGTAGAACGCAGTCCACGGGCTAAAAACCCGGCTACGGGAAACAAGCGATTCTTTAAGGGTTAAGTTCATATGCCACTATCGTAACAAACGCCATGTGCTTACCCTGGCGTCAAGGGTCAATACCTGCAAGAGTGCGTGAAGAGGGGGAAGGGTCCGCATCTGCGAGCCGCAATATACGCAGGGCTGCAAGAAGATAGAGCGAGCTGCCGTTCAGGTCAACTACTGAGGAACAAATCTTTTGCGAAGAGAATAGCAAATCCGATAAAAAGTGGGGGGGCAATCCAGAACAATCTATGCCTGCAATAAAGCAGGAGTAAAGCGGCGTACCGCGACGCCGCTATTTATCGGAAGGTTTATCTTGCTGCGGTTTGTTGTTGACCATATCGCACAACATCGAGAGCAGCATTAACCGTACTTTAAAGGGAGAGTGACTAAACACGCGCATACACCTCTTGAACTCATTCATAAGACCTCCTGACTTGCTAATCCCGTCGTTCCATGAGGGATGATTGCATTACATACAGATATAGCACAGGCTATATTATATAGCTATTGCTAAAACGTTAATTTTTTGTACCTTCGCAACTCTGGTTTACAATGTGCGCACGAAATGAGAACGCTATGTATGTGTCACCATAATGAGGAAGCACAATGAGTCGTCGCGCAGGTACGCCAACAGCAAAAAAAGTGACGCAGTTAGTGAACGTGGAAGAGCACGTTGAAGGATTCCGCCAGGTCAGAGAGGCACATCGCCGTGAACTTATCGACGATTACGTTGAGCTGATTTCTGACCTGATGATGGAGGTGGGAGAAGCGCGCCAGGTTGATATGGCCGCCCGTCTGGGAGTCTCTCAACCTACGGTGGCTAAAATGCTTAAGCGACTGGCAACAATGGGATTGATTGAAATGATCCCCTGGCGTGGCGTGTTTTTAACGGCAGAAGGAGAGAAGCTGGCGCAGGAAAGTCGCGAGCGTCATCAGGTCGTCGAAAATTTCTTGTTGGTGTTGGGCATTAGCCCGGAAATCGCCCGTCGCGACGCGGAAGGCATGGAGCACCATGTCAGTGAGGAGACGCTGGACGCCTTTCGTCTGTTTACCCAGAAACACGGTGCTAAATGAGCCTGCCTTTTTTACGCTCGCTGCAAGGCGATCGCTTTTTTCAGTTATTAATTCTCGTTGGCATCGGATTAAGTTTTTTCGTTCCTTTCACACCTAAGTCCTGGCCTGGCGCTATTGACTGGCACACCATCATCACCTTAAGTGGCCTGATGCTGCTGACCAAAGGCGTCGAGTTAAGCGGCTATTTTGATGTGCTTGGGCGCAAAATGGTGCGCCGTTTTGCTACTGAGCGTCGACTGGCGATGTTTATGGTGCTGGCAGCGGCGCTGCTTTCTACGTTTCTGACCAACGACGTCGCGCTGTTTATTGTTGTTCCGCTGACCATCACGCTAAAAAGACTGTGTGAGATCCCGGTTAATCGGCTGATTATTTTCGAGGCGTTGGCGGTAAATGCCGGATCGTTGCTGACGCCGATTGGCAATCCGCAAAATATCCTAATCTGGGGACGTTCTGATCTTTCGTTTGTCGGTTTTATTGCCCAAATGGCCCCGCTGGCTGGTGCGATGATGCTGACACTACTGCTGCTGTGTTGGTGTTGTTTCCCTGGAAAGGCGCTGCAATACCATACTGGTTCGCAGATGCCGGAGTGGAAGCCTCGGCTGGTGTGGAGTTGTCTGGGGCTGTATATCGTCTTCCTTATGGCGCTGGAGTTGAAACAAGAGCTGTGGGGGTTGGTGATTGTGGCGGCGGGCTTTGCGCTTCTGGCGCGTCGCGTGGTGCTGAGCGTGGACTGGACGTTGCTGCTGGTGTTTATGGCGATGTTTATCGACGTCCATTTACTGACCCAACTTCCGGTATTACAGGGCGTGTTGAGCAACGTGAGTCATTTATCTGAACCTGGATTATGGCTGACGGCGATTGGTTTATCGCAGGTAATCAGTAACGTGCCGGGCACGATTTTGCTGCTCAATTATGTGCCACCGTCTTTACTACTGGCATGGGCGGTAAATGTAGGTGGCTTTGGTTTATTACCCGGATCGCTGGCAAATTTGATTGCGCTACGGATGGCGAACGATCGCCGTATCTGGTGGCGTTTCCATCTCTATTCAATACCGATGCTGTTGTGGGCGGCGCTGGTGGGATATGTTTTGTTGGTTATGATCCCGGCGGGGTAAGGTCTGACAAATTAAAAAGGCGGATTATTAGTCCGCCTCTGAGTGTTGGTAATACGCGCTTTGTTCATGCCGGATGCGGCCTACAAAAACTTGCGGATTCAATATATTGCAGGTTCTGCGTAGGCCTGATAAGCGTAGCGCATCAGGCAATTATGTATTGCCATGAGCAGCCTCAGGCGGATTATCACTCCGCCTTTTGCTTAAGTTTTAACGATTAATTCAGGCGAACCGGCATCCCGGAACGGTTTTTAATCGCTTCATCCAGAACAACCTGATCAACGTCTGGCTGACCAGTCACTGTCTGCACGCTCTTCGTCAGAGTAATTGGTACAATTTCCTGACCTTCAAACTGGGCTTCGGTGGTAGACAGCGGGTTATGGACTTCAATATAACGGCTGCCGTCTGGCTCGGTAGTCGCTTTTACCGGCTCATCAATAAACTGCACGCGAGTACCGACTGGCACTTTCTCGAACAGGAATTTAATGTCTTCGTTACGCAGACGCACACAGCCGTGGCTTACGCGCAGACCGATACCGAAGTTAGCGTTGGTGCCGTGGATAGCGTACAGGCGACCGATGTACAGTGCATACAGCCCCATCGGGTTATCCGGGCCAGCCGGAACGACAGCCGGAAGCGGTTCGCCCGCTGCGCGGTACTCTGCGTGCATTTTGGCGGTCGGTGTCCAGGTCGGGCCTGCTTTCTTACGCTCTACTTTGGTGGTCCAGTTGATAGGTGTGTCTTTACCTAACTGACCAATCCCGATCGGCAACACGATAACGGTGTTGGTCCCTTTCGGATAGTAGTACAAACGCATCTCTGCGCTGTTAATGACGATACCTTCATGCACGGTATCTGGCAGGATCAACTGCTGTGGAATGTTCAGTACGGTGCCGCCTTTCGGCAGGAAGGTATCCACACCAGGGTTAGCTTCCATCATGTTGGAAAGACCCATCTGGTACTCGGCAGCAAAATACTCCAGCGGCTGAGTGTTACCTTCAGGGATAGTGATCACCTGATTCTGACCAACCAGGCGACTCCCGTCGGTTGGCAGAGGATAAGTTACCGCAGAGGCGGTACTGCAAAAGCCGACAACAGCGAAGGCCGCTGCGAATAATGTTTTCAATTTCATATTCATGTTAAGCGAGATTTAGTGCCTGGCAGGCCATTAGGTTGAGAATATTAGAGTATTGGAAGCGCATTATATGTTCATTCCAGCTAACAGTGAAATCAGATGTGTACTAAATCACATTTTTTGCCTTTGGGAAGAGTGTAGACCTTGAGCGACGGACGGGATCTTCTTTCAGACTTATGGCATAATGCGCGGTTTGTCATATCTCTTTTCAGGATACGCCTGTGTTAGTTTCCAGTAACGTCACCATGCAGTTCGGCAGTAAGCCGTTGTTTGAAAACATTTCCGTCAAATTTGGCGGCGGCAACCGTTACGGCCTGATTGGCGCGAACGGTAGTGGTAAATCCACCTTTATGAAAATCCTCGGCGGCGACCTTGAGCCGACGCTGGGCAACGTTTCCCTCGATCCGAATGAGCGCATTGGTAAGCTGCGCCAGGATCAATTTGCCTTTGAAGAGTACACCGTGCTGGATACGGTGATCATGGGGCATAAAGAGTTGTGGGAAGTGAAGCAAGAGCGCGACCGCATCTATGCTTTGCCGGAAATGAGCGAAGAAGATGGTTACAAAGTGGCCGATCTGGAAGTGAAATACGGCGAAATGGACGGTTACTCTGCAGAATCGCGTGCGGGGGAATTGTTGCTTGGCGTCGGTATTCCACTGGAACAACACTACGGCCCGATGAGTGAAGTTGCTCCTGGCTGGAAGCTGCGTGTGCTGCTGGCGCAGGCGCTGTTTGCTGACCCGGACATTCTCCTGCTCGACGAACCGACCAACAACCTGGACATCGACACCATTCGCTGGCTGGAGCAGGTGCTGAACGAGCGTGACAGTACCATGATCATCATTTCGCACGACCGTCACTTCCTCAACATGGTTTGTACCCACATGGCAGATCTGGACTACGGCGAACTGCGCGTTTATCCGGGCAACTACGATGAGTACATGACGGCCGCGACCCAGGCGCGTGAACGTCTGCTGGCTGATAATGCCAAGAAGAAAGCGCAGATTGCTGAGCTGCAATCCTTCGTTAGCCGCTTTAGCGCCAACGCCTCGAAATCTCGCCAGGCGACTTCGCGCGCGCGTCAGATTGATAAAATCAAACTGGAAGAGGTAAAAGCCTCCAGTCGTCAGAACCCGTTCATTCGTTTTGAGCAGGATAAGAAACTGTTCCGTAACGCGCTGGAAGTGGAAGGTCTGACCAAAGGGTTTGATAACGGTCCGCTGTTTAAAAATCTTAACCTGCTGCTGGAAGTCGGTGAAAAACTGGCGGTACTGGGTACCAACGGCGTCGGTAAATCGACTCTGTTAAAAACGCTGGTGGGCGATCTGCAACCGGACAGCGGCACTGTAAAATGGTCTGAGAACGCGCGCATTGGTTACTATGCCCAGGACCACGAATATGAGTTCGAAAATGATCTGACCGTGTTCGAATGGATGAGTCAGTGGAAGCAGGAAGGCGATGATGAGCAAGCGGTGCGCAGCATTCTCGGTCGTTTACTGTTCAGCCAGGACGACATCAAAAAGCCAGCGAAAGTGCTTTCCGGTGGGGAAAAAGGGCGGATGCTGTTTGGTAAGTTAATGATGCAGAAGCCGAACATTCTGATCATGGACGAACCGACTAACCACCTGGATATGGAATCCATCGAGTCACTGAACATGGCGCTGGAACTGTATCAGGGTACGCTGATCTTTGTTTCTCACGACCGTGAGTTTGTAAGTTCACTGGCGACCCGCATTCTGGAAATCACCCCGGAACGCGTGATCGACTTTAGCGGTAATTACGAAGATTATCTGCGTAGCAGAGGGATCGAGTAAGTTATTGCCCGTCACCCCGATACAGTCGGGGTGACGGTGGCTGAGGACAAACGCAGGATTGCCTGATGCGCTACGCTTATCAGGCCTACGCAGGATCTGCAATGTATTGAATCTGCAAGCCGTTTTAGGTCGGATAAGGCGGTAACGCCGCATCCGGCATGAACAAAGCGCACTTTGTCAGCAATCTGAGCAACATCGAACCTACTTCCTTAACCTCACTTCCAATAATCCATCAACTCTTACACGTCCATGCCCAGTGCGCGCTTACCGTGAATGTTCAGATCATCCAGTGTAAAGCGGCTTTCCCAGTTTGCTTCATAATCTTCCCGCGGGAAGTCGCCCGGTGATGCGCCTTTTTCCAGCGCCATTTTGACTTTGTGTGCATAAGCCCGATTTTTCTCGCACATTGGCGCAGCAGGGATATACATCACGTTGCCCCAACCCTGTTGATTGTCTACTGGCGCGACGGAGTGAATCACATCGCAGTGCCACCAGACGGAATCCCCTGCTGTTATCGCGGGAATGGATGTCAGCGCTTTAATCAATAGTGGATGCCATTTCTCTGAAATGGGAAGAACTTTGCCAGGTGCAACCCCGCACAGTTCATCGTTCGGTACGTCATCCAGCAGCGGGCGCAATAAAACATACGCCATCGCTTCCGGGATAGGCACCACATGCAACAATCCCTGACCCGATATCATATCAGAGAGCGCAGTCCAGCCTTGAAACGTGCGGAACACTGAACATTTGGTCGTGTTATCCACCGTGTACTCTTCGACATCGGTCCGGTGTGCAGCATCCCAGGGATCGTAATCATCGAAATTACCATTGAACACATTGGCAAAAACGCGCTGATAAGCGGGCAATAACCACCGTTCCAGCGCACCAGAATCGGTATGCGCGCCCAGACCTTTAGATGTAGTACCTGGAGGACGGCGACGGATCCTGTCCGGGTAAATCACACTGATATCAGGATCAAACCACTGCTTGCCGTTGCTTTCAGGCTTCCACAGGCGGTTCAGGAAAGATTGCACAGCAGCCATATTTTCGCTCTGCCGCGCCTGCATCTGTGCTTGTGACCAGTAAATGGGATAGATTTCGGGACGAGAAGCCTCCAGTGAGCCGAAAAAACTGTCGCCAGGGCCTTTATAAACATCATCAAAATGATTGATATCGAGATAATCGAGCATGGCACGATCCCACGCCAGCGCCTGCTCGCGAGGGAAATGACCTTTTATTACTGCACAGCCGCGACGTTTAATTTCATTGCGAGTGACATCGCTTACTGTCCCTGCGGCAATATCGCTATAAGAAACTTCCGGCCAAACCGGCAGCCCTTGCGCTTTTAGGGCATCGATTTCAGCAACACGCGTTTCGATTTTTGCAGAGAGTGTATCGAAAACCTGTTGTACATCACCGAGCTGTTCCCGCAGCGCAGCTTTCATTTCTCGGATAGCCGCTTTCGCATCTGTGGGCAGCGTCTCACAGGAAAAAGTCATATCAACCTCTCATCTTTCGTTCGAAAGTAAAATGATTACGATTGATACTTTAAGTTAAAAATAAGTTAACGCAAGATAAAGATCTTGAGTCACCGCACAAAGCGAGCAAAAAGGCGAGAGGCCGAAGTGGTCACTCCGGCCCGGGGGAAGATCAACGATTGAAAGGAGCGATGTTATCCAGCACTGCCTGAATCACATTCAGCGCGCCTTCATGATTATTGTCATCGGTAGCGTAATGAGCGATTTGTTTAATATTTTCCGCAGCATTGCCCATCGCAAAGGAATAACGCGCCATTTTCAGCATCTCCGCATCGTTACCGCTGTCGCCAATCGCTACCACATTTTGCGGCGACAGATCCCAGCGTTTCAGTAACCGCGAAATACCGTTCGCTTTATGCAGGCCAGGTATAATCAGGTCAATAAACCCAAAACCACTGGTCACCGGTTTCATAATGCCGTCGAGTGCAATGTGCAGTTTGTCTATCACCTGTGGGATCTGTTCATCCGGCAGGTTCAGAGAAAACTTGAACAGTACGTCGTCAATGTCCTGGTAATCCTTTACAGGTTTCAGGCGATGGTAGTGTTTTGCCATCAATGCAACGAATGATTCCGGGGCATTTTCACTGATGTATGCACTTTGCAGACCACAGGCGACAAAATTCAGTTGTTTATCTTTCAATAACTCGCCAATAACAATCCGCGATTCATGTCGGGTCAGTTCGCCGTGAAAAAGCTGCTTGCCGTGTTCGTAAACCAGAGCGCCGTTTTCTGCAACAAAAGAGATTTCATCTTTTAGCTCAGGGAAGAAGGAAATGAGCTGGTAATATTGGTTACCGCTGGCGACAACGAACTCAATATCGCGATTTTTCAGTTCCTGATATTGCGCCATAAAACGCTCATGATTGTACGTTTTGGCGTCGTTTAGAAAAGTACCGTCCATGTCTGTGACGATAACTTTTACGCTCATAAGAAGTGCTCCTGGCAATGAATGCAAACCGCCACAGTGTAATAACAATGTGACGCAGGGCACAAATTTATTTCGAATGTAATTGAGCGAGAAATTGATACTGTGAATGATATAGCCCGGCGACGGTGGCCGCCGGGCGGAAGAGTTACAGCATATGTTCGGTACGGGCGATGATATCGTCCTGCGCGTCTGGAGAGAGCGCAGTGAAGAAGGCGGAATAACCTGCTACGCGCACCACCAGATCGCGGTATTGATCCGGATGTTTTTTCGCTTCCAGCAATGTTTCGCGGGAAACGATGTTGTACTGAATGTGCCAGCCTTTATGCACTTCGAAGAAGGTGCGCAGCAGGATCATCAGTTTCTGCTTGTCAGATTCGTTCTCCAGCGTCGCCGGGTTCAGTTTCTGGTTGAGCAACACACCGCCGAGAATCGCTGCGGTAGGCAGTTTACCCACTGAGCCGATGACCGCCGTTGGGCCGAGATGGTCGGTGCCGGAGGCCGGGCTTGCGCCTTCTGCCAGCGGGGTATGCGCTTTACGTCCGTCCGGCGTTGCCATAGTCTGCGCGCCGAATGGTACGTTGGCGGAAATAGATGATGTACCTGCGTAATAATTGCCGCCGATCGGGCCACGACCGTAGCGTGGGTTATGATACTGTTTCAGTTCGTCGATATAGGTCTGATAAGCACGAGCCAGCAGCGTATCGACGCTATCATCGTCGTTGCCGTACTTCGGCGCGCCGTTAATCAGACGCTGACGCAACTGCTCGTGAGTCAGACCGTCGAAGTCTTCCGCCAGTGCGGCAGCCAGTTGTTGCTGACCAATCGCGCCCTGTTCAAATACCAGTTTCTTCACTGCCGCCAGGCTGTTGCCGAGGTTGGCAATGCCGACCTGCAGGCCAGAAACCCAGTCATATTTCGCGCCGCCTTGCTTGATACTTTTCGCTCGCTCAATACAGTCATCCACCAGCGCCGAACAGAGAATATCGTGCACGTTCTCTTCCAGCATGGTGTCGACGACATATTCGATTTCGATTGATTTGCGGGTGTAGTAACGGATTTGCGTATCCCACGCGTCCATGACTTCATCGAAGTTGTTGAAGTTACCCGCTGACAACGCTTTTTCTTGTGGCAGGAACACTTTGCCGCTGGTGGCATCACGACCACCTTCCAGCGCCGCCAGCATCACGCGAGCGAAGTTGATAAAGCTCATGCCGGTGCAGCGATAGCCCCATTTACCGCCGACGGCGGTTTCGATACAACCAATCGCTGCGTAGTCGTAAGCGTCCTGCGGTTCAATACCGAGTTTAATAAATTCCAGAATCACGATTTCGTCGTTGTTGAACGCAGGCATCCCGAAGCCGCAGCGGATCACCTGCACACAGGCATCGAGGAAATCGTTGCTCATTCCCGCATGGTAACGCACGCTGAGGTTAGGCTGAGTTGAACGCAGGCGACCGCAAGATTCGAGGAGTGCGTAAGAGAGTGGATTCACCGCGTCCATCGGCTGACCATCAACCAGATTTTGCCCGCCAATGGTGACGTTCTGATACAGCGGACTTCCCGCAGAGGCTTTTGAGTGCGAGCCGGAGCGGATCTTGTTCACTTCCAGCAGTTTCAGCCAGCAGCTATGCAGCATCTCGATAGCGTGTTCGCGATCCAGCGTCTGGTTGAGTTCAACGTCGCGGCGATAGTACGGATAGAGATACTGATCCATACGACCAAACGACACCGAGTGACCGTTAGATTCAATCTGCAAAATCAACTGGATGAAGTAGCACAGTTGCAGCGCCTGCCAGAAAGTTTGCGGCGGCTGGTGGGCGATGATGTCGCAGTTTTCTGCCATCGCCAGCAGTTCATCGCGACGACTTTCGCGGGATTCGGTGGCGGCCATTTCTCGCGCCAGAGCAGCGAAACGTTCAATGTGTTCACTGACTGCCACCAGTACGATATCAATCGCTTTCAGGAACTGCTCGCCGTGCAAATCTTCCAGCACAGTCAGGTTGATACGTGAGCGGCGCTCTGCCACTTTCTCACGCAGACCATCAAGCCCTTTTTCCAACAGCAGCGGGAAATTGACCGCCAGGTGCGCATCGCCGGAGGTCATATTGCCCTCCGCTTTAATGATGCCAGTCGCCAGCAGGCCTTTTTGCTCATCGGTAAACATGCCGTAGCAGCGATCCTGTACCGTCTGACCGCGCCACCAAGGGCACACTTCATGCAGAACACGTTTGTTCTCTTCGCTGACCGCAAAACCAGCACCCGGACGATCCGCCAGATCATCAATCTCTTTTTCGATCCAGGAGACGGTATATTCCGGGAAGATCGGCGCGGCGCGGACTTCACTGGCCTGGTTGCCGATGATTAACTCATCGTGTTTGATCCAGATGGTGCGATTAGCCAGGTGGTGCGCCAGCGCCAGCGCGCGACGTACCGGGATTGGCTTGTCGAGATGTTGTTGATACATCTCAGTATAGTGCTGTGCGCGCTCGGTACAGACCGGCGGTTTCACAATATGCACCAGCGCATTTTTGTGCGCTTTAATGCGGTCGCTGAGCGTGTCCAGTTTCAGTGTGGTCATGGTTGTTATCCTCGTAAGGTCGCGGTTAACCCTTTCTGGCAGGCATACTGCTGGGCAAAGTCGAGCAGTTCTGGCGCATCAAGCGGTTTTTCCGGGGCGTCATAGGGCAGATTAAGTAAGTGATATTTGTTGATGCCCAGCGTGTGGTAGGGCAAGAAATGGATTTCGTTAACGTGCAGTTCACTGGCGGCAAAATCAGTAATGGCTTTCACACTGGCTTCATCGGCATTAAAGCCCTGAATCAGCGGCACGCGAATAATGATTTTTTTGCCCGCTGCGGCGAGTTTTTTCAGATTATCCAGCACTCTGGCGGCGCTGCCGTCAGTCCACTGTTTAAACGGCGCGTCGGCAACGTGTTTTAAATCGGCAAGAAACAGATCGATATAGGGCAGAGAAGGGGCGATATATTTCCACGGCACATGCAGACAGGTTTCTACCGCAGTATGAATACCGGCCTCGTGGCTGGCTTGCAGCAGCGCCGTCGCCATTTCCGGCTGCATAAACGGCTCACCACCGGAAAGCGTTAAGCCGCCGCCGCTGCGATCGTAAAATGGTTTATCGCGCAGAACGGTCGCCATGATCTCCTCAACGCTTTTCGCTTCACCGCACACGGTTAATGCCTGAGTCGGACAGCAGTCGGTCAGCGCCGTCAGATGTTCAGGCGTTAACTTTTCCCTGTGAATGAGTAAACCATTCAGCGCGCGCTCAATCACTTCCGGAGCGGTTTTTGAGCATAGTTCGCAGCCTTCCAGACACAGTCGTGCGTCATACAGCAGATCTTGCGTGCGGGCGCGGCTTTCCGGGTTCTGACACCAGCGGCAGCCCAGCGAGCACCCCTTAAGGAAAACTACCGTGCGGATACCGGGACCGTCGTGGGTCGAATAGCGCTGAATGTTGAAAATCATAGATGCCCCTCTTTTTCGTTCAAACATTAAAATACTTTCGAATGAAAGTTAGATTGATGTGCATCAACTGTTCAGAGAGTTTTTTCGTGATAGTCTGATTTCATACAAAAGTAGATTTAGAGGATGACTATGGAACTGTATCTGGATACTTCAGACGTCGCTGCAGTGAAGACGCTGGCTCGTGTTTTTCCGTTGGTGGGTGTGACCACTAATCCAAGTATTGTGGCGGCAGGTAAGAAGCCTCTGGAAGTTTTACTTCCTGAGTTACATGAGGCGATGGGCGGACAGGGGCGTTTGTTTGCGCAGGTCATGTCTACTACTGCTGAAGGTATGGTGAACGATGCGCGTAAACTGCGTTCTATTATTGCGGATATCGTGGTTAAAGTACCTGTGACTGCCGAGGGGCTGGCAGCGATTAAGCTATTAAAAGCGGAAGGTATTCCGACGTTGGGTACGGCGGTGTATGGCGCGGCGCAAGGGCTGCTGTCGGCGCTGGCGGGGGCAGAGTATGTTGCGCCTTACGTCAACCGAATTGATGCCCAGGGCGGGAGTGGTATTCAGACGGTGACCGACTTACACCAGTTACTGAAAATGCACGCGCCACAGGCGAAAGTGCTGGCAGCCAGTTTCAAAACCCCGCGTCAGGCGCTGGACTGCTTATTGGCAGGATGCGAATCAATCACACTGCCGCTGGATGTCGCGCAACAGATGATTAGCTATCCGGCAGTTGATGCCGCTGTGGCGAAGTTTGAGCAGGACTGGCAGGGGGCGTTTGGCAGAACGTCGATTTAACAGGGCGCTTGTCATCCTCATAAATTGCTGTTGACGTGGCGGAGTGCACTGATTCCTGCCGCGTCTTATCAGACCTGGAAATCTGCGCCCGAACCGTAGGCCAGATAAGGCGTTCACGCCGCATCTGGCGTCTGGATCAAATGCCTGATGCGCCGCTTGCCGCATCTTATCAGGCCCGGAGCTGGCAATTAATGCCCGCACACCTCACACCCCGGATTACGCATCAGTTTCATTTCGCGAAACTGACAAGTCATCGCATCGTACATCACGATTTTCCCGCTGGCAGGTTTGCCATAACCTGCCAGCAGTTTGATCGCTTCCATTGCCTGCAACGAACCAATCACCCCAATCAACGGTGCCATTACGCCCGCTTCCACGCAGGTTAACGCGTTCTCGCCAAACAAACGGCTAAGGCAGCGATAGCACGGCTCACCGTCCTGATAAGTAAAGACCGTGATTTGCCCTTCCATGCGAATAGCCGCGCCGGAAACCAGCGGCACCTTCGCGGCAAAACAGCCCGCGTTCAGTTGATTACGTACCGCAACGTTATCCGTACAGTCGAGCACCAGATTGTGTTCAGCAATCAACGCAGCCAGTTCAGCGTCATCAAGCAACGCGTTTATCGGCGTAATCGCGATATGTGGATTGATCCGCGCCAGTGCGTCACGGGCTGATTCTACCTTCGGTTGCCCGACCGTGGCATCACTGTGCAGCGTCTGGCGCTGTAAATTTGAGAGCGAAACCGTGTCGAAGTCGAGCAGCGTCAGGTTGCCGACACCGGCGCTTGCCAGATACTGCGAGGCTGCGCAGCCGAGGCCGCCCAGGCCAACGACCAGCACGCGGGAATCTTTCAATGCTTCCTGACCGTCAAAATCAAAACCACGCAGGATGATTTGCCGATTGTAGCGCAGCATCTCCTGATCGCTGAGTTCCGCCATTACAGGCCTCCGAACAACGCATTAAATGGCTCGACTTCCACCCATTCGCCCGCTTCAACATTGCCGCGATCGCGCTCCAGCACGATAAAGCAGTTGCCGAGGCTAAAGGAGCTAAATATATGTGAACCCTGATGCCCGGTGGTCGTGACTTCCAGTTCGCCGTCGGCGTTGCGTTGCAGCACGCCGCGCTGGAAATCAAGACGTCCAGGGGATTTCTTCAGACGAGATGCCGTGCGTACGCGCTGGCGCGCGGGTAGGCCACTGGCGGTATTGCCGCTTAATTTGGCCAGCAAAGGTTGTACTAATTGATAGAAGGTCAGCGTCGCAGAAACCGGATTGCCCGGCAGGCCGCAGAACCAGCTATTCGCGAGTTTACCAAACGCGAACGGTTTACCCGGTTTAATCGCCAGTTTCCAGAAAGCAATTTCGCCCAGTTCTTCGAGAATGGTTTTGGTGTAATCCGCCTCACCAACCGAAACACCACCGGAACTGATCACCACATCCGCCTGGCTGTCGGCTTCAATAAACGCGGCGCGCAGGGCATGTGGATCGTCGCGAATAATCCCTAAGTTGATTACTTCACAACCCAGCTGTTCTAACATCAAATGCACCGCGAGGCGGTTGGTATCGTAAATTTGCCCATCGCCCAGAGGCTGACCGGGTAACTGCAACTCATCACCCGTGGAAAATAGCGCCACTCGCACTTTACGAATCACCGGAGCTTCGGCAATCCCTAGCGAAGCAATCACTGGCAGTTCAGCGGTAGTCAGGCGAGTACCTGCCGGAAAAACAACCGCGCCCGCAGAGATATCTTCACCGCGACGGCGAATATTTTGCCCGCTATGCACTTCAGCGGTAAAACGTACGCCATTGTCCGTTAGTTCAGTCTGTTCCTGCATGACCACTGCTTCGCAGCCTTCCGGTACTGGTGCGCCAGTCATAATGCGGATGCAGGTGCCAGCGGGCCACTCGCCATGATAAGGCTGACCGGCAAACGACTTCCCGGCAACGGGCAGCGGTTGTCCGGAGGTGATATCGGCCAAACGTACCGCGTAACCGTCCATTGCGGAGTTATCAAACCCTGGGACATCCAGCGGCGAAACCACATCGCTCGCCAGAATACGGCCAAAACACTGTACCAGTGGCAGCGTTTCCTGGGCGGTCAGTGGGGTAACGCGAGAAAGCATCTCATTAAGCGCGGTGTCGAGCGACATCAATCCGGTGGTAAATTCCATGAAAACACTCCTGCGGAGGCAAAATCGAATTTGCCTATTATGTCAGAAAAACGCCACAGACTGTATGCCACCTCGGTCGTAGAGCAGACGCTCTCCTTTACATGCCATATACATCTTTCTATATTCAAAAATTGAATGAGTAATTCATAAAAATTCTGATATTTATAGCAAAAGTGGCGAGCCACCCTTAATGGACGAAGACTATGGGCAAAGCAGTCATTGCAATCCACGGCGGCGCAGGCGCAATTAGCCGCGCACAGATGAGTCTGCAACAGGAATTACGCTACATTGAGGCGCTGTCTGCCATTGTTGAAACCGGACAGCAAATGCTCGAAGCGGGCGAAAGCGCGCTGGATGTGGTGACAGAAGCGGTGCGCCTGCTGGAAGAGTGTCCGCTCTTTAACGCCGGAATTGGCGCCGTCTTTACGCGTGATGAAACGCATGAACTGGACGCCTGCGTGATGGATGGCAACACACTGAAAGCGGGGGCGGTGGCGGGCATTAGCCATCTGCGCAACCCAATTCTTGCCGCTCGTCTGGTGATGGAGCAAAGCCCGCATGTGATGATGATTGGTGAGGGGGCGGAAAACTTTGCTTTTTCTCATGGCATGGAGCGCGTCTCGCCGGAGATTTTCTCCACGCCTTTGCGTTATGAACAGCTGCTGGCGGCGCGTGAGTGTGGGGAAACCGTCCTCGACCATAGCGGCGCTCCGCTGGATGAAAAACAAAAAATGGGCACGGTGGGCGCCGTGGCGTTGGATTTACACGGCAATCTGGCGGCCGCCACGTCCACGGGCGGAATGACCAATAAATTACCCGGACGAGTGGGCGATAGTCCCTTAGTGGGTGCTGGATGCTACGCCAATAACGCCAGTGTGGCGGTTTCTTGTACTGGTACGGGCGAAGTCTTCATCCGCGCGCTGGCGGCGTATGACATCGGCGCGTTAATGGATTATGGCGGTCTAAGCCTCGCGGAAGCCTGCGAGCGGGTGGTGATGGAAAAACTCCCGGCGCTTGGCGGCAGCGGTGGTTTAATCGCTATCGACCACGAAGGTAACGTCGCACTACCGTTTAACACCGAAGGAATGTATCGCGCCTGGGGCTATGCAGGCGATACACCAACCACTGGTATCTACCGCGAAAAAGGGGACACCGTTGCCACACAGTGATGAACTTGATGCCGGTGATGTCCTGGCGGTCGATAATCTCAACATTGCCTTTATGCAGGACCAGCAGAAAGTGGCTGCGGTGCGCAATCTTTCTTTTCGGCTGCGACGCGGCGAGACGCTGGCCATTGTCGGGGAATCAGGTTCCGGTAAATCTGTCACAGCACTGGCATTGATGCGTCTATTGGAACAAGCAGGCGGTCTGGTGCAGTGCGATAAAATGCTGTTGCGGCGACGCAGTCGTGAAGTGATTGAGCTTAACGAGCAGAGTGCCAGTCAAATACAGCATGTGCGCGGCGCAGATATCGCGATGATTTTTCAGGAGCCGATGACCTCGCTGAATCCGGTATTTACTGTGGGTGAGCAGATTGCCGAGTCGATCTGTTTGCATCAAAACGCCAGTCGTGAACAGGCGATGGTAGAGGCGAAGCGGATGCTGGATCAGGTTCGCATCCCGGAAGCCCAAACCATTCTTTCGCGTTATCCGCATCAACTCTCCGGTGGGATGCGCCAGCGAGTGATGATTGCAATGGCGCTGTCATGTCGCCCGGCGGTGCTGATTGCGGATGAACCGACCACCGCACTGGATGTCACGATTCAGGCGCAGATCCTGCAATTAATCAAAGTATTGCAAAAAGAGATGTCGATGGGCGTCATCTTTATCACTCACGACATGGGCGTGGTGGCAGAGATTGCCGATCGGGTGCTGGTGATGTATCAGGGCGAAGCGGTCGAAACAGGCAGCGTTGAACAGATTTTTCATGCGCCACAGCATCCTTATACCCGCGCGCTGTTGGCTGCCGTGCCGCAGTTGGGGGCGATGAAAGGGCAAGATTATCCTCGCCGTTTCCCGCTGATATCACTTGAACATCCGGCTAAACAGGAACGACCTGTCGAGCAGAAAACGGTGGTTGATGGCGACCCTGTTTTACAGGTGCGTAATCTAGTGACCCGTTTCCCTTTACGTAGTGGCTTATTGAATCGCGTTACGCGAGAAGTGCATGCGGTTGAGAAGGTTAGTTTTGATCTCTGGCCGGGCGAAACGTTGTCGCTGGTGGGAGAGTCCGGGAGTGGCAAATCAACCACCGGTAGGGCGTTGCTGCGCCTGGTTGAATCCCAGGGCGGCGAAATCATCTTCAAAGGGCAGCGAATCGATACCCTTTCACCAGGCAAACTTCAGGCATTGCGTCGCGATATTCAGTTTATTTTTCAGGATCCTTACGCCTCGCTGGATCCACGACAGACCATTGGTGATTCGATTGTTGAACCGCTGCGCGTACACGGTTTATTGCAAGGTAAAGAAGCTGCTGCACGCGTTGCGTGGTTGCTGGAACGCGTTGGCCTGTTACCTGAACATGCGTGGCGTTACCCGCATGAGTTTTCCGGCGGTCAGCGTCAGCGCATCTGCATTGCTCGCGCGTTGGCGTTGAATCCCAAAGTCATTATTGCCGATGAAGCTGTCTCGGCGCTGGATGTTTCTATCCGTGGGCAAATCATCAACTTGTTGCTCGATCTCCAGCGCGAGTTTGGCATCGCCTTTCTGTTTATCTCCCACGATATGGCCGTTGTAGAGCGGATTAGTCATCGTGTGGCGGTGATGTATCTTGGGCAAATCGTTGAAATTGGTCCACGGCGTGCGGTCTTTGAAAATCCGCAGCACCCTTATACACGTAAATTACTGGCGGCAGTTCCGGTCGCTGAACCGTCCCGACTACGACCGCAGCGCGTGCTGCTGTCGGATGATCTTCCCAGCAATATTCATCTGCGTGGCGAAGAGGTTGCCGCCGTCTCGTTGCAATGCGTCGGGCCGGGGCATTACGTCGCACAACCACAATCAGAGTACGCATTTTTGCGTAGATAACATTCAGGCGGAGAATAAAATGGCAAGAGCTGTACACCGTAGTGGGTTAGTGGCGCTGAGCATTGCCGCAGCGTTGATGGCACCTTGTGCATTCGCTGCCAAAGATGTGGTTGTGGCAGTGGGATCGAATTTCACTACGCTCGATCCGTATGACGCGAATGACACGTTATCTCAGGCCGTAGCGAAATCTTTTTATCAGGGACTGTTCGGTCTGGATAAAGAGATGAAACTGAAAAACGTGCTGGCGGAGAGTTATACCGTTTCCGATGACGGCCTCACTTACATCGTGAAATTGCGCGAAGGGATTAAGTTTCAGGACGGCACCGACTTTAACGCCGCAGCCGTCAAAGCGAATCTGGACCGAGCCAGCGATCCGGCAAATCATCTAAAACGCTATAACCTGTACAAAAATATTGCCAAAACTGAAGCGGTCGATCCGACAACGGTGAAGATTACGCTCAAGCAACCGTTCTCCGCGTTTATTAACATCCTCGCTCACCCGGCGACCGCGATGATTTCACCGGCGGCGCTGGAAAAATATGGCAAGGAGATTGGTTTTCATCCGGTCGGAACTGGACCGTATGAACTGGATACCTGGAACCAGACCGATTTTGTGAAGGTTAAAAAATTCGCGGGTTACTGGCAGCCTGGCTTGCCCAAACTGGACAGCATCACCTGGCGTCCAGTGGCGGACAACAATACCCGCGCGGCAATGCTGCAAACCGGGGAAGCGCAGTTTGCTTTCCCCATCCCTTATGAACAAGCTGCGCTACTGGACAAGAACAAAAATATCGAGCTGATGGCCAGCCCGTCGATTATGCAGCGTTATATCAGTATGAACGTGACGCAGAAACCATTCGATAACCCAAAAGTGCGTGAGGCGCTGAATTACGCCATCAACCGTCAGGCACTGGTGAAAGTGGCCTTCGCGGGATATGCAGTTCCTGCCACTGGTGTGGTGCCACCGAGTATTGCCTACGCGCAAAGTTATAAACCGTGGCCTTACGATCCGGCTAAAGCGCGCGAACTATTAAAAGAGGCGGGATATCCCAACGGTTTCAGTACCACATTGTGGTCATCACATAATCACAGCACCGCGCAGAAAGTGCTGCAATTTACCCAGCAACAGCTAGTGCAGGTGGGGATTAAAGCCCAGGTGACGGCGATGGATGCCGGGCAGCGGGCGGCAGAAGTTGAAGGTAAAGGGCAGAAAGAGAGCGGCGTGCGAATGTTCTATACTGGCTGGTCGGCCTCGACCGGTGAAGCTGACTGGGCGCTATCGCCGCTGTTCGCCTCGCAGAACTGGCCACCGACGCTGTTTAATACTGCGTTTTACAGCAATAAGCAGGTGGATGACGAGCTTGCCCAGGCGCTGAAAACCAACGATCCGGCGGAAAAGGCGCGCTTGTATAAGGCGGCGCAGGATACCATCTGGCAAGAGTCGCCGTGGATCCCGCTGGTGGTAGAAAAACTGGTGTCGGCACACAGCAAAAAACTGAGCGGTTTTTGGATTATGCCAGACACTGGCTTTAGCTTTGAAGATGCGGATTTGCAATAAGTAGCGCAGGGAGAGGAATGCTTAATTACGTTATCAAACGCTTGCTGGGGCTGATTCCGACGCTGTTTATTGTCTCGGTGCTGGTGTTTTTGTTTGTCCATATGCTACCCGGCGACCCGGCGCGATTGATTGCCGGTCCAGAAGCCGATGCGCAGGTCATCGAACTGGTGCGTCAGCAACTGGGGCTGGATCAGCCGCTGTATCACCAGTTCTGGCACTATATCAGCAATGCCGTGCAGGGGGATTTTGGTCTGTCGATGGTGTCGCGTCGTCCGGTTGCCGAGGAGATCGCCAGCCGTTTCATGCCTACGCTGTGGTTGACCATTACCAGTATGACATGGGCGGTGCTGTTCGGCATGGCGGCGGGTATTATCGCCGCCGTCTGGCGTAACCGTTGGCCGGATCGATTAAGTATGACCATCGCAGTATCAGGGATTTCATTTCCGGCATTTGCGCTCGGAATACTGCTGATTCAGGTTTTCTCTGTTGAACTGGGCTGGTTGCCTACCGTAGGTGCAGACAGTTGGCAGCATTACATATTACCTTCTCTGACGCTCGGCGCGGCGGTGGCGGCAGTGATGGCGCGTTTTACCCGCGCCTCGTTTGTTGATGTTTTAAGTGAGGATTATATGCGTACCGCGAGGGCAAAAGGGGTAAGCGAAACCTGGGTTGTCCTCAAGCATGGTTTACGCAACGCCATGATCCCTGTGGTCACCATGATGGGATTGCAGTTTGGCTTTTTGCTCGGTGGTTCCATTGTGGTGGAGAAAGTTTTCAACTGGCCCGGACTTGGACGCTTACTCGTTGACTCCGTAGAAATGCGTGATTACCCGGTGATTCAGGCAGAAATTCTGCTCTTCTCGCTGGAGTTTATTCTTATCAACTTAGTGGTGGATGTGCTTTACGCCGCCATTAACCCGGCTATCAGGTACAAGTAAGGATGCGACTATTTAACTGGCGACGTCAGGCGGTGTTAAACGCTATGCCACTGGTAAAACCTGACCAGGTACGTACACCGTGGCATGAGTTCTGGCGACGTTTTCGCCGTCAGCATATGGCGATGGCCGCCGCACTGTTCGTCATTTTGCTGATTGTGGTGGCAATTTTTGCCCGTTGGATCGCCCCCTATGATGCCGAAAATTTTTTCGATTATGACAACCTGAATAACGGCCCTTCTTTGCAACACTGGTTTGGTGTCGACTCGCTGGGGCGTGATATTTTCAGCCGTGTCCTGGTCGGCGCGCAAATCTCGCTGGCGGCGGGTGTGTTTGCTGTCTTTATTGGTGCGGCGATCGGTACGCTATTGGGCTTACTGGCGGGATATTACGAAGGCTGGTGGGACCGATTGATTATGCGTATTTGCGATGTGCTGTTTGCCTTCCCGGGTATTTTACTGGCGATTGCTGTTGTTGCGGTGTTAGGAAGCGGTATTGCCAACGTAATTATCGCAGTCGCCATCTTTTCCATTCCGGCTTTTGCCCGTCTGGTGCGCGGCAACACGCTGGTGTTGAAACAGCAAACTTTTATTGAATCGGCGCGCAGTATTGGTGCCAGCGACATGACCATCTTGTTGCGCCATATCTTGCCCGGGACTGTCTCTTCCATTGTCGTCTTTTTCACAATGCGTATTGGCACTTCGATCATCTCGGCTGCCAGCCTTTCATTTCTTGGCCTGGGGGCGCAGCCGCCGACACCAGAATGGGGGGCTATGCTCAATGAAGCGCGAGCGGATATGGTCATCGCGCCGCATGTGGCGGTTTTCCCGGCACTCGCTATCTTCCTTACCGTGCTGGCTTTCAACTTGCTGGGCGATGGTTTACGCGACGCGCTGGACCCGAAAATTAAAGCATAGCCACGGCAGAATATTGCTTAAAAATGTAATGGCGTCATAGGAAATTATTGCTATACGCAAATGTTGTAACTTTCTGCCGATTTTGTAGAATCAGGTAATTGGGTAAATATGCTGCTGTAAAAGTCTATTTATGCAGCAGGGCAGCGTACTGATAGTTATTTTGTTACGTGTATTAACATGCTTAGTTTATACGAAAAGATAAAGATAAGACTGATTATTTTATTTTTGTTGGCTACGCTGTCATTTATTGGTCTTTTTTTCATCATTAACTATCAGTTGGTATCGGAAAGGGCGGTAAAACGTGCCGATAGCCGCTTTGAACTTATTCAAAAAACGTAGGTTATTTTTTTAAAGATATTGAGCGTTCTGCCTTAACGTTAAAGGACTCGTTGTATTTATTAAAAAACAGTGAAGAAATTAAACGTGCCGTCATTCTGAAAATGGAAATGATGCCATTTCTGGATTCGGTAGGATTGGTACTGGATGATAATAAATATTATCTCTTTTCACGTCGGGCGAATGATAAAATCATTGTTTACCATCAGGAAAAAGTAAATGGGCCGCTTGTCGATGAGGCAGGACGCGTCATCTTTGCCGACTTTAACCCGTCGCAGCGGCCCTGGTCGGTGGCATCAGACAACTCGGTCAGTAGTTGGAATCCGGCCTACAATTGCTTTGATCGACCAGGGAAAAAGTGTATCTCTTTTACCCTACGAATTAATGGAAAAGACCGTGACTTACTGGCGGTTAACAAAATTCATGTTGACTTAAACTGGCGCTATCTGAATGAATATCTTGATCAAATCAGTTCGACTGATGAAGTGCTGTTTTTGAAACAAGGCCATGAGATCATCGCCAAAAACCAACTCGCCCGTGAAAAACTGATTATTTATAATAGCGAAGGAAATTATAACATTATTGATTCTTTCGATACGGAATATATCGCAAGAACATCAGAAGTTCCAAATAACGCGTTGTTCGAAATATATTTTTATTATCCCACAGGTAATTTATTTAACGCATCAGATAAACTCTTTTATCTACCATTTGTATTTATTATTATCGTACTGCTGTTGGTTTACTTAATGACCACGCGTGTGTTTCGTCGACAATTTTCCGAAATGACAGAACTGGTCAATACGCTGGAGTTTTTGCCCGATTCTACTGAACAAATGCAGGCGCTGAAAATCCGTGAAGGCGATGCGAAAGAGATTATTAGCATCAAAAATTCCATAGCGGAAATGAAAGATGCCGAAATTGAACGTTCGAATAAACTGCTCTCGCTAATCTCCTACGATCAGGAGAGTGGTTTTATCAAAAACTTGGCGATTATTGAATCTAATAATAACCAATATCTGGCCGTCGGGATCATCAAACTGTGCGGACTGGAAGCCGTCGAAGCTGTGTTTGGCGTCGAGGAACGCAATAAAATCGTCAGGAAACTGTGTCAGCGAATTGCCGAGAAATATGCGCAATGCTGCGATATAGTGACATTCAATGCCGATCTCTATTTATTATTGTGCCGGGAAAATGTACAGACGTTTACCCGCAAGATAGCGATGGAAAATGATTTTGACAGCAGCTTTGGTTATCGTAATCTGCGTATACACAAATCTGCCATTTGTGAACCTTTGAAAGGTGAAAATGCCTGGAGTTATGCCGAAAAACTGAAACTGGCGATTTCCAGTATCCGTGACCATATGTTCTCTGAGTTTATTTTCTGTGATGACGCGAAACTCAACGAAATTGAAGAGAATATTTGGATTGCGCGTAATATTCGCCATGCAATGGAAATAGGTGAATTGTTTTTAGTCTATCAACCGATTGTTGATATGAAAACCAGAGACATTATCGGCGCAGAAGCATTATGCCGCTGGATCTCTGCGGAACGAGGAATAATCTCACCGCTGAAGTTTGTTACGATTGCTGAAGATATTGGGTTTATCAATGAGCTTGGCTATCAAATTATTAAAACCGCAATGCGTGAATTCAGGCATTTTAGCCAGCGTGCGGCCCTGAAGGACGGTTTCTTACTGCATATTAATGTGTCACCCTGGCAGCTAAACGAACCACACTTTCATGAGCATTTTACAACTATCATGAAAGAACATGATCTGCAGGCGAATAGTATCTGTATTGAGATCACTGAAACAGTGATCGAACGAATTAATGAACATTTTTATCTCAATATTGCACAACTGCGTAAACAAGGGGTAGGGATATCGATTGATGACTTTGGCACAGGGCTGTCAAACCTGAAACGTTTTTATGAAATTAACCCTGACAGCATAAAAGTAGATTCGCAATTTACCGGCGATATTTTCGGCACCGCGGGAAAAATTGTACGCATTATCTTCGACCTGGCACGCTATAACCAGATTCCGGTGATTGCAGAAGGTGTTGAGAGCGAAGAGGTTGCGCGTGAATTAATCAAATTAGGCTGTGTTCAGGCCCAAGGGTATCTGTACCAGAAGCCTATGCCATTCTCTGCCTGGGATAAAAGTGGAAAGTTAGTAAAAGAGTAGTTTAGGTATGTCCAGAATCAATAAATTCGTACTTACAGTCAGTCTGCTGATTTTTATTATGATTTCGGCAGTTGCCTGCGGGATCTACACTCAAATGGTGAAAGAACGGGTGTATGGCCTGAAACAGTCCGTTATTGATACTGCTTTTGCGGTGGCGAATATTGCTGAATATCGGCGTAGTGTGGCAATTGATCTCATCAATACGCTAAACCCTACGGAAGAACAATTGCTGGTTGGCTTACGCACAGCCTATGCCGATTCGGTTTCTCCTTCTTATTTGTATGATGTTGGACCTTATCTGATTTCCAGTGATGAGTGTATTCAGGTAAAGGAGTACGAGAATAACTATTGTACAAATATCATGCAGGTGGTTAAGTATTTGCATGTTAAGAATACGGGGTTTATCTCTTTTGACGGTAAAACCTTCGTCTATTATCTCTACCCGGTTAGCCATAATCGTAGTCTGATATTTTTGCTTGGGCTGGAGCGCTTTTCTTTACTGTCAAAATCACTGGCAATGGACAGCGATAACCTGATGTTCTCACTTTTTAAGAATGGCAAATCGGTTACTGGTGATGAATATAACGCCAAAAACGCCATCTTCACTGTTTCGGAAGCGATGGAGCACTTCTCCTATTTGCCAACAGGATTGTATGTGTTTGCCTATAAAAAAGACGTTTATTTTCAGGTATGTACGTTGATCATCTTCTTTGCCGCATTGGTGGCGGTTATATCAGGGGCCAGCTGCCTCTATCTGGTACGCAGAGTGATCAATCAGGGCATTGTTGAAAAAGAAGCCATTATTAATAACCATTTTGACCGTGTGCTGGACGGTGGGCTTTTCTTCTCGGCGGCGGATGTCAAAAAACTCTACAGTATGTATAACTCAGCGTTTCTTGACGACCTGACGAAAGCGATGGGCAGAAAATCCTTTGACGAAGACTTAAAAGCCTTGCCGGAAAAAGGCGGATATTTGTGCCTGTTTGACGTCGATAAATTCAAGAACATTAACGACACCTTCGGTCATTTGTTGGGCGATGAAGTGTTGATTAAGGTTGTGAAAATCCTTAAATCACAAATTCCGGTGGATAAAGGCAAAGTCTATCGTTTTGGCGGCGACGAATTTGCGGTGATTTATACAGGTGGAACGCTGGAAGAGTTGCTATCGATATTAAAAGAAATCGTTCATTTCCAGGTGGGAAGCATTAATTTAAGCACCAGTATCGGCGTAGCGCATTCAAATGAATGTACCACCGTTGAACGGCTGAAAATGCTGGCAGATGAGCGACTGTATAAGAGTAAGAAAAACGGCAGGGCGCAGATTAGCTGGCAATAATGTTTATTAGCAGGCCGGGAAAATAAATTTGCCCGGCCTGGCATTAATTAAACTCGACTACCCCACAAATCGTACTCATCGGCATGCTCGACTTTCACACGCAGGATGTCGCCCGGCTTAACCTTGGTTTCACCGTTAAGATAGACCGCGCCGTCGATTTCCGGCGCATCAGCCATACTGCGGCCAATCGCGCCTTCTTCATCCACTTCGTCGATGATCACCAGAATTTCACGGCCAACTTTCTCCTGCAGGCGCTCGGCGGAAATCTGTTGTTGCAGTTGCATGAAGCGATTCCAGCGTTCTTCTTTCACTTCTTCCGGGACCTGGTCCGGCAGAGCATTGGCATCTGCGCCTTCAACCGGGCTGTATTTAAAGCAGCCAACGCGATCCAGACGTGCTTCTTTCAGGAAGTCGAGCAGCATCTGGAAATCTTCTTCCGTCTCGCCAGGGAAGCCGACAATAAAGGTTGAACGCAGGGTCAGTTCCGGGCAGATTTCACGCCATTTTTTGATACGTGCCAGTTGGCGATCCACCGAACCTGGGCGCTTCATCAGTTTGAGAATGCGCGGGCTGGCATGCTGCAGCGGAATATCCAGATATGGCAGGATTTTGCCTTCAGCCATCAGCGGGATGACGTCGTCCACGTGCGGATAAGGGTAAACGTAGTGCAGACGTGTCCAGATCCCCAGTTTCGATAACTGTTCGCACAGGCTGACCATGCTGGTTTTTACCGGCTCGCCGTTGTGGAAGCCAGTACGGTGTTTTACATCAACGCCATAGGCGGAAGTATCCTGTGAGATCACCAGAATCTCTTTAACGCCCGCATCCACCAGACGTTTCGCTTCGCTTAATACTTCGCCAATCGGGCGGCTCACCAGATCGCCGCGCATTGAAGGAATAATGCAGAAGGTGCAGCGGTGGTTACAACCTTCGGAAATCTTCAGATAGGCATAATGACGCGGGGTCAACTTAACACCCTGTTCCGGCACCAGGCTCAGGAACGGATTGTGTTTCGGTTTTGGCACGTAGTGATGAACGTGCTCCAGAACCTGCTCGTAGCTATGAGGCCCGGTGATTTCCAGCACTTTCGGGTGAACTTCGCGGATCTGATCTTCTTTTGCTCCCAGACAACCAGTCACAATCACCTTGCCGTTTTCATTCAACGCTTCGCCAATGGCTTCCAGAGATTCTTGCACCGCGCTGTCAATAAAGCCGCAGGTGTTGACGATCACCATATCTGCGTCGTCATAGCTCGGTACTACGTCATAACCTTCAGTACGCAGTTCGGTCAGAATGCGCTCTGAATCGACGAGGTTTTTCGGACAGCCGAGGGAAACAAAGCCGATTTTCGGCTGGGGAGTTACTTTGCTCATAGCTTAAAAAATATTCAGTTACAGGAAAGGTCAGGGCAGGGATTCTACAGAGTTCTGGATAAAATTTGTATCGTAATCTGGTCAACAGGCGAGGAAAACGCCCCAAATATCGGGGCGCAAATGATTGTCATGCTACTGGGTTTTCAGTTAGCGCCTCCGCAGGCTGGCTGCTGGATTTGTCCCGCAGCGTAAAGACCGAAATAAGTGTGAAGCAACCGGCAATCGCCCCCAAGATTAGATAGGTTTCAGCAAAGCCAATGGTGTCATACAGATAGCCGGCAATGGGTGAATAGATTGCCGTGGCGATGGATGCCACAAAAAGCACCAGCAGGTATACCGTCGAAGAGAGTTTATGATCAAAGTTAGCCGCGATAAATTTAAACACAGACACCAGGATCAGTGGTTTTTCGATGGCGTGCATCATTTTAACGGCCGCAATCCACACTGGCCCCAGTTGGATAGCAGAACCGGCAATGCGTAGCGACATAATGGTTCCGGCAATCACTAATGCCCATTTGGCGCCAGTGCGGTTAACAAACCACGGCATCAGACAGAGAAATAAGGTTTCTCCACAGACCTGGACAGAAGCCAGAATCCCGTACCAGCGATTGCCTTCTTCTGGCGTCGGGAATTGCAGCGAAAAATATTGTGCGAATTGTTGATCGTAGGTGTCATAAATTTGCGTTACGAACAGAGTGAACATCAATAAAAACCAGAACTGACTATTTTTCGCCAGTTCAAGCGCATGGATAGCTTTCAGCGAATTGGTTTTTTCAATTTCCGCCTCGGTCAGTTCAATTTTGGTAAACATAAAGCAGATTGCGGCGATCACAATGGCACAGCTTGCCAGCCAGAAAGAGAGATTAGGGCTGGTATCAATGTATTTACCCACAATCCACGCGGCAGCGGCCCATCCCAGAGAGCCCCACATTCTTACGCGACCATATTCAAAATGATAACGGCGCGAAACTTTATCTATCCAGGAATCCAGAACGCCACAGCCAGAATTAAAAATGATCCCCAGGTAAATGCCACCCAAAACAGCGCCCAGCCAGAAGTTATGAACCAGAAGCGGGGCATACACATAAATAAAGAATGGGCCTACGGGAAGTAATAATGCGACGAGGAGCCAGATGAGTTGTTTCTTAAGACCAAATTTATCGGAGATGAAACCGAAGAACGGCTGCATTAATAACGCAATGAAAGCATTAACGGAATAAAGCAATCCTGTGCGTGTGGCGGTAATTTCCAGATGCTGTGTCGTCCATATGACAAAAAATGCCATCGTTGCCGACCAGGCGAAGAGGTACAGAAAATCGAAAATACTGAGCAAAATATAATTACGTTTACCGGGCAATAACATAGCCATATCCTCAATCACTGGCGTTGGGTCATTTACCGTTGGCACAGGCATTAGCTGTGCTTACTGGTTATTGTTTTGGTATGCATCTCCGGAAATGTCATACGTTAACAATTTCATTTTTACTCTGACCCTGACCGCGATGATTAGGCAATGTGTTAAATGAATGTTTGAGATTTACATCACAATTATTGCTGATAATAAAAAAGATTTAGCGAAACAGATCACTAAATCTTTTTATGAGAACGTATTACTTTTATGCCTTTCGTGTTAGCTCATCTGCCAGTGTGCGAAGGTGTTCAGCAATATTCATCAGATCAGTCTGTGGTGAGTGCAGGGGACCAGCAGAGTTACGCACGACCAGGCGACTGGGAAGGATGGTTGAAGAGCGGAGCATCGCGTGTTCATCGTCCGGCTGTAAAATTTGTTGAACGGCAATTTTCCCTTGTAAATCAAAGTCGATTGCGACCGTCGTTAGCGAAGGTTCAAAAAATGCACTCTCATAGGTGTCGTCATAGCCTATGACAGAAATATCTTGCGGGATTTTACGTTTTTGTTGATGTAAGGCGCTTAATGCCCCCAATGCCATCTGATCATTGGCGATCAGAAGAGCGGTTACCTGTGGTGTTTCACGTAGCATTTGTAACGTCGCCAGATAGCCGCTTTGAGCGTCCCAACGACCATAATGAATGGCCAGCGGCGTCAGTTGGAGTGAAGCGAGGGTGTCGCGCCAGGTATTGAGTCGTAGCCGCGCTGGTACTGAATTTTCAGGGCCAGAGATCAAGCAAAATTGACGATGCCCCAAATCGTAAAGATGTTTCACGCTGGCGCGTGCACCTTCTGCGGGATTAAAAGTGACGTTAAATACCGGGCTATAAGGGTCCACGTCGAGAAACAAACACAATACATCGCTGTTTTCAGCAACCAGTGTTTCAGCCAATGCCGTTTCCAGCGGTGCGTTGATAATAATCTTTGTTACCCGTTGTGCTTTTAATTCATTAATTGCAGCCTGAATACCTTTAATATCAACATCGTCAATCATGGATATCAGCACCTGATATCCCTGTTCTCCGGCATATTTTTTCACTGCTGCCGCAATTTGCGAGGGGGCATGCAGGGCAAGTGAAGTTGTAACCAGCCCGACCGTTTTGCTCTCTTTCCCTACCAACTGTTGAGCTACGCGATTTGGAACGTACTTAAGTTCGGCAATGGCTTGTTCAATTTTTTGACGTGTTTTAGCAGACACGTTCGCTGAATTGTTAAGCACCCGTGACACTGTCTGATAAGAAACATTGGCATGACGAGCAACATCGGCAAGGGTTGCAGCTTTGGTTTTCATATTCGCCCCGGCTAAAAGATTTGTCACAGTATACCGCAGTGAATGTCATACGTATCACGCTCACCTGTCTCAGTGCCGGTAAGCTGAACCGACGAACCTGTTTGAAGGGAAAAACGCGTACTTGATCACATTCCTGCCGGACATTCCTTGCATAACGAAGCAATAAATTACTAGATGACATTATTGTGAACGAATAACATTTTTTGTCTGTTTAAAACAATTCAGGAGTCAACATGGACAAGTACCCACCGATCATCCCCAGAGCCCCATGGTTACTTCATGGCGCTGATTACAATCCGGAGCAATGGTTACATGTCCCTGGGATTCTGGAAAAAGATATCGCTATGATGCAACAGGCTGGTTGTAACACCATGTCGGTGGGCATTTTTAGCTGGTCAATGCTGGAACCCACAGAGGGTGAGTATCGCTTTGACTGGCTGGATGAGGTGCTCGATAAACTTCATGCTGGTGGGATCTCTGTCTTCCTCGCAACACCAAGCGGAGCCAAACCCGCCTGGCTTGCTGCTCGTTATCCAGAGGTTCTGAGAGTTAGCGCCTCACGCGAGAAAATGCTTCACGGTGGTCGCCATAATCACTGCCTTTCTTCGCCAGTGTATAAAGATAAAGTGACGCAAATTAACCGTAAGCTGGCGCAGCGATACGCCAATCATCCGGCGGTTCTGGGATGGCATATCAGTAATGAGTATGGCGGAGAGTGTCATTGTAATGGATGCCAACAGGCGTTTCGCCGTTGGTTGCAGACGCGTTACACCACTCTTGAGGCGCTTAATCAGGCATGGTGGACTGGCTTCTGGAGTCATACATACAGTGACTGGTCACAAATTGAATCTCCTTCCCCAATAGGTGAAATGTCCAACCACGGTTTGAATCTTGATTGGCGGCGCTTTGTCACATCGCAGGTAAAAGAGTTCTATCAAATGGAAATCGCGCCGTTAAAAGCAGAACGCCCCGATTTACCTGCGACGACCAATTTTATGTGGTATTTCAATGACTACAACTACTGGGCATTAGCCGAAGTGGTTGATTTTGTGAGTTGGGATAGCTACCCCATGTGGCACAAACAGGAAGATGAACGCGCCGTAGCCTGTAAAACTGCGATGTATCACGACCTGATGCGTACCTTGAAAAATAAACCGTTTATTCTGATGGAATCCACGCCCAGCCAGACAAGCTGGCAGCCAACCAGCAAATTGAAAAAGCCGGGAATGAATATTCTTTCTTCCTTACAGGCCGTCGCTCACGGCGCAGACGGCGTGCACTATTTTCAGTGGCGTAAGAGTCGTGGTGCCGTGGAGAAGTTTCATGGTGCGGTGGTTGATCACGTCGGTCATCTGGAGACGCGTACCGGGCGCGAAGTCATACAACTGGGGCAACGGCTGGCTCATCTTAAACAACTGGTTGGGACGAAAACGCAGGCCAAAGTTGCCATTATTTTCGACTGGGAAAACCGCTGGGCGGTCAATGATGCTGCCGGGCCGCGCAATTGCGGTATCCACTACGAACAAACGGTAGTGGAGCATTACCGACCTTTCTGGGAGCAGGGCGTGGCGGTCGATATTATCAATGCTGATTGTGATCTTACGGGTTATCAGTTAGTTATCGCCCCAATGCTCTATATGGTTCGCGATGGATTTGCTGCGCGTGCTCGTGCCTATGTCGAAGCTGGTGGCAATTTTGTCACCACTTACTGGTCCGGGATTGTTAATGAAACCGATTTATGTCACCTGGGTGGGTTCCCTGGCCCGTTGCGTGACCTGATGGGCGTATGGGCTGAAGAGATTGATAGTCTTAATGATTATCAGCATAACGAAGTTATCTGCGAGCCGAATGCGTATGGACTGCAGGGGCAATGGCAGGCACGGGAATTATGTGCGGTTATTCACGCCGAAGGTGCTCAGGTTCTGGCGCGCTATGGTGAGGATTTTTATGCGGGTACACCTGCGTTAACGGTAAATCACGTCGGACAAGGTCGTGCTTTTTATGTGGCTTCGCGTAATGATGCGTCATTTCATCAAGCGTTTGCCGCGATGTTGATCAACACACTTCATCTCCCAAAAGCACTTGCTACTGAACTTCCTGTTGGCGTTATTGCAACGCGTCGGACAGACGGCGATCAGGAATGGGTTTTTGTACAAAATTACACTGCTCATGTACAAAATGTTGTGCTTCCTGGAGCGTGGCGAGTGGCGGAAACGGGCAAGGCTTGTTCACAAGAATTAGAACTGGCGCCGTGGGGATGTGAGGTACTGGAAAGAGAAATAATGTAAATTAATATTAATAAGATGTGAAGTATTGATCCTTGACAGCATTTTGCTCAAAAAATAGCCATACTATTTAATTGCAACAAGGTTGGAAAGAGGAGGATCGAAGTATGTTCGTTGACAGACAGCGAAGCGACCTGCTGAACCGGTTGAAAGACGCACAAGTTGACCTCGCTGCATACGTGCATCTGAGGAAGGCCAAAGGATACATGTCCGTCAGCGAAAGCAATCATCTACGAGATAACTTTTTTAAACTGCATCGCGAATTGCACGATAAATCGCTGCGGTTGAATCTTCATCTGGATAAGGAAGAGTGGGATGCTCTTCATCATGCTGAAGAAGCATTAGCGACAGCCGCAGTATGTTTGATGAGTGGGTATCATGATTGCCCAAATTTTATTACCGTCAACGCCGATAAGCTTGAAAATTGTCTGATGAGCTTAACGCTGAGTATCCAGAGCCTGCAGAAGCACGCCATGCTTGAGAAGGCCTGAAAACTAAGGGGGAGAATGCATCTCCCCCTTCATGTTTAAGTTTATGTAAAAATGCATTTGTTGCGCTTTTGACTGACTACGCTTTAAGCCAGAGTCAATCCGGAGGCGTTATGCATCGACAATCCCTTTTCCTTGTGACCCTTTTCTGTGTTTCTTCCGCTCTCTGGGCGGCGCCTGCAACGGTAAATGTCGAGGTATTGCAAGACAAACTCGACCATCCCTGGGCGCTGGCCTTTTTACCCGATAATCACGGTATGTTAATCACGCTGCGTGGTGGCGAGTTACGCCACTGGCAAGAAGGAAAAGGATTATCTGCGCCGCTGGCTGGTGTGCCGGAAGTCTGGGCACACGGGCAGGGAGGCTTGTTGGATGTAGCTTTAGCGCCTGATTTTGCCCAGTCTCGCCGCATCTGGTTAAGTTATTCAGAACAGGGAGATGATGACAAAGCCGGTACTGCCGTAGGTTATGGCCGTTTGAGCGATGATCTGACAAAAATAACGGATTTCCGCACCGTTTTTCGTCAGATGCCTAAGCTTTCTACCGGTAACCATTTTGGCGGACGGTTGGTGTTTGACGGCAAAGGTTATTTGTTTATTGGTCTGGGGGAAAACAATCAGCGCCCGACGGCGCAGGATCTGGATAAATTACAGGGCAAACTGGTGCGTCTGACCGACCAGGGCGAGATCCCGGATGATAATCCTTTTGTAAAGGAAGAATCCGGTGCACGCGCTGAGATCTGGTCTTACGGCATTCGTAATCCGCAAGGGATGGCGATGAATCCGTGGAGCAATGCGCTGTGGCTGAATGAGCATGGTCCGCGCGGTGGTGATGAAATTAATATCCCGGAAAAAGGCAAAAATTACGGCTGGCCGCTGGCATCCTGGGGCATCAATTACTCGGGACTTAAAATACCGGAAGCGAAAGGGGGAATCGTTGCCGGTACCGAACAACCGATTTTCTACTGGAAAGATTCGCCCGCCGTGAGCGGTATGGCCTTCTATAACAGCGACAAATTCCCCCAGTGGCAGCAAAAATTATTTATTGGCGCGTTAAAAGACAAAGATGTCATCGTGATGAGCGTCAAAGGCAATCAGGTAACGGAAGATGGCCGCATATTAACGGACAGAGGGCAGCGAATTCGTGATGTTCGCACTGGGCCCGACGGTTATTTGTACGTATTGACCGACGAGTCCAATGGCGAATTACTGAAAGTAAGTCCACGTAATAATTAGCTAACGGGGATCATCACCACTTTACGCACTGCGGGGCGTTCAGTGAGCTGTTGATACCAGCGCTCCAGATTTGGACGCGGTGTCCAGGTCAGACCGACGTTAAACAAATTGTAGATAAACGGTGCAATAGCGATATCACCCACGCCAAATTTATCACCAGAGAACCATTTCACTTTTGCCAGTTCCGCATCAAGAAGGGCAAACAGAGCGTCGCATTCCTTGCAACTGGCATCAATGGCGGCCTGGTCGCGCTCTTCAGGCGGTGTTCTGACCAATCCCATCAGGATCCCGCGATGGGCATTACTGAGCGTCTGGTTTGCCCAGTCCATCCATTTTTCCGCTTCTGCACGACGTGCTGGCGAGTCGATCCACAAGCGGTTTTGCCCGTACTGTGCTGCCAGGTAGCGGACAATGGCGTTCGATTCCCAGAGAATTAAATCACTTTCGTCGTCGCGCAACAGCGGCACCAGCCCGTTGGGATTCATCGCCAGAAAGTCGGCGTCATGGTTTACTCCAAACTCACGGCCCGCGGGAATTTGCTCATAAGGCAGATCCAGTTCTTCGAGCGTCAGCAACACTTTTTTTACGTTGGTTGAATTATTCCGACCCCACAGCGTAATCATACTCACCCCTTTTTACACAGGCAGCCACAGGCTGAACAGGACTCTGATGGTGGAGTAAAGTTAACTTTTAAGCAACAGTTGGTAAAAAAATGACGCCAGAAGCAGCGAAGCGGCAGGATATTGCATAAACTTTAAAAACTTTACCAACTTACGGTTTCTTTAAGTTTGTGTGTGCGTTATTAATCACCGAACTTATCATACGGCGATATAACGTATTTTTTTTGAATGGATACTCGGGTGGCATTTATGACGCAATACTCCTCTCTCCTTCGTGGTCTTGCAGCGGGTTCTGCATTTTTATTTCTTTTTGCCCCAACGGCATTCGCGGCGGAACAGACCGTTGACGCGCCGAGCGTGGATGCGCGTGCATGGATTTTAATGGATTACGCCAGCGGAAAAGTGCTGGCTGAAGGTAATGCGGATGAGAAACTGGACCCAGCCAGTCTGACCAAAATCATGACCAGCTATGTGGTTGGGCAGGCGCTCAAGGCCGATAAGATTAAACTCACCGATATGGTGACGGTCGGTAAAGATGCCTGGGCGACGGGGAATCCGGCGCTGCGCGGTTCATCGGTGATGTTCCTCAAACCGGGCGATCAGGTTTCGGTGGCCGATTTAAACAAAGGCGTGATTATTCAGTCCGGTAATGACGCCTGTATTGCGCTGGCAGATTACGTCGCGGGCAGTCAGGAGTCATTTATTGGCTTGATGAATGGTTATGCTAAAAAATTGGGCCTGACCAACACCACCTTCCAGACGGTGCACGGTCTTGACGCTCCGGGGCAGTTCAGTACCGCACGCGATATGGCCTTGCTGGGCAAAGCGTTAATCCACGATGTACCGGAAGAGTACGCCATTCATAAAGAGAAGGAATTTACCTTCAACAAGATTCGCCAGCCTAACCGTAACCGTCTGCTGTGGAGTAGTAATGTCAATGTCGATGGTATGAAGACCGGTACTACGGCAGGTGCCGGTTACAACCTGGTGGCCTCCGCGACCCAGGGCGACATGCGTTTGATCTCTGTGGTACTGGGAGCGAAAACCGATCGTATCCGTTTTAATGAGTCCGAAAAGTTGCTCACCTGGGGCTTCCGTTTCTTTGAAACCGTGACACCAATTAAACCTGATGCCACCTTTGTGACCCAGCGAGTCTGGTTTGGCGATAAGAGTGAAGTGAATCTCGGTGCTGGCGAAGGCGGATCGGTGACTATTCCGCGTGGACAACTGAAAAACCTGAAAGCCAGTTATACATTAACCGAACCGCAGCTCGCCGCACCGCTGAAAAAAGGCCAGGTCGTCGGAACCATTGATTTCCAGCTTAACGGTAAATCTATTGAACAGCGTCCGCTGATCGTAATGGAGAATGTGGAAGAGGGTGGATTCTTTGGTCGGATGTGGGATTTCGTGATGATGAAATTCCATCAGTGGTTTGGTAGCTGGTTCTCTTAATCTTTAGATGACCGGATGGCGCGTTGACGTCATCCGGCGATGCTTAATTAATACATTAACTTAATACGCTGCGTTTGCGCGTACTTCACATACTCATCTTCCGGACAACGATCGCTTACTACGATATCAAAGCGTTTCAGGTCGCCCATGCGTGCCGGACGTATCTTACCAAACTTACTGTGGTCGACAACCAGCACATGCTTTTGCGCCATCGACATAGCCCAGTGTTTTACCGGCAACTCTTCAAGATTAAAACAGGTTGCGCCTTTTTTGATATGTACACCCGCAGCGGAATAAAAAGCGATATCCGGACAAAAATTATTCAGCGTTTGTTGAAAATCGATAGGTTTGAAGATGGCGTTGCTGGCGTGAAATTCTCCACCACTAAGAAACGCCCGGCAATGTGGTTTCTCTTGCAGCGCCAGAAAGGTATTCAGTGAATAACAAACGGCGGTGAAAGGGATTTCATTATCAATCGCTTCAATAATCCAGGGCGTAGTGGTGCCGCAGTCAAAAAAGAGGGTCTGACCGGGTTCTACCAACGTCGCGGCCAGTTTCGCAGCGCGGCGTTTTTCTTCCACCAGACGGGATTTTTGGTCGCTTAGCAGGTAATGGCTGGCGCTGCGTGGTTCGAGAACGATATAGCCGCCGAGTAATATGACGGGGGCGCTGTTGTTATTCAGGTCGCGACGAATCGTCATCTCTGAAACCCCAAGTAGGGCGGCGGCGTCCTTCAGATGTAACTTATCGCTGCGTTTTAATTCCTGGAGTAATTGCCCGATGCGCTCTTCGCGACGTGTTTCCATATTCCCTCTGAATAGTTATTGAAGCGAGCCGCCTGATATTACACGTTTTATCCGAAATCAGCCACGTACCCAGCCTTTACGGATCGGTAAGGCGAAACAGAAGCGATACCACGATTGCAGCCGCTGGTAGAGCATCGCCCCCGCAGCTTGCCAGATAATCTGCGCGCTAAGGCAACCAATCATTCCCGCCAACAACCCACCAAGCATATCCAGTGGCCAGTGGACGCCAAGGTAGACCCGCGACCAGGCAATAATTACGGCCAGCACCATGAGAAGCGATCCGGACCACAAACGATGCCAGATTAAAAATGCCAGAGCGAAGGTGAAGATCACCGTGCCGTGATCGCTCGGGAAAGAGTCATCCGCCGCATGGTGCAGGAAGTTATAGCCGATATTCTCGACAAACGGGCGGTCATGTGGAAATAAATGACCCATCCACCAGGAAACAAACAGACTTACAGCCAGTGCGATCGCTATTTTTATCACTATCTGCCGTTGCGCCGTACGTCCCCACAGCCAAAGTACCCCGACCAGTAGCGGCACCACAGTAATCAAATCTTTGGCAATAAAAATCGCCAACGAGATCATCCACGGAGAAGAATCTGGCGTGGCATTAATTAGAGAGAATAATGAGTAATTGAGATTTTCCAGCATAACTTCCAGACTCATAAGGTGTTTAATGGGGAGCCGTCAGGCAAGGCGGTGAGAATAAGGTGCATGTTAAACAGGGTAAAGCGGCATCGTCTTATTTCTCATAAGCGGCCCGTATTACGTGAAGTAATGGTAACGCGCGGTAGTTAAATAAAGCTTAAAAAAGAGAATCTAATCGCCGATTAATGTAAGAATGTGCTTAAGGAGCAAAAATTGCTTTCTCGTTAGCCACGCTTTTATTAAACTTTGCGCGATTATTCTTGGCGAAGAAATTGCATGCAAAATAGATTAGCTAATGGTGCCAGACTTGGACGTCAGGCATTACTTTTCCCTCTCTGTCTGGTGCTCTACGAATTCTCAACCTATATCGGTAACGATATGATTCAGCCCGGTATGTTGGCCGTGGTGGAACAGTACCAGGCGGGCATTGATTGGGTTCCTACCTCGATGACCGCGTACCTTGCGGGTGGGATGTTTTTACAGTGGCTGCTGGGGCCATTGTCGGATCGTATTGGTCGCCGTCCGGTGATGCTGGCGGGCGTAGTGTGGTTTATCATCACTTGTCTGGCGATATTACTGGCGCAAAACATTGAACAATTCACGCTGTTGCGCTTCTTGCAGGGCATAAGCCTCTGTTTCATTGGCGCTGTGGGTTACGCCGCAATTCAGGAATCCTTCGAAGAGGCGGTTTGTATCAAGATCACCGCGCTGATGGCGAACGTGGCGCTGATTGCTCCGCTACTCGGCCCGTTGGTGGGGGCGGCGTGGATCCATGTGCTGCCCTGGGAAGGGATGTTTGTATTATTTGCCGCATTGGCAACGATCTCCTTCTTCGGTCTGCAACGTGCCATGCCAGAAACCGCCACGCGTATAGGTGAGAAACTGTCGCTGAAAGAGCTCGGGCGTGACTACAAGCTGGTGCTGAAGAATGGTCGCTTTGTTGCGGGGGCGCTGGCACTGGGGTTTGTTAGTCTGCCGTTGCTGGCGTGGATTGCCCAGTCGCCGATTATTATCATAACCGGCGAGCAGTTGAGCAGCTATGAATATGGTTTGCTGCAAGTTCCCATTTTCGGCGCATTAATTGCGGGGAACCTACTGCTGGCGCGACTGACCTCGCGTCGCACCGTACGTTCGCTGATCATTATGGGCGGTTGGCCGATTATGATTGGTCTGTTGGTCGCCGCTGCTGCAACGGTCATCTCATCGCACGCGTATTTGTGGATGACCGCTGGGTTAAGTATTTATGCTTTTGGTATTGGTCTGGCGAATGCAGGACTGGTGCGTCTGACGTTGTTTGCCAGCGATATGAGTAAAGGTACGGTTTCTGCGGCGATGGGTATGTTGCAAATGCTGATTTTCACTGTCGGTATTGAGATCAGTAAACACGCGTATCTGAACGGCGGCAATGGTCTGTTTAATCTCTTCAACCTTGCCAACGGAATTTTGTGGCTGCTGCTGATGTTTATCTTTTTAAAAGATAAACAGGTAGGAAATTCGCATGAAGGGTAAAAAAAATGCCTGATTGCACAATGCAATCAGGCATTTTCGTATTAATGGTGATGGTCATCGATCTGATGTTCGATAACCATTCCTTCGCCAACGCTGGCAAGGTGACGAACATACGGATGTGGACGGTAAGCCGGAGCAGGAGCCACATAGACGGTTTGCGGCACAGTAGCGACACTGACGGCTTGTGGAACGCTGACAGAATCAGGGACCACTACCACTTTGTATCCACTTGGCACATCGACGGTAACGCTTTGCGCCATCGTTGCACCGGCAAAGCTCATGAGAAACGCGCCCAGCAAAACATAATTCTTCATAATCATTTCGCCTGAAATAATCCGGTGAGTTAATTTCTGCGAATTATGCAGCCTTCATTCAGGCGTTGTGTTGCCGGGCGTGCTGCCGTTTTATTGATTAAATGGCGCTTCGTGTTTAAGAACTTTATCAATCACGTCCAGTACGCCTTCACGGTTATTGGAACCTGCACGATATTTCGCCGCTGCAACAACCGCGCTGCCGGCATTTTCCATTGCGAAGCTGTACCCTGCCTGACGCAGCATCTCAATATCATTACCGCCATCGCCAAAGACCACGACTTCGCTGTCGTCTATTCCCCATAATTTCTGGAGTTGACGCAGGCCATTGGCTTTATGCACGCCGGGGATGATTAAATCGATGCTGCCGTTGCCGGTATGCACTGGCACCATAATATCGCCGATGGCTTCATGTAATGCTTTCTGCACTTGTGGAATCAGTTCATCGGAAAGATTCAGGCCAAACTTGAAGAAGATATCTTCTAGGTTGTCAAAGTTATCGACGTATTCCAGACGGTGATAATACATTTCCGCCACGGTTTTCATGGCATCGTCATATTTTTTGAGGGTATAGGCGCTATTTTTTCCGCAGGCAATAATCTCCACTTCCGGGCGCGTCAGCAAATGCGCCACGACAGTGGCAAAAGCATCTTTCGATAGCTCACCATTAAAAACATCTTTGCCTTCGCTCACTACCCAGCCACCATTTTCCGCCACAAAAGCAATTTCATCGGCAATTTCGGGGAAGAATGAGATCAACTGATAATATTGATTCCCGCTGGCAACCACAAAGCGAATACCTTGTGCTTTCATCTGCTGATATTGGGCCATAAACCGCTCGCGGTTATAGGTTTTTTGATCGCTTAAGAAAGTACCGTCCATGTCTACCGCAATTAATTTAATGCCCATCAACTATTCTCCATCGCAGTCTGCGTTTTTGTATTGGGTTTGGCGACGGCTTTTGCGACGATAGCCGCGAGAATAACCAGCGCCAGTACAACCAGCATTGCACTACGTAATCCATAATGTTCGCCGAGATAGCCCAGCAGTGGCGGCCCGACGAGGAAAGCCAGATAACCGGTCGTGGCCACTACGCTGACACGGGTTGGCGCATCGGGGCCGGTATCACTGGCGGCTGAAATGGTCAGCGGGAAGCCCAGCGAGGCACCCAGTCCCCAAAGAACGACAGATACCCCGGCGACCCAGGCGCTATCAACAAAAATAATTAGCCCGATACCCAACGCACCCATTAGTGCACTGGCACGTACCACGGCAACGCGGCTGTAGCGATCAATAAACCAGCCGCCGGTAAAACGTCCAACGGTCATCCCCAATGTGAAACCTGCGTATATCAATGAGCCGGATGTTGGGCTAAATCCGTGGCCATCAACCATTAATAAGGGTAACCAGTCGTTGGCAGAACCTTCTGCAAAAGCCATTGCCAGCACCACGACACCAATTAATAGCAACTGAATATCGCGATAAAAAGGAACCCCTTTTTCACTATGCTGCGTGCCATCGGCAGCATTTTTTCCCGTACCGTCAGGGATTGCCTGAATAGCGATATAAATAGGCGCGATGCCCACCAGCGCCGCCAGCAAAATGTGAACAGTTGCCGGAACTCCAAAGGCCGTCAGCGCCATCCCTACACCAGCCCCCGCCAGCGTACCGAGACTGTAGAAGCCATGCATCATCGGCAAAACCGTTTTATTCATTTCTCGCTCAACGGCAGCACCTTCAACGTTTATCGCCACTTCTGCGGAACCAAAACTGGCGCCAAAAACGCCAAGACCAACGGCAAAGAGCACAGGAGATGTCAGCCAGAGCGCCAGACTTAATATCATCATCCCGATCAATGCGCAGGACATCGTGACCAGGATGACATTACGCGTCCCAAAGCGTTTTACTAACCACGCCGAGGAGAGAATGCCGCTCATCGAACCGATTGACAGACCAAAGAGCACTCCGCCCATTTCGGCGATAGAGACAGAAAGAATGTCGCGGATAGCGGGCGTTCTGGTTGCCCAGGAAGCCATTAGAAGGCCCGGCAAAAAGAAGAACATGAACAGCGCCCAGGTACGGCGTTTCAATGTATTACGTGAAGAATTTACTGTCATAGATCACGTCAAAAAAAGAAGAGAGAAGACAACCTTAGCAAGGTTGTGTACATTTGTACACAATTGCAGAGAGAGGAAATGACATGCGTCGCGCTAACGATCCACAACGGCGAGAAAAAATCATCCAGGCCACTCTCGAGGCGGTGAAACTTTACGGAATACATGCCGTGACGCACCGTAAAATAGCTACCCTTGCCGGGGTACCGTTAGGGTCGATGACCTACTATTTTTCAGGAATTGATGAGCTATTACTGGAAGCGTTCAGTAGCTTTACGCAGACTATGTCACTGCAATATCAGGCATTTTTTCTCGATGTCAGAGATGCCCCCAGTGCCTGCCAGGCCATCACAGAAATGATCTACAGCTCGCAGGTTGCAACGCCGGACAACATGGAACTGATGTATCAACTCTACGCGCTGGCCAGTCGAAAACCGTTATTAAAAACAGTGATGCAAAACTGGATGCAGCGCAGTCAGCAAACACTCGAACAATGGTTTGAACCTGGAACGGCCCGGGCTCTGGATGCTTTTATTGAAGGGATGACGCTGCATTTTGTCACTGACCGTAAGCCGCTATCGCGCGAGGAGATTTTACGGATGGTGGCACGAGTGGCGGGGCAGGAGATAAATTTCAGGCAACAAAAAACCCATCAACCTTGAACCAAAATGGCGGGGTTGATGGGCTCCACAAAATGGGGACATCAAAGAAAAGCAGTGGCACTAATTAAGACTGATGCCCCAAAGAAAAGTTCGCCGATTGTACAAAAAAATTTCATTTTCAGGGCAACTTCAGTTTTATCCGAGTCCTGGCCATACCATGACAATGATTGTCCCAGCCAGCGTTAGCAGTACGTTAGCTATTGCATAAGTGCCCGCATAACCTAAGGCTGGGATGTTACTGCGTGCGGTGTCGCTGATGATCTCCATTGCCGGCGCACAAGTACGCGCGCCCATCATCGCGCCGAACAGGAGTGCGCGGTTCATACGCAGTACATAAGCGCCGAACAGGAAGCAGATAACCACCGGCACCAGACTGACAATCAATCCGGCAATTAACATCTGACCACCGATCGCGCCCAGGCCGTTATTAATGCCGCTACCGGCGCTTAAACCAACGCCTGCCATAAACACCATCAAGCCGAACTCTTTCACCATGCTTAACGCCCCCTGCGGAATGTAACCGAAGGTCGGGTGGTTAGCGCGCATAAAGCCCAACATAATGCCGGCGAATAACAAGCCAGCAGCGTTACCCATGCCGAAGCTAAATGTACTGAACTGGAAGGTAATCATCCCGATCATCAGGCCAATAACAAAGAACGCGCAGAATGCCAGCAGGTCTGTGACCTGGCTGTGAATCGAGATAAAGCCGATGCGGTCAGCAATGGTTTTCACGCGACGGGCATCGCCGCTCACCTGTAAAACATCACCTTTATTAAGCACAACGTTGTCATCAATTGGCATCTCAATCTGGCTGCGGATGACGCGGTTAAGGAAGCAACCGTGATCGGTCAACTTTAGTTGTGCCAGACGTTTACCTACCGCGTTATGGTTTTTGACGACTACCTCTTCAGTGACGATACGCATGTCGAGAAGGTCACGATCAAAAACTTCTTTACCGTTACGGAAGCTGGGATCGAGGCGGGCATGGGCGTCTGGATATCCCACTAACGCTATCTCATCGCCCATTTGCAGTACGGCGTCGCCATCTGGATTTGCCAGAATCCCGTTACGACGAATACGTTCAATGTAGCAACCGGTTTGACGATAAATACCCAATTCACGCAGATTTTTGCCGTCGGTCCAGGCCACCAGCTCCGGGCCGACACGGTAGGCGCGGATCACCGGCAAATAAACTTTTCGGCTGGCATCGGTGTCCAGGCCACGTTCGCGAGCGATTTGTTGGGCGCTGGTCTGTAAATCCTGATGTTGCAACTTCGGTAAATAACGTGCGCCGACAATTAAACTCACCAGGCCAATTAAATAAGTTAACGCATACCCAAGGCTTAGATTATCCAGTGCTGTGGAGAGCTGTCCGCTTTCCATACCGGAATGGCGTAATGTGTCGCCAGCACCGACCAGAACCGGTGTCGATGTCATGGAGCCAGCCAACATACCGGCCGTCAGACCGATATCCCAGCCAAACAGCTTACCCAACCCTAAGGCGATCGCCAGCGCACTGCTAACCATCACCAGAGCTAACATTAGGTAATTTTTCCCATCGCGGAAAAAAATGGAAAAAAAGTTGGGTCCGGCTTCGACCCCGACGCAGAAAATAAACAACATAAAGCCAAGATTAAGCGCGTCGGTGTTAATGCTGAAATGTTGTTGCCCTAATAGTAACGATACGACTAAAACGCCAATGGAATTACCCAGTTGGATTGAACCAAGTCGTAATTTTCCTAGACATAGTCCAAGCGCAAGGACTACAAATAATAACAGAATGTAATTCCCATTTAACAATTCGGCGACGTTTATATTCACGGAGACTAACTTCTTGTTTACGAGTAAGCTGTTGAAAGAAATGGTAATTTAAGATAATGTTTTTACCTGAAATCAGGGCGCGAATTCATTCAGCGCACTTAAGCAATAGTAAAGAAACAATATATTTTACTAGTGTAATCACATTAAGTACCAACGGCTATAAAAATTGCGTTGGCCTATATTAGCATGGAATGCGAAGCGGCTTTATCTTACTGAACGCCATAGTGGCGAAAATGTGTTCGATAGAGGCAGTGTCAGGAGGAGCGAGTGAAACATAAACAACGTTGGGCGGGGGCAATCTGCTGTTTTGTCCTCTTCATTGTAGTGTGCCTGTTCCTGGCGACGCAAATGAAAGGCGCTTTTCGGGCTGCCGGGCATCCTGAAATCGGCTTGCTGTTTTTCATTCTTCCTGGAGCGGTTGCCAGCTTTTTTTCGCAGCGTAGAGAAGTCCTTAAACCGCTGTTTGGCGCAATGCTGGCGGCACCGTGTTCTATGTTAATTATGCGTCTGTTTTTTTCACCAACACGCTCATTCTGGCAAGAGCTGGCATGGTTATTGAGCGCCGTATTCTGGTGTGCGTTGGGGGCGTTGTGTTTCTTGTTTATTAGTAGTTTGTTCAAGTCACAGCACAGAAAAAATCAATAAAGCCCTCAAACAGAGAGGGCTTATCCGGCAATCAGGCTTCAAGATTCTCTTTCACCCAGGCAGCAAAATCGGTATAGCCGCCGATGTGTTGCTGATCGACAAAAATCTGCGGTACGGTTTCTACTGGTTTACCTGCTTTCTGTTGTAAATCTTCTTTGCTAATCCCTTCTGCACGAATATCAACATACTGATATTCAAAGTCATCGCGTTCATTACTTAGTTTGTCTGCCAACTCTTTAGCACGCACGCAGTAAGGGCAACCCGGACGACCAAAAATAACGGTTTGCATTGTTTCTCTCCTCATCTGTTTATGTCCGCCATGATTACGCCAAAATTTACTCGCTGAAAGTAGGTTTAACCTGTTGCATTGATTGCTTAAAGCTATAACTGAAGCACAACGCAACGAAAGGTTTTAAAATAGCAATTCACTTTGCAGAGGGAAGCTTATGCGCGCGATCGGTAAATTACCTAAAAGCGTGTTGATACTGGAATTCATCGGCATGATGTTACTGGTGACGGCGCTGCTGTCGTTAAGCCATTACCTTTCGCTTCCGGTGCCGTTTTCGACGCCAGAGATACAAATTCTGATGATTTTTCTCGGTGTTTTGCTCATGCTTCCCGCTGCGGTGGTGGTTATTCTTCAGGTGGCAAAACGGCTTGCCCCACAACTGATGAACCGTCCACTGGAATCTTCACGTTCAGAAAGAGAAAAAGATAATGACGCCAACCATTGAACTTATTTGTGGCCATCGCTCCATTCGCCATTTCACTGATGACCCCATTTCTGAGGCGCAGCGTGAGGCGATTATCAACAGCGCCCGAGCGACTTCCAGTTCTAGTTTTTTGCAATGCAGTAGCATTATTCGCATTACCGATAGAACGCTGCGTGAAGAACTGGTAACGCTGACCGGCGGGCAAAAACATGTGGCGCAAGCGGCGGAGTTCTGGGTGTTCTGTGCCGACTTTAACCGTCATTTACAGATCTGTCCGGATGCACAACTTGGCCTGGCGGAACAACTGTTGCTCGGTGTCGTTGATACGGCGATGATGGCGCAAAATGCGTTAACTGCAGCGGAATCTCTGGGATTGGGCGGAGTATATATTGGTGGCCTACGCAATAATATCGAAGCGGTGACGGAACTGCTGAAGTTACCGAAGCATGTTTTGCCGCTATTTGGTCTGTGTCTTGGCTGGCCTGCGGATAAACCGGATCTCAAACCGCGTTTACCCGCCTCTATTGTGGTGCATGAAAACAGCTATCAACCGCTGGATAAAGACGCTCTGGCGCAGTATGACGAGCAACTGGCGGAATATTATCTCACCCGTGGCAGCAATAATCGTCGGGATACCTGGAGCGATCATATTCGTCGGACGATTATCAAAGAAAGCCGTCCTTTTATTCTCGATTATTTGCATAAACAAGGTTGGGCGACGCGCTAAAACCGTAACGCCGATGTATGATACGCGGGCTTTTGACCAGGTCTGACAGAGAGGTGCAGGGTGAAAATTGCCATATTGTCCCGGGATGGAACGCTCTATTCGTGTAAGCGGTTGCGTGAAGCCGCCATACAGCGCGGTCACCTGGTTGAAATTCTCGATCCGCTTTCTTGCTATATGAACATTAATCCTGCGGCGTCTTCTATTCATTATAAAGGCCGCAAGCTACCCCATTTTGACGCGGTGATCCCGCGCATTGGCACCGCCATTACCTTTTATGGGACGGCGGCGTTACGCCAGTTCGAAATGCTGGGGAGCTATCCGTTGAATGAATCGGTCGCGATTGCCCGTGCGCGTGACAAATTGCGTTCCATGCAACTGTTAGCGCGACAGGGCATTGACCTGCCTGTAACAGGCATGGCGCATTCGCCGGATGATACCAGCGACTTAATCGAGATGGTCGGTGGTGCGCCGCTGGTGGTCAAGTTGGTCGAAGGCACGCAGGGGATTGGAGTGGTGCTGGCAGAGACGCGTCAGGCAGCAGAAAGCGTAATTGACGCTTTTCGCGGTCTTAATGCGCATATTCTGGTGCAGGAATATATAAAAGAAGCAAAAGGCCGTGATATTCGTTGTCTGGTCGTTGGCGATGAAGTGGTCGCGGCAATTGAACGGCAGGCGAAGGAGGGCGATTTTCGTTCCAATTTGCATCGTGGCGGTGCGGCAAGCATTGCCAGTATTACGCCGCAGGAGCGTGAAATCGCCATAAAAGCCGCACGAACGATGGCACTGGATGTTGCTGGTGTGGATATTCTGCGTGCAAATCGCGGACCGTTAGTGATGGAGGTGAATGCGTCGCCTGGTCTGGAAGGGATAGAGAAAACCACCGGTATCGACATCGCGGGTAAAATGATCCGCTGGATTGAGCGCCACGCCACGGCAGAATATTGCTTAAAAACCGGTGGTTAGTCGCAATAACGTGACTGATCATGGTTTTGCCTGCGCTTTTTGCGTAAGCTGTGCCAGTCTTTTTATCGGAAGAGGTTGTACAAAATTATGACATCGCTGGTCGTTCCTGGTCTGGATACGTTGCGTCAATGGCTCGATGACCTGGGGATGAGTTTTTTTGAATGTGATAACTGTCAGGCGCTACATCTGCCGCATATGCAGAATTTTGACGGTGTCTTTGATGCCAAAATCGACCTGATTGATAACACGATCCTGTTTTCTGCCATGGCGGAAGTCAGACCTTCAGCCGTGTTGCCGCTGGCGGCGGATTTGTCGGCCATCAATGCCAGTTCGCTGACTGTGAAAGCATTTCTTGATATGCAGGATGATAATCTGCCAAAGCTGGTGGTTTGCCAGTCTTTATCCGTTATGCAGGGCGTAACCTATGAACAATTTGCATGGTTCGTACGCCAGAGTGAAGAGCAGATTTCGATGGTCATCCTTGAAGCCAATGCCCATCAACTGCTGTTGCCGACTGACGATGAAGGGCAAAATAACGTTACCGAAAACTATTTCCTTCACTGATAATTCTTTTTGAGCACGCAGTCGCTGCCGCAGTGACTGCGCATTATAATATTTCCTGCTAAATTTAACCTTCCATTAAAGATTTTTTCACTTGTCTTATGCCGAATTTGCTTTATCACATAGAGCAAATGCGCATAAAAATTTGTTAAATACTGTTTTTTAATTACAGCTATAGTTTCAAACCCTGGCTAAAGTTATTCTTGCAAGGCTTTTATATAGCGAGCAATGCTGGCCGGGAGAGAGTTCTCTTTTCTTGCGCCGCGCCGATAAAAAATATGCACGTTTATTGCATATCTTTCAGTGTGACAACTTTTGTTCGTTTGTTAACGAACTTTCAGAAGGAAAGAGATATGACCGCCTTAAATAAAAAATGGCTATCGGGTCTGGTTGCAGGTGCTCTGATGGCCGTCTCTGTCGGCACGCTCGCGGCTGAACAAAAAACACTCCACATCTATAACTGGTCTGATTATATCGCCCCGGATACAGTGGCAAATTTTGAAAAAGAGACGGGTATAAAAGTCGTCTACGATGTTTTCGATTCCAACGAAGTATTGGAAGGCAAGTTAATGGCGGGGAGCACCGGCTTTGATCTTGTCGTTCCATCAGCCAGTTTTCTTGAACGCCAGTTGACTGCTGGTGTATTCCAGCCGTTGGATAAAAGCAAATTGCCAGAATGGAAGAATCTCGATCCAGAACTGCTGAAGCTGGTAGCAAAACACGATCCCGACAATAAATTTGCCATGCCGTATATGTGGGCGACCACCGGAATTGGCTATAACGTCGATAAAGTCAAAGCGGTATTGGGCGAAAACGCGCCCGTCGATAGCTGGGACTTGATCCTCAAACCTGAAAATCTGGAAAAACTGAAAAGCTGCGGAGTCTCGTTCCTCGATGCGCCGGAAGAAGTTTTTGCCACAGTGCTGAATTATCTCGGCAAAGATCCCAACAGCACCAAAGCGGATGATTACACTGGCCCTGCAACCGATCTGCTGTTAAAGCTGCGTCCAAATATTCGTTATTTCCATTCATCTCAATACATTAACGATCTGGCAAACGGCGATATTTGCGTCGCTATTGGCTGGGCGGGCGATGTGTGGCAGGCGTCAAACCGCGCGAAAGAAGCGAAAAACGGTGTGAATGTCTCTTTCTCGATTCCGAAAGAAGGGGCGATGGCATTCTTTGATGTATTCGCCATGCCTGCGGATGCCAAAAATAAAGACGAAGCTTATCAGTTCCTGAATTACCTGCTGCGTCCGGATGTGGTCGCGCATATCTCCGACCATGTGTTCTATGCTAACGCCAATAAAGCAGCCACGCCGCTGGTGAGTGCGGAAGTCCGTGATAACCCTGGAATTTACCCGCCTGCGGACGTTCGCGCCAAAATGTTCACACTACAAGTGCAGGATCCAAAAATCGATCGAGTGCGCACTCGCGCCTGGACCAAAGTGAAGAGCGGAAAATAATCTGCTGTTGTAGATGCCGGACGGGTGCACCACACCCGCCGGCAATTCGCACCATCATGGTGCGCTTGCACACATTCAATGCCGGAGAGCAGCCGTGAATGACGCTATCCCTCGCCCGCAGGCGAAAAGTCGTAAGTCGCTGACACCACTATTAGAAATCCGTAATTTGACCAAATCCTACGATGGTCAACATGCGGTCGATGATGTCAGTCTGACCATTTATAAAGGCGAAATCTTTGCACTGCTGGGCGCATCCGGCTGTGGTAAATCCACGCTGCTACGTATGCTGGCAGGTTTTGAACAACCTTCTGCCGGGCAGATTATGCTTGATGGCGTCGACCTGTCACGGGTTCCTCCTTATCTACGCCCCATCAATATGATGTTTCAGTCTTACGCGTTGTTTCCCCATATGACCGTGGAACAGAACATCGCCTTTGGCCTGAAGCAGGACAAATTGCCAAAAGCGGAAATTGCCAGCCGGGTCAACGAGATGCTCGGACTGGTACATATGCAGGAGTTCGCCAAACGCAAACCGCACCAGCTTTCCGGTGGCCAACGCCAGCGTGTAGCCCTGGCCCGAAGCCTTGCCAAGCGCCCGAAACTATTACTGCTCGATGAGCCGATGGGCGCGCTGGATAAAAAATTGCGTGACCGGATGCAGCTTGAAGTGGTGGATATTCTGGCGCGTGTCGGCGTGACCTGCGTAATGGTTACTCACGATCAGGAAGAGGCGATGACCATGGCGGGGCGTATCGCCATTATGAATCGCGGGAAATTTGTTCAGATTGGCGAGCCGGAAGAGATTTACGAGCATCCGACTACCCGCTACAGCGCCGAGTTTATTGGTTCAGTCAACGTCTTTGAAGGGCTACTAAAAGAGCGTCAGGAAGACGGCCTGTTGCTCGATTCACCGGGGCTGGTCCATCCGCTGAAAGTCGATCCGCTGGCGTCAGTGGTCGATAACGTGCCGGTACATGTGGCGCTGCGACCGGAAAAAATCATGCTTTGCGAGGAGCCGCCCGCCAATGGTTGTAACTTCGCGGTGGGGGAGGTGATACACATTGCCTATCTCGGCGATCTTTCGGTGTATCACGTTCGTCTGAAAAGCGGGCAGATGATTAGCGCCCAGCTACAAAACGCGCACCGTCACCGCAAAGGGCTACCGACCTGGGGTGATGAAGTTCGTTTATGTTGGGAAGTGGACAGTTGTGTGGTGCTGACGGTTTAAGGAGCAAAGATGAGTACACTTGAACCTCCTGTCCAGCCGGGCGGGTTAAAACAGTGGCTTACGCAGTGGCAGATGAAGCACGGGCGCAAACTGGTGATTGCCCTGCCGTATATCTGGTTAATTTTGCTATTCCTGCTGCCATTTCTGATTGTCTTTAAAATAAGTCTTGCAGAGATGGCGCGAGCTATTCCGCCTTATACCGAACTGATGGAGTGGGCCGACGGGCAACTGTCAATCACTCTTAATCTCGGTAATTTTCTGCAACTTACCGACGATCCGCTCTATTTCGATGCTTATCTCCAGTCGTTACAGGTGGCAGCGATTTCGACCATCTGCTGCTTATTGCTTGGCTACCCGCTGGCGTGGGCGGTGGCGCACAGTAAACCCTCGACCCGCAATATCTTATTGCTGCTGGTGATCCTGCCGTCGTGGACCTCGTTTCTGATCCGCGTTTATGCCTGGATGGGAATATTAAAAAACAATGGCGTTCTGAATAACTTCCTGCTGTGGCTGGGTGTTATCGATCAACCGCTGACCATTCTGCATACCAACCTGGCGGTCTATATTGGCATTGTTTACGCCTATGTGCCGTTTATGGTGCTGCCAATCTACACCGCGTTGATGCGTATTGATTATTCGCTGGTGGAAGCGGCACTGGATCTCGGTGCACGACCGCTGAAAACGTTCTTTACCGTGATCGTGCCACTCACCAAAGGCGGAATTATTGCCGGATCGATGTTGGTCTTTATTCCTGCGGTTGGCGAGTTTGTGATCCCGGAACTGCTCGGCGGTCCGGATAGCATCATGATCGGGCGCGTGCTGTGGCAGGAGTTCTTCAATAACCGTGACTGGCCTGTCGCCTCGGCAGTGGCGATTATCATGTTGTTGCTGCTAATCGTGCCTATTATGTGGTTCCACAAGTATCAGCAAAAAAGTGTGGGAGAACACGGATGAATAATTTACCGGTCGTTCGTTCGCCCTGGCGGATTGTGATTTTGCTGCTGGGCTTCACCTTTCTTTATGCGCCAATGCTGATGCTGGTTATCTATTCATTTAACAGCTCGAAGCTGGTGACGGTGTGGGCGGGCTGGTCAACGCGTTGGTACGGTGAGTTATTGCGCGATGACGCAATGATGAGTGCGGTTGGTTTAAGCCTGACAATTGCGGCCTGTGCGGCGACGGCGGCGGCGATCCTCGGGACAATTGCGGCGGTGGTGCTGGTGCGCTTTGGCAGGTTTCGCGGATCAAATGGTTTTGCCTTTATGATCACCGCGCCGCTGGTGATGCCAGATGTCATCACGGGCTTGTCGCTGTTGTTGTTATTCGTCGCGCTTGCTCATGCCATTGGCTGGCCTGCGGACCGCGGTATGCTCACCATCTGGCTGGCGCATGTCACTTTCTGTACGGCTTATGTGGCAGTCGTTATTTCGTCGCGTCTGCGGGAACTGGATCGATCGATAGAAGAAGCAGCGATGGATCTCGGTGCGATGCCGCTGAAAGTGTTTTTCGTCATTACGCTACCGATGATCATGCCGGCGATCATTTCTGGTTGGTTACTGGCTTTTACCCTGTCGCTTGATGATCTGGTGATTGCCAGCTTTGTTTCCGGGCCGGGAGCCACCACGTTACCGATGCTGGTCTTCTCCAGCGTGCGGATGGGGGTGAATCCAGAAATTAACGCACTTGCAACGTTAATTCTCGGTGCGGTCGGAATTGTCGGATTAATCGCCTGGTATCTGATGGCTCGCGCAGAAAAGCAGCGGATACGCGATATCCAGCGTGCAAGACGTGGCTGAAGACACTAAAATTTGCCAACCTGGCTACATAATGCCGCGCATGTCGCGGCATTGTTTTCATGGAAGACGAACCGTTGGGATTTTTTAAGAAAACATCTTCATCACATGCTCGCCTGAATGTGCCTGCGCTGGTGCAGGTGGCGGCGCTCGCCATTATTATGATCCGTGGCCTCGACGTGTTGATGATTTTCAATACATTAGGCGTGCGCGGTATTGGCGAGTTCATTCATCGCAGCGTACAAACCTGGAGTTTAACACTGGTCTTTTTAAGCAGTCTGGCGCTGGTTTTTATTGAGATCTGGTGTGCGTTTTCGCTGGTGAAAGGGCGTCGCTGGGCGCGCTGGCTGTATCTGCTGACACAAATCACGGCCGCCAGTTATTTGTGGGCTGCTTCGCTGGGTTATGGTTATCCGGAGTTGTTCAGCATTCCCGGTGAATCAAAACGTGAAATCTTCCATAGCCTGATGCTGCAGAAGCTGCCGGATATGCTCATCCTGATGCTGCTGTTCGTTCCCTCGACCAGTCGGCGGTTCTTCCAGTTGCAATAATGTGTATAATCGTCGCCCCTGATGATGTGAAGGTCAATGTATGCAGTGCGCACTTTACGACGCGGGTCGCTGTCGTTCCTGTCAGTGGATAACGCAGCCGATACCACAGCAACTCTCCGCTAAAACCGCCGATCTTAAGAATCTGCTGGCCGATTTTCCGGTTGAGGAATGGTGCGCGCCGGTGTCTGGCCCGGAACAAGGGTTTCGTAATAAAGCCAAAATGGTGGTGAGTGGCAGTGTTGAAAAACCACGGCTCGGAATGCTGCATCGTGACGGCACGCCGGAAGATCTTTGCGATTGCCCGCTTTATCCTGCCTCATTTGCGCCCGTTTTTGCGGTGCTAAAACCGTTTATCGCCCGTGCGGGGTTAACGCCCTACAACGTGGCGCGTAAGCGTGGCGAACTGAAATACATTCTGCTGACTGAAAGCCAGAGTGATGGCGGCATGATGCTGCGCTTTGTACTGCGTTCTGAAACCAAACTGGCACAACTGCGTAAGGCATTGCCGTGGTTACAGGCACAATTGCCGCAGCTGAAAGTCATTACCGTCAATATTCAGCCGGTACATATGGCGATTATGGAAGGGGAGACGGAGATCTACCTGACGGAACAACAGTCGCTGGCAGAGCGTTTTAACGATGTGCCGCTGTGGATCCGCCCGCAAAGTTTCTTCCAGACTAATCCGGCGGTCGCCAGCCAGCTGTATGCCACCGCGCGCGACTGGGTACGGCAGCTGCCGGTCAAACATATGTGGGATCTGTTCTGCGGCGTGGGGGGCTTTGGTTTACACTGCGCGACGGCTGACATGCAGTTAACCGGGATCGAAATTGCGCCAGAAGCCATTGCCTGTGCGAAGCAGTCAGCCTCTGAACTGGGCTTAACGCGTCTGCAATTTCAGGCGCTGGACTCCACTCAATTTGCCACCGCTCAGGGGGCGGTGCCGGAGCTGGTGCTGGTTAACCCGCCGCGCCGGGGCATTGGTAAACCGCTGTGTGATTATCTCTCAACGATGGCACCACGTTTTATCATTTACTCCAGCTGTAACGCTCAAACCATGGCGAAAGATATTCGCGAACTGCCTGGTTATCGCATTGAACGGGTACAGCTTTTTGATATGTTCCCGCACACCGCGCACTATGAAGTGCTGACGCTGCTGGTGAAGCAATAAAAAAGCCGCAGGTGCGGCTTCAGATTACTGATCAGGTGCGATTTGTTCATGTCGGATGCGGCGTGAACGCCTTATCCGGCCTACAAAATCATGCTAAATCAATACATTGTAGAGTTGATGCGGGCCTGATAAGCGTAGTGCATCAGGCAATCTTACTTTTGTCATCAGTCTCAATTACTGCGGGAACCACTGATCGCTGATTTTCTTATACGTGCCATCCGCTTTAATTGCCGCCAGTGCGTTATTCAGTTTTTCCAGCAGAGCTTTGTTATCAGGACGTACAGCGATACCCAGGCCGGTGCCGAAGTATTGCGGATCGGTCACTTTCTCAGTCGCAACGCCCAGTTGCGGATTGGTTTTCAGCCATTCGTTCACCACCGCTGTATCACCAAATACCCCATCAATACGGCCATTTTTCAGATCGATAAAGGCATTCTGATAACTGTCATAGGAGACAGTTTTCACTTCCGGGTGCTGATCCTGAATATATTTCTGGTGCGTGGTGCCGTTTTCCATCCCAATACGTTTACCTTTCAGATCGGCAAACGTTTTGTAGGTATCTTTTTTGGCAATTACGACAGCTGAGTTTTCATAGTAGGGCGTGGTAAACGATACCTGCTTGCTACGCTCTGGCGTGATATCCATACCGGAGATAACGGCGTCATATTTCCTGAATTTCAGTGACGGGATCAGGCTGTCGAACGCGTGATTAGTAAAAGTACATTCTGCCTGCATCTGTTTGCACAAGGCTTTTGCCAGGTCGATATCAAAGCCGACAATCTGGTTATTGGCATCCATCGACTCGAACGGAGGATAGGTCGCTGATACGCCAAAATTGATTTTCTCCGCGGCAGAAGCGCCGAACGCACAGGATGCAAGTAATGCGGCAAGAACTAACTTTTTCATGATGGAACTCCCGTCTGTCAATCTTATGATTTTTGGCCGTGTCTGCGGCATGGGATAACAATGCCATTAAGTGAATTTATATGCAATAAATATGATTAAATAATTTAAATGGAATAAAAAAAGACGGACAACTTAGTGGGTTGCCCGTCTTCATTATAAGAATTTATGCAGTATGTGGGGTATGTGCTGGTGTTTGATGCGACGCTGACGCGTCTTATCAGACCTACAAATCATCCAGCTAATGTACGCCGCATCCGGCATCAGCACGCAGCCATATTAATTCCGTCGCTCAAACGCCAGCGCTTTACGCTCGATCAGGCGCATCATCAGCGTCAGCAGGCCGTTAACGATCAGGTAAATAATCCCCGCCGCGCCAAATACCATCACATCGTAGGTGCGCCCGTACAACAACTGGCTGTAACCCATCACTTCCATCAGCGTAATGGTGTAAGCCAGAGAGGTACTTTTGAACACCAGCACCACTTCGTTGGAATACGAAGAGAGTGAGCGTTTAAAGGCATACGGCAGCAGGATCGCCAGCGTGTCTTTTTTGCTCATTCCCAGGGCGCTACAGGATTGCCATTGACCTTCCGGGATCGCGCGGATCGCGCCGTAAAACAGTTGCGTGGTATACGCCGCACTGTTCAGCGACAACGCAATCAGTGCACACAGCCACGGTTCTGACAGTAAATGCCACAGTGCCGGATATTCCTGCAACGTCGGGAACTGGCCCGGCCCGTAATAAATCAGGAAGATCTGCACTAACAGCGGCGTACCGGTAAACAGCGTGATATAACCCCGCACCAGCCATACCAGCACTGGCGTTTTCAGCGTCAGAATGATGGTAAAAATTAACGCCAGAATCAGCGCTACAATCAGCGAGGCAACGGTTAGCGTCAGGCCGGTGTGCAGCCCTTTCATCAGTTCGGGTAAATACTCAAACATTAGCTGGGCCTCCGCTCAAAACGTGTCGCGCGCAGGTCAATGCGTTTGAGAATGTACTGACTCAATAGAGTAATCACCAGGTAAATCGCCGCCGCCACAATGTACCAGGTAAATGGTTCCTGGGTACGGGTAGCGATGCTTTTGGTTTGTAGCATTAAATCATTCACACTAATCAAACTGACCAGCGCGGTATCTTTCAGCAGCACCAGCCACTGGTTACCGAGGCCAGGCAACGCATGACGCCACATCTGCGGCATCACCAGGCGGAAAAAAATAGCCGATTTCGACAGCCCCAGCGCCTGACCGGATTCCCACTGGCCAACTGGCACCGCTTTTAAAGCACCGCGTAGCGTTTGCGAGGCATAGGCGGCATACAACAGCGACAGAGCGATGACACCACAAAGGAACGGGCTAACGTCGAAGTTCTCGATGTCCATCTGCACCGGGATCTGTACGATCCCAAGATTGATGGTGAAGCCATCCGAAAGCGTCAGCAGCAGCTGTGAGGAGCCAAAATAGATAAACAGCACCACCAGAATTTCTGGCAGGCCGCGCAGAACCGTCACTAGCGCAGAACCTGCCCACGCGACAGGACGCCATTTTGCCGACTCCCACACCGCAAAGAACATCGCCAGCGCCAGCCCGACAATCAATGCACAAACGGCAAGGCCGACGGTCATCCCGGCGGCGCTTGCTAAAGGGAAAAATTCATTCATCAGGAATTACTTCTGGAACCATTTGTTGTAGATGGTTTCGTAAGTGCCATCTTTCTTCACTTTTTCCAGCGCAGTGTTGAATTTCTGCTGCAGTTCAGTGTTGCCCTGACGTACCGCAATGCCGAGGCCAGTACCGAAGTAATCTTTGTCGGTCACTTTGTCGCCCACTGCCGCCAGTTTCGGGTTATCTTTCAGCCATTCGGTGACCACAGCGGTGTCACCGAATACGCCGTCGATACGACCGTTTTGCAGATCCAGTTTTGCGTTCTGGTAGCTGTCATACGGAACTGTGGTGATTTCCGGATGCTTATCCATAATGAACTTCTGGTGCGTCGTCCCGTTCTGAACGCCGACTTTTTTGCCTTTCAGCTGATCAACGCTGGTGTATTTACCCTGCTGACCAACAAACAGTGCGGAGTTGTCATAGTACGGGGTGGTAAACAGTACCTGCTTTTCACGCTCCGGGGTGATATCCATCCCGGCCATCACCGCTTCTACGCGACGGAATTTCAGGCTTGGGATCAGGCTGTCAAACGCCTGGTTAGAGAAAGTGCAGGTCGCATCAATTTCTTTACACAGCGCCTGCGCCAGGTCGACGTCAAAACCGACGATCTGGTTATTCGCATCCATCGATTCAAACGGAGGATAAGAGGCTTCGGTAGCAAAACGAATGGTTTCGGCAGCTGTGGCGGAAAGACTAAAACCTGCAATTAGCGCGGCAATCAGAACTTTTTTCATTGTTGTTATCCCGAATCTTAGTGAGAGAGATAGTTTTTAAATGCTTCGGTTTGCGGCTCGGTAAAGCAGCTCGCGTCGCCTTGTTCTACGATGTGACCGTTTTCCATATACACCACACGGCTGGCGGTTTTACGCGCCACTTCAACTTCGTGGGTGACGATCACCTGGGTAATATTCGTTTCCGCCAGCTCACGAATAATGCTGACGATTTGTGCGGTAATTTCCGGATCCAGCGCGGCGGTCGGTTCATCAAACAGCAGTACCTGCGGTTCCATCATCAGCGCGCGGGCGATAGCGACACGTTGTTGCTGACCACCAGACAGGTGCAGCGGGTAACGATCGCTATAAGGTTTGAGACGCAGACGTTCCAGCAGTTTTTCTGCACGGGCCAGTGCCTGATCTTTACTCAACCCCAGCACGCGGCAGGGCGCTTCAATCAGGTTTTGCTGTACCGTCAGATGCGGCCATAGGTTGTATTGCTGAAACACCATCCCGACGTTACGACGCAGCTCGCGGATCGCTTTGTCAGATGGCGTTTTAGTGAAATCGAAATGGTTGCCTGCGATGTTGAGCGTACCGGAGCGCGGCATCTCTAGCAGATTGAGTACACGCAGCAGCGAGCTTTTCCCCGCGCCGCTGGGGCCAAGTAACACCAGCGTTTCGCCTTGCGGGCAATCCAGCGTGATATCGAACAGCGCCTGATGCGCGCCGTAGAAGCAATTAATGCCGTTTAATTGAATACTCATTGACACTCGTATACTGGCAGTCGGATAGCTATTGAAGTCGAAGATAGTACCTTTGACAGAATAATTATGCAATATTTCTGCTTTAAAAGTTAAAAGCAAAGCGCATTATTCAATAAACATAGCACAAAATAACGGCGGCGAAGGGCGGCGAGCATAAATGTCGGCATTCTTCACAGAATGCCAGACAATTTATGGGGGTTATCGTTTAATCAAGGTTTTAGCGGTTCTCAACGGACTGGCGCAGAGTGCCGGCAGGTGCGTGTACGCTGCCACCTAAATAGCGCACATCGTCGATCACCCAACACTGTCCTTCCTGAATCATCAGCACTTCATCCTGCCAGCTCTGGTCGCCTTGTTTCAGATTCACCCGCAGCGGAATATTGCGCGCATCGCGATTTGGGATGGTCGAGGCGCTGGCAACTTGTGCGCTGTCAGGCAAAGTGGTGCGACTGGAGAACGGATCGCTGCTTAATAATTCACGATGGCTGTTATCGCGGCTGGCATTACTCAGCAAAGTTGCCAGTTTGTCACTTAAATATGGACGCAGAGCGGTAATGTCGTTACTGCGGTGCGAAATGCGGTAGTCATAAAACTGCTGGGCCACGCTGTCAGGTCCGCCCTGAACGCAAGATCCCGTACGGGGGCCATTATCTTTATAGGCAGGCGTGACGGTGGTACAAGCACTGAGTAACAGTGCGCAAGGGATAAGCATAGTCAATTTGCTGTAGCGCATAATGATTTCCTTATAAGCGAACACCTTGAAAGCGTTCTACGATAATAATGATATCCTTTCAATAATAGCGTATCAGTCCGATAATGCTTTGAAGATCGAAGGCTTAGCAAACAAGGAGATCGATCATGCAATTTTCCACAACCCCAACACTTGAAGGCCAGACCATCGTTGAATATTGCGGTGTGGTGACCGGCGAAGCGATTTTAGGCGCTAACATTTTTCGCGATTTCTTTGCGGGGATCCGCGATATCGTTGGCGGACGTTCCGGTGCGTATGAAAAAGAACTGCGTAAAGCGCGGGAGATAGCCTTTGAGGAACTTGGTGAGCAGGCGCGAGCGCTGGGGGCTGACGCCGTGGTCGGCATTGATATCGACTACGAAACGGTCGGGCAAAACGGCAGTATGCTGATGGTTAGCGTCAGCGGAACGGCGGTGAAAACGCGTCGATGAGCAGAGTCTTCTGGCTGGTTGCCGCCGCTTTATTCCTGGCTGGGTGTGCAGGCGAAAAAGGCATTGTCGAGAAAGAGGGATACCAGCTTGATACCCGACGCCAGGCGCAGGCGGCGTATCCGCGCATTAAAGTGCTGGTGATCCACTACACCGCAGAGGACTTTGATACGTCACTGGCGACACTGACCGATAAGCACGTAAGTTCGCATTACCTGGTTCCTGCCGAGCCACCACTTTACAACGGCAAGCCGCGTATCTGGCAACTGGTACCGGAACAGGAACTGGCCTGGCATGCGGGGATTAGCGCCTGGCGCGGGGCAACGCGCCTTAACGACATCTCTATAGGTATTGAGCTGGAGAATCGCGGCTGGAAAACATCAGCGGGGGTGAAATATTTTGCGCCATTTGAACCGACACAAATTCAGGCGCTCATTCCACTGGCGAAGGATATTATCGCCCGCTATCACATCAAACCGGAAAACGTAGTGGCTCATGCAGATATTGCGCCGCAGCGCAAAGATGATCCCGGTCCATTATTTCCCTGGCAGCAACTGGCACAAGAGGGGATTGGTGCCTGGCCTGATGCGCAGCGGGTGAATTTTTATCTTGCCGGGCGCGCGCCGCACACACCGGTAGATACCGTCTCATTGCTGGAACTGTTGGCCCGTTATGGCTATGACGTGAAACCAGAAATGACTCCTGGCGAACAGCAACGAGTGATTATGGCGTTCCAGATGCACTTCCGCCCGACGTTATATAACGGCGAAGCGGATGCAGAAACTCTGGCAATTGCACAAGCGTTGCTGGAGAAATACGGTCAGGATTAGCGCGGCAGTTTTCCGTGGTCGCGTAACCAGGCGGCAGTTTTCTCGATCCCTTCATCCAGCGTGATGACAGGCTGATAACCTAACTCTTCCTGTGCACGCGTAATATCCAGCGTAAAGTCAAAATTCAACTTGGAGACGCCGTAGTGGGTTAGCGGCGGCTCTTTCGCTGATTTGCGGCCTAAACGCTCCATGCTGCGGGCGATCATATCCAGCATCGGGTAGGGAATTGAACGAATACGACAATCAATATTCAGTTCGTCGATGAGCTTCTGCACGATGCTGCGCAGTGTACGATGCTCACCATTGGTAATGTTGTATGCCCTGCCGGACGGCAGTTTGTCGCAGTTTTCCTGGCTCGCCAGCCACATGGCATGCACGGCATTTTCGTAGTAGGTCATATCGACCAGCGCACTGCCGCCGTGCGGTAACAGAATGCTGCCGTAGTGGTGCATCATATGCGCCAGGCGGGGGATGAACACTTTATCGTGCGGTCCGAACAGACTTTGTGGACGCAGAATAGTAAAGCGTGTTTGTGGATTCGCCTGCGAAAGCATATTAATCACTTCTTCGCTGGCAGCTTTGCTGCGGGCAAACTCGTTAGCGAAGCGGTGAGGGCGAAAATCTTCTTTGATATCCCGGTGGTGATGATAGTCGAAGTACAGTGAAGGCGAAGAAATATGAATAAAGTTACGCACTCCCCAGGCAACAGCCCATTCGCCCAGGCGACGCGTAGCGCGAACGTTGGCCAGATCGAAAGCCTGCTGCGTTCCCCACGGCGAAGTAAAGCTGGAGCAGTGCCACAGCGTATCAATGCCTGCGAGCATCACTTTAGCCTGCGATGAGACAAGTTCGGTCAGATCCGCCCGGACAAACTCTGCGCCCAGTTTTTCCAGCAATTTGCCCATCGCTTCGTTGCGACCGGTCGCTCTCACGCTGATGCCTTTCTGGCATAAAAATTCAACCGCGTTTCGACCTAAGCCGCTGGTAGCGCCGGTAACCAGTACCTTCATATCATTCCACTGTTGTTGATAAGACGACGTGCGCATTCTTTCGTGATTTCCCCCTTGATGCAATGGGAAACATGAAAGAATCACGCAGGTTTTTTTCGATTAATCTGTGATTTGTTCTGCAAGTCTGGCGATTCGTTTTGCCATACCGCGAAAAATAAACAGATGCGCAGGGATCATGAAAAGCCAGTAAAACAGGCCTGGCATGCCGTGCGGATGCCAGAAAGCGCGAACGTCTATGGTGCAGTAGTTGCCTTTATCCTCCAGCGTAAAACAAAGCCGCCCCAGTCCCGGTGCTTTCATACCAAATAACAACGTAAGTTGTTTTTCCGCTTCAACGACAATCACTTTCCAGCTATCTACCGCATCTCCCGTCTGCAAATATTCCCGCTCAGGGCGACCTTTCGCCAGTTTATGACCGATCGCGCGGTCCATTAGCGCCCGGGTCTGCCACAAAATATTGCCAAAGAAATAACGTTCTTTACCGCCGATTTGATTGACTACCCGCCATAGCGCGTGAAGGCTGGCGGACGTTTTAACCGTAAAACCGGCTTGTTTGGCGAAGTAACCGTATTCTGGTCGCCAGCGAGCAAAAGCCTGCGCGTCATATCCCCAGTCGCTGGAGTTGACCAGTTTTTCTTCCTCTTTCAATGTGCGACGTACCGCATCATCGAAAGCGATCAGCGGTTGTGGAATGAGTGCACGTAATGCGGTGTCATCTGCCAGCAGATCGTGTTTCAGCCCCTGAATCAACGCTTTGGCGGTGGTGGGCGGTACGGAAGTAATCACATTGAGAAACCACACCGAAATCCAGCGGGTCGGAAAGGGGATGGGGATCAACCAGCGGCGCTTACCGCTCACGGTCATAAAATGTTCAAATTGTTGTTGATAACTGAGCACCTCTGGCCCGGCGGCTTCGAAGACCCGATGTTCGCAGGCCGGATGATCTAACAGTGCCACCAGATAGTGCAGCAGGTTTTCCAGCGCGATGGGCGTGGTGCGTGAACGGACCCAGCGTGGCGGCGTTAATACCGGCAGGTTGTAGACCATATCGCGCATCACTTCAAACGCCGCTGAACCTGCGCCAACGATAATTCCGGCGCGCAATTCAGTAATCGGCACACCGGCTTCACGCAAAATATCCGCAGTGGCCTGACGGGCGCGCAGATGATCCGACTGCTCATGTGGCGGAGCCTGCAACGAGCTGAGAAAGATTAATTGCTTAACTGGCACTTCGCGCAGCGCATCACGGACGTTGAGAGCCACCTGACGCTCCTGAGCGATAAAATCGCCGCCTTCGCCCATGCTGTGCACCAGAAAATAGACCGTATCGATATCCTGCAACAGGGCCGGAAGGTTATCCGGCCAGCTGAGATCGACTTTATGGCAACTGACGTTTGCCAGTTGCAGCTTTGCAAGCCTGTCGACATGACGTGCCGCCGCCAGGATCTGATGCCCTTGCTGGCTGAGTGTACGCACCAGATGCTGACCAATGTAGCCACTGGCACCGAGAACTAAAATGCGTTGCGGCACGTCTCTCTCCTTAACGCGCCAGGAATGCGCGCCAATGGGCGGCGACTTCTGCCAGTTGTTCACGCGAGACGTCGAGATGCGTTACCAGGCGGACAATCGGCGAGGCGTTAATCAGCACGTTTCTCGCTTTCATGTATTCGCCTAACGCGGCAGCATTTTCTTCCCCGACGCGAACAAACAGCATATTGGTGTCCTGACGCATCACATCCGCGCCTGCTTCACGCAGCTGCTCCGCCATCCAGGCGGCGTTATCGTGGTCTTCCTGCAAGCGTGCGACGTTATTTTTCAGTGCATACATCCCGGCGGCTGCCAGGATCCCGGACTGGCGCATCCCGCCGCCAGTCATTTTCCGCCAGCGGATGGCACGTTTAATGTAGTCACGGTTACCGACCAGTAACGAACCGACTGGCGTACCAAGACCTTTCGACAGACAAATGGTGAACGAATCACAATATTGCGTGATCTCTTTCAGTTCGCAGCCATAAGCCACGATGGCGTTAAAGATGCGCGCACCGTCAACATGCAGCGCCAGATTGCGCTCACGGGTAAATTCCCATGCTTCTTTCAGGTATTCACGCGGCAGCACTTTGCCGTTGTGGGTGTTTTCGAGACTGAGCAATTTGGTGCGGGCGAAGTGAATATCGTCGGGTTTGATTTTCATCGCCACTTTATCCAGCGGTAACGTGCCGTTGGCGTCAGCATCGATGGGTTGCGGTTGAATACTGCCCAGCACTGCTGCGCCACCGGCTTCAAACAGATAGTTATGTGCGGCCTGACCGACAATATACTCTTCGCCGCGTTCGCAGTGACTGAGCAGAGCGACCAGGTTGGCCTGAGTGCCGGTAGGCAGAAAAATGGCGGCTTCTTTACCGGAAAGCTCTGCCGCATAGTCCTGCAGAGCATTAACGGTAGGGTCGTCTCCGTAAACGTCGTCCCCAACCGGGGCGGCCATCATCGCGTCGAGCATGGCGCGGCTCGGTCGGGTAACGGTATCACTGCGTAAATCAATCATGGCATGTCCTTATTATGACGGGAAATGCCACCCTTTTTACCTTAGCCAGTTCGTTTTCGCCAGTTCGATTACTTCATCGCCGCGTCCACTGATGATTGCGCGCAGCATATACAGACTAAAACCTTTTGCCTGTTCGAGTTTGATCTGCGGTGGAATGGCTAATTCTTCTTTGGCAACCACCACATCCACCAGCACCGGACCGTCGATGGAGAAAGCGCGTTGCAGGGCTTCATCGACTTCAGAGGCTTTTTCCACGCGAATACCCGTAATGCCGCACGCTTCGGCAATGCGGGCAAAGTTGGTGTCGTGTAGTTCGGTGCCGTCAGTCAAATAACCACCAGCTTTCATCTCCATCGCCACAAAGCCCAGTACGCTGTTGTTAAAGACGATAATTTTCACTGGCAGCTTCATCTGCACTACCGAGAGGAAATCGCCCATCAACATGCTAAAACCGCCATCGCCGCACATGGCGACCACCTGGCGTTCTGGCTCGCTTGCCTGCGCGCCCAGCGCCTGCGGCATGGCGTTAGCCATCGAACCGTGGTTAAACGAACCTAACAAGCGACGCTTGCCGTTCATTTTCAGATAACGTGCCGCCCATACCGTAGGTGTGCCAACGTCACAGGTAAAGATGGCGTCATCGGCGGCAAAATGACTAATTTGCTGCGCCAGATATTGCGGGTGAATGGCTTTCTCGCTCGGTTTAGCTAAATCGTCCAGCCCTTTACGGGCATCGCGGTAATCTTCCAGCGCTTTATCCAGAAACTTGCGATCGGTTTTTTCTTCCACCAGTGGCAGCAATGCGCGCAGGGTTGATTTGATATCGCCGACCAACGCCATATCTACCTTGCTATGCGCACCGATGCTGGCTGGGTTGATATCAATCTGAATAATTTTGGCATCGGTCGGGTAGAAGGCGCGGTAGGGAAATTGTGTGCCGAGCAGCACTAAGGTGTCGGCATTCATCATAGTGTGGAAACCTGACGAGAAGCCGATTAATCCCGTCATTCCGACATCATACGGATTATCGTATTCGACATGTTCTTTACCGCGCAGGGCATGAATGATAGGCGCTTTAATTTTCCCGGCAAACTCAACTAACTCTTTATGCGCCCCCGCGCAGCCGCTGCCGCACATCAGGGCGATATTGCTGGAGTAACGCAGCAGTTGCGCCAGTTTGCGTAACTCTTCTTCTTCCGGTGTTATGACTGGCTGTGGCGCATGATACCAGTGCGTGGTCGCCCCTTCTGGTGCAGGTTTTAACGCCACGTCGCCCGGTAACACGACAACGGAAACGCCACGGTTAAGCACCGCTTTGCGCATGGCAATCGCCAGCACTTGTGGGATCTGCTCCGGGCTGGAAACCAGCTCGCAATAGTGACTACATTCGCGGAATAACTCTTGCGGGTGGGTTTCCTGGAAATAGCCGCTGCCAATTTCGCTGGAAGGGATATGGGCGGCAATCGCCAGTACCGGAACGTGATTACGGTGGCAATCGAACAGGCCGTTGATTAAGTGCAGGTTACCGGGGCCGCACGATCCGGCACAGACCGCCAGTTCTCCTGAAAGTTGTGCTTCAGCGCCAGCGGCAAAGGCAGCCACTTCTTCATGGCGGGTAGGCATCCACTCGATGGTGCCCATGCGATTAAGACTGTCACTAAGACCGTTCAGAGAGTCGCCCGTGACTCCCCAGATGCGTTTTACGCCTGCTGATTCGAGTGTTTTGGCGATATAAGCTGCAACCGTTTGTTTCATGGTTTTCCGTCTCCTGAATGTGATAACGGTAACAAGTTTAGTTCATCTGACGGAGGGGGAAGGGATGGGAGAAAAAGGAGGCACTAACGGTTAAACAGCCCGATGACAGGAATATCATCGGGCATAAGGCGATTACGCGAGCACCATATCTCCCTGCGGATGGCAGGAGCAGGCCAGTACGTAACCTTCAGCGATTTCGGCGTCGGTCAGCGTCATTGTGCTGCTCACCGTATATTCACCGGAAACTACTTTCGTCTTACAGCAGCCGCAAACACCCGCACGACAGGCGGCGACAACCGGAACTTTATTGCTTTCCAGCGCTTCCAGCAGCGTGGTGCCAACCGGAGCGTAAAATTCTTGCGCCGGTTGCAGTTTGGTGAATTTCAGACCGCTGGTCGCCGCTTCCGCCACTGGCGTAAAGAATTTCTCTTTAAAGAAACGCGTCACGCCGAGCGCCTTCACTTCCTGTTCCACCCAATCCATATACGGTGCCGGACCACAAGTCATCACGGTACGTGAGGCTAAATCAGGAACGCTTGCCAGCAGTTCACGAGTCAGGCGTCCGGCAACGAACCCCTCGGTAACGTTATTTTCCGCCACCAGTGTTACCGGATAATGACGCCACTCATCGGCGAAAATTACATCCTGCGGCGTACGCACGTTGTAGATCACCTGCACATCGGCCTGCGGACGGTTCTTCGCCAGCCAGCGACGCATCGACATAATTGGCGTAACGCCGCAGCCTGCCGCCAGTAACAGGAATTTATCTTCTGCTTTATCGTCGCAGGTAAATTCCCCCATCGCGTCCGAAAGCCAGAGATAGTCACCGCGTTTCACATCGCGGGTCAGCCACTGGGAGCCAACACCGTCATCAATCCGCCGCACGGTCAGGGTGATGTATTCACTCACGCCTGGCGTGGAGGAAATGGTGTAAGCACGCAGCGTTTCCGCTGAGTTTCGCACGCTGACCAGCGCATATTGCCCGGCGCGATATGGGTAGTAATCGTGGCAAATCAGGGAAATCGTCCACACATCCGGCGTTTCTTGCGTAATGTGATGAACCTGCATCCGCCACGGGCATTGATTCGTTGGCATCGTCATCGACAAACTCCTTACGCGCTCAACAGTTGCTTCATGTCTTCTTCAACAGTGGTGATAGAACGCAGGCCGAATTTCTCGTTCAGCACCGCCAGCAGATCTGGTGTCAGGAAACCAGGTGCAGTCGGGCCGGTGACGATATTTTTCACGCCCAGAGAAAGCAGTGTCAGCAGAATGACAATCGCTTTCTGTTCAAACCAGGAGAGCACCAGCGACAGCGGCAGATCGTTCACCCCACAGCCCAGTTTTTCTGCCAGAGTGACAGCCAGAATAATCGCTGAGTAAGCATCGTTACACTGACCAGCATCCACCAGACGCGGCAGACCTTCGATATCGCCAAACTCGAGTTTGTTAAAGCGATATTTACCGCAGGCGAGGGTCAGGATCAGGCAGTCATCCGGCACGCTGGTGGCGAAATCGGTGAAGTAGTGACGTTCGCCGCGTGCGCCGTCACAGCCACCAAGCAGGAAGATATGACGCAGTTTTTCACGGCTTACCAGATCAATCAGCGTATCCGCAGCGCCAAGCAGCGTTTGACGACCAAAGCCCACGGTGATCAGGTGCGGAATTTCGCTGTACGGGAAGCCCGCCATTTGTTGCGCCTGGGCAATGACCGCAGAGAAATCTTCGCCATCCAGATGACGCACGCCCGGCCAGCCAACGATGCTGCGGGTCCAGATACGATCGTCATAAGCCCCTACGGTTGGATCGATGATGCAGTTCGAAGTCATCACGATAGGGCCAGGGAAGCGAGCGAACTCCACTTGCTGATTCTGCCAGCCGCTGCCGTAGTTACCGACCAGATGTTTAAATTTACGCAGCTCTGGGTAGCCGTGAGCAGGCAGCATTTCGCCGTGGGTGTAGACATTAACGCCCGTACCTTCGGTCTGTTCCAGCAGGTTGTAGAGATCTTTGAGATCGTGACCGGAAATCAGGATACATTTGCCCGCCGTCGCTTTGACGTTGACCTGGGTTGGCGTCGGGTGACCGTATTTACCGGTTTCGCCTGCATCCAGAATGCTCATCACTTTGAAGTTCATCTGGCCGATTTCCATTGAACACTCAAGAAGCGCGTTCATATCGGCAGGCCAGGTCCCCAGCCACGCCATGATTTTATGGTACTGGGCGTAAATATCGTTGTCGTATTGACCGAGAACGTGGGCGTGTTCCATATAGGCCGCCGCACCTTTCAGGCCATACAGACACAGCAGACGCAGGCCGAGAATGTTTTCGCCAATCGCGGCTTTATCTTTATTTGGCGTAAATTCAGCTGCCTGACGTTGCAGTTCGCCGAGATCATCGCTCACCAGTTGCAGGTCAGCCATCGGGTTATCGACGCAGGCGTTGGCATCTACAGCCAGGCATTGTGCTTTCAGCGCCTCGCGCAGGGCAATCGCTTCACGAGCGTAGCCGACAATACGCGGAGAATCGAAGTTAACGTTGGTCAGGGTTGAGAAAAATGCGCGCGGCGCGAAGCTGTCTACATCGTGGTTGATAATGCCGTATTCACGCGCTTTTAAAGCCCAGGCAGAAAGCCCCTGCAGCGCCGCGATGAGTAAATCCTGAAGGTCAGAGGTTTCCGCCGTTTTACCACACATCCCCTGCGCGTATGAGCAGCCGTTTCCTGCCGGAGTACGGATAGTTTGTTCACATTGCACACAAAACATGATCACACCTTTTAAAGTTATATTTAATATACATGTTTAAGGTTAAGTCGCTTAACGCGGGGATAAAAGGGATTTTTCATGCAACTTTAAGGGAGATTGATTTAGCGCAATTTTGGCGGCAGGGATCTACCGCCAGAGAGGTATTATGCGGAGAAAAAGGCGATGAGGATCGGCACTAACAGGCTGAGAATAAAACCGTGAACAATCGCTGCCGGGACCATATCCAGCCCACCTGTACGCTGAAGAACGGGCAGGGTGAAATCCATTGATGTGGCACCGCATAAGCCCAGTGCAGTAGAGCGGCTACGGCGAATCAGGCCAGGGATCAACATAATGGCGATCAACTCACGCGCTAAATCATTGAAGAACGCCGCGCTCCCGATTACCGGACCAAAAGATTCGGTCAACAAAATACCGGAAAGAGAATACCAGCCGAAACCGGAGGCCATTGCCAGCGCGGTATTGATGGGGAGATCAAGAATAAAGGCGTTAATTAAACCGCCAATTAAAGAACTGGCAACCACCACCACGGCGACAATCATTCCCCGGCGATTAAGGACAATCTGCTTTAAGGTCATGCCATTGTTACGCAGCTGAATACCGACGAGGAAAAGTAACAGAATTAACGTGTATTCGCTGGCTTCGGTAGCGTGCTGTAAAAAACCTAATCCGCTAAGGCCAATAGCAAAACCAATCACCACGACGCCACACAGTTTCAGCGATTCCAGTGCCATCGCAATACGCGACGGCAATTTCTCTTGCTGGTGGCTATTGCGCCACGGCAAACCGCGTTCCAGCCACAGCAAGGCGACAATATTGCACAGTAAAATAATGGTAATACTGACAGCGGAATAATGCAGAATCGCCAACAGGTTACTGGCGAGATTATCGAGAAACGCCAGACTGATACCCATAAAAAAGAGAATGAGATAAACCATCCAGCTTAATAGCTGATTAATGCGTTTTAACGCAGCTTTTTGGCGAAGTGGAATGAGGTAACCCACAATCAGGGGAACCAGAATGATTAACAGCCCAGAAAACATGAAAACCCAGTCCTTGCAAAGAAGAAGTCGAAATGCGCGATGACACACTACTGAAAGCGGAAGGACGAGTAAAGTTGCAATTAAAAGGAAATGTTATGCATCAGAGGGGGATTTTTAATTCTCTATGAGTGTTTAGCATTGTTGCGCTCCTTTCATGTGCAATGCCATATAAAGCCACTGGCGCAGGGAGCACGCAGGGGGCGGCCAATCGCCGCCGCCCCCTGCACCCCCGGGCTCTGGCGAACAAAATCGCCGCTGCGCGGTACCTTCAGCTTATCCCCTTCGGCTACCGGGTCGGGCGCGAGGTAACGTCCCTGTAAGACGCGCCCTCAGCCCACATCCATGTGGGCTGCCCCGGCCTTCGGGGAACGCTTCAGCGATTTTGACGCCACCAACACCCGTGCGGTTTGTAACGTCGATGATAAAACAATCAGGGCAGATAAAATGCCAATGCTAATTAATCGCGTTTTTCCAGCAGGGTCCGGTAAATCAGACCACCGATAATACCGCCGACAATTGGCACTACCCAGAAGAACCACAGCTGTTCTAACGCCCAGCCGCCCTGGAAGATGGCAACTGCGGTGCTGCGCGCCGGGTTAACGGAAGTGTTAGTCACCGGAATACTGATTAAGTGAATCAAGGTTAACGCCAGACCAATCGCGATCGGCGCAAAGCCTGCCGGCGCGTATTTGTCGGTTGCACCGTGGATCACCAGCAAGAAACCGGCACTCAATACCAGTTCAACCACCAGTGCAGAAAGCATGGAATAGCCGCCCGGTGAATGCTCACCATAACCGTTAGAAGCAAAGCCGCTGGCCGCTGCGTCAAACCCAGCTTTACCGCTGGCGATTAAATACAGCAGTGCCGCCGCAACAATACCGCCGATAACCTGGGCTACCACGTAACCAACGACTTCTTTTGCCGGGAAACGGCCACCAGCCCATAAACCAATAGTGACCGCCGGGTTAAAATGACCACCAGAAATATGACCGACAGCGAAGGCCATGGTCAGCACGGTCAGACCAAACGCCAGTGCAACACCGGCAAAGCCAATACCTAATTCCGGGAATGCTGCTGCAAGCACTGCGCTACCGCAGCCACCAAATACAAGCCAGAAAGTGCCAAAACATTCTGCTGCTAATTTTCTGAACATATCCACCTCAATTAAAAATTGACCCTGTGAAAAATATGGTCGTTTTATCGGGTCGTCGTAAAAAAGTGACGACAGAAATAATGCGTGGGTATTTTAAAAACGAAGACGAGCTATTCGCCAGATAAATAAATCCAGTAATTTTGATTTAGGGCAATAGTCAGTTCCCTCATATAGTCATTTGCCTGATTGACAGTGTAGTGCAAACCACGAAATTAAACCTTTGGGGGTAATAAAAATAATCCACAAGGTTAATTATTTGATTTCATTGTTTTTTCGGGAGAAATCAGCGAGAAGGCATCTGACACAATTATTCGCTCATTTTTCAGACATTTGCCATGCTTAATTGTGATGTCATCACGTATTGCTACAGCCTTTCTCGTTATACTGCTGGGGTAAAGGATAAGTTACATATTTCTGGAGGGGATATGATTCTTGAGCGCGTTGAAATTGTGGGCTTTCGCGGCATTAATCGATTGTCATTGATGCTGGAACAAAACAACGTCCTGATTGGGGAGAACGCGTGGGGTAAATCCAGTTTACTGGACGCCTTAACCCTGCTGTTATCGCCAGAGTCAGATCTCTACCATTTTGAGCGCGATGATTTCTGGTTTCCGCCGGGGGATATCAACGGGCGAGAACATCATTTGCATATCATTCTGACCTTTCGTGAGTTGCAGCCAGGACGGCATCGGGTGCGCCGTTATCGTCCGCTGGAAGCGTGCTGGACGCCATGCACCGATGGTTATCACCGCATTTTTTATCGCCTGGAAGGGGAAAGTGCGGAAGACGGTAGCGTGATGACGTTACGCAGCTTTCTTGATAAAGACGGTCATCCGATTGATGTCGAAGATATTAACGATCAGGCGCGTCATGTGGTGCGTTTAATGCCGGTTCTGCGTTTGCGCGACGCCCGTTTTATGCGCCGCATTCGCAATGGAACTGTACCAAATGTACCCAATGTGGAAGTCACCGCGCGCCAGTTGGATTTTCTCGCCCGCGAGTTATCCTCACACCCGCAAAATCTCTCCGATGGGCAGATTCGCCAGGGGCTTTCGGCAATGGTGCAACTGCTTGAGCATTATTTCTCGGAGCAAGGGGCCGGGCAGGCGAGATATCGCTTAATGCGTCGGCGAGCCAGCAATGAGCAACGGAGCTGGCGTTACCTCGATATCATCAACCGGATGATTGACAGACCAGGGGGGCGTTCGTATCGGGTCATTTTACTCGGTCTGTTTGCCACTTTATTGCAGGCAAAAGGGTCATTGCGACTGGATAAAGACGCGCGTCCGTTATTGCTAATTGAAGATCCAGAAACCCGCCTGCATCCGATTATGCTTTCCGTTGCCTGGCATCTGTTGAATCTTTTGCCTTTACAACGTATTGCTACCACCAACTCTGGCGAGCTGCTTTCGTTAACTCCAGTGGAACATGTTTGCCGCCTGGTGCGTGAATCTTCTCGTGTTGCCGCCTGGCGTCTGGGGCCAAGTGGCTTGAGCACCGAAGACAGCCGCCGCATCTCTTTTCACATTCGTTTTAATCGTCCGTCATCGCTGTTTGCTCGCTGCTGGTTGCTGGTGGAAGGGGAAACAGAAACCTGGGTTATCAACGAACTGGCGCGCCAGTGTGGACACCATTTCGATGCCGAAGGGATTAAGGTCATTGAGTTTGCTCAGTCCGGGCTAAAACCACTGGTGAAATTTGCCCGGCGGATGGGGATTGAGTGGCATGTGCTGGTCGATGGCGATGAAGCCGGGAAGAAATATGCCGCAACGGTGCGCAGCCTGCTGAATAACGATCGCGAAGCTGAACGTGAACATTTGACAACGTTACCGGCGCTGGATATGGAACATTTTATGTATCGCCAGGGGTTTTCCGACGTGTTCCATCGCGTGGCGCAGATCCCGGAAAACGTGCCGATGAATTTGCGCAAAATTATTTCAAAAGCGATCCATCGCTCTTCCAAGCCCGACCTTGCCATTGAAGTGGCAATGGAGGCCGGACGTCGTGGTGTGGACTCCGTCCCGACGCTGCTGAAAAAAATGTTCTCACGCGTGCTGTGGCTGGCGCGCGGTCGGGCTGATTAACCGCAAAACATCCTTGCCATCTGCGGCTGAATAGCGTCAAGCATCTCGTAGCGTCGACGGTATTCAGCCCGTTTTTTACTGGCGATATCCGCAATCTCTTTTCGTGCTATCTGACCTGGAAGGCGGTAATGGCGTTCAGCGTCGCATTCGCCACCGACCGATTCCCAGAACGCGTTATAGTCAGCATGTATTTTTCCTTCCTTATCGCGATAACGCAGGCTGCGGTAAATATGTGTTTCATTGCTGACAGCAATAATTTGTTCGACCTGTAAGCGTTGGGCGAAGAGGCAGACCGCTTCCATCACGAGTCGTTTGGGAAATAGCCCGTGGCAGGCTTTCGTCGCATTCTGGATCTGTTGGTGTGGAATTTCCCATTTCGCACCTTGCAGCCCGCCTATAAATAACGTCCTTTTCCCCTGATACTCACACAGTGTAAATGTGATCTCCGCCAGAGGAATACCTTCGCTGTTGCGGAACAGAATTGTGCTGTCACCTTCCTTATCCATTGAGATCATCATGGTCAGTTCAAGCGTGAACTGCTCGCCATTTTTTCCTTCCAGCTTCGCAAGTTGCAGTCCCGGGGTGTTCAAATATAAGCTGAACTCTTCCGCCGACATGCACGCGCGCAGCAACGCATAATGGTAACGTAACGCCTCCAGCAATTGCTTACGGGTCATATTCACGGCAAGGTAAGGGCGATGCAGGCGAACCGGCAGGCGCGGCTGACGCGTTAACAGCGTTCTGAGATTAGGCCAGTGGGAGAGTTCGTTCATCCACTCAACGCTTAAACGCGGCATAATCAAAGAGCGCAGCAAAAATTTCTGGCGAAACCGACGGCGATGCCAGAATTTACCCGGCCGCCACTGCCCCCCTGCCAGATTAAGGAAAAGAGACATGCTGCTAAGAGATTCAGATGGTGTAAATGCTCGTTCAGTGATCTGAGACATATTCATAAAATCAATGATTATACGTAACACCGATTTCACCATCGGGCATCTTAACCAAACATCAATCGTATAATTACTAACGTAAATTTTAGATTTTTGTTGATGTTTCGTTGAAGTTGGCAGCCCCGTGCGCGCATATGGAGCATTCAGAGTATTTATGAAAAAGCGAAAAAACCTTAAGAAGCGTTACGCTATTGCGCTGGTGATAGTCATCGCTGCGCTGATTGCGTTGTGGAGAACACTCAACGCGCCCGTGCCGACTTATCAGACATTGATTGTCCGCCCCGGTGATTTGCAGCAAAGCGTGCTGGCGACCGGAAAGCTGGACGCGCTGCGTAAGGTTGACGTGGGCGCGCAGGTCAGCGGTCAGTTGAAAACGCTGTCGGTGGCGATTGGCGATAAAGTAAAAAAAGACCAGCTTTTAGGGGTTATTGATCCTGAACAGGCTGAAAACCAGATCAAGGAAGTGGAAGCGACACTGATGGAGCTGCGTGCGCAAAGGCAACAGGCAGAAGCAGAACTGAAACTGGCACGGGTGACATACTCACGCCAGCAACGACTGGCGCAAACGCAGGCGGTTTCGCAACAGGATCTCGACACCGCAGCGACGGAGATGGCAGTTAAACAGGCGCAAATAGGCACTATCGACGCGCAAATCAAACGGAATCAGGCGTCACTCGACACGGCGAAAACGAATCTCGATTACACCCGCATCGTTGCCCCGATGGCAGGTGAAGTTACGCAAATCACCACTCTGCAAGGGCAGACGGTAATTGCCGCACAACAAGCGCCAAACATTCTGACGCTGGCAGATATGAGTACCATGCTGGTAAAAGCGCAGGTGTCGGAAGCAGATGTCATTCACCTGAAACCCGGTCAAAAAGCCTGGTTCACCGTGCTTGGCGATCCGCTGACGCGCTACGAGGGGCAGATTAAAGATGTGCTGCCGACGCCAGAAAAGGTCAACGACGCCATTTTCTACTACGCCCGTTTTGAAGTGCCAAACCCCAATGGTTTACTGCGCCTGGATATGACTGCGCAAGTCCACATTCAACTCACTGATGTGAAAAACGTACTCACCATTCCGTTGTCGGCACTGGGGGATTCGGTTGGTGATAACCGTTATAAAATCAAACTGCTGCGTAATGGCGAAATACGCGAGCGCGAAGTGACGATTGGCGCGCGCAATGACACCGATGTTGAGATTGTCAAAGGACTGGAAGCGGGCGATGAAGTGGTGATTGGTGAGGCCAAACCAGGAGCTGAACAATGACGCCCTTGCTCGAACTAAAGGATATTCGCCGTAGCTATCCTGCTGGAGACGAGCAGGTTGAGGTGCTAAAGGGCATCAGCCTGGATATTTATGCAGGTGAGATGGTGGCAATTGTCGGTGCTTCGGGCTCCGGTAAATCGACCCTGATGAATATTCTCGGCTGCCTGGATAAAGCGACCAGTGGAACCTATCGCGTTGCCGGTCAGGATGTTGCCACGCTGGACGCCGATGCGCTGGCGCAGCTTCGTCGCGAGCATTTCGGCTTTATTTTCCAGCGTTACCATTTGCTTTCGCACTTAACCGCCGAGCAGAACGTTGAAGTACCCGCCGTTTATGCCGGACTTGAGCGTAAACAGCGATTGCTGCGCGCTCAGGAGTTGCTGCAACGACTGGGGCTGGAAGACCGTACAGAGTATTATCCAGCCCAGCTTTCCGGTGGCCAGCAGCAGCGTGTCAGTATTGCTCGTGCGTTAATGAACGGTGGGCAGGTGATCCTCGCCGATGAACCTACCGGCGCACTGGACAGCCATTCTGGCGAAGAGGTGATGGCGATATTGCATCAGCTGCGCGATCGCGGGCACACGGTGATTATCGTTACCCACGATCCACAGGTTGCGGCTCAGGCGGAGCGGGTAATCGAAATTCGTGACGGCGAAATTGTGCGTAATCCTCCCGCCATTGAAAAGGTGAATGCCGCCACGGGGACGGAATCGATAGTCAAAACGGCGTCTGGCTGGCGGCAATTCGTCAGTGGTTTTAATGAGGCGCTGACGATGGCGTGGCGGGCGCTGGCAGCGAATAAAATGCGCACCTTACTGACCATGCTGGGGATTATTATTGGTATTGCGTCGGTGGTTTCTATCGTCGTGGTGGGCGACGCCGCCAAACAAATGGTGCTGGCGGATATTCGTTCTATTGGTACGAATACTATTGATGTCTATCCCGGGAAAGATTTTGGCGATGACGATCCGCAATATCAGCAGGCGCTAAAGTACGACGACTTAATCGCCATCCAAAAACAACCGTGGGTCGCCTCTGCCACGCCCGCTGTCTCGCAAAACCTGCGCCTGCGTTATAACAATGTTGATGTTGCCGCCAGCGCCAACGGTGTGAGCGGCGATTATTTCAATGTCTATGGCATGACCTTCAGCGAAGGGAATACCTTTAATCAGGAGCAACTGAACGGCCGCGCACAGGTGGTGGTTCTCGACAGTAACACCCGTCGCCAGCTTTTCCCGCATAAGGCCGATGTGATTGGTGAGGTCATTCTGGTTGGTAATATGCCTGCGAGAGTCATCGGCGTGGCGGAAGAAAAACAGTCGATGTTTGGTAGCAGTAAAGTGCTGCGCGTCTGGTTACCTTACAGCACAATGTCCGGGCGGGTTATGGGCCAGTCGTGGCTGAACTCCATCACTGTAAGAGTAAAAGAAGGCTATGACAGCACCGAAGCGGAACAACAACTCACCCGTTTGTTGTCGCTGCGCCATGGCAAAAAAGACTTCTTTACCTGGAACATGGACGGCGTCTTGAAAACAGTCGAAAAAACCACACGTACTTTACAACTGTTTCTGACGCTGGTGGCGGTGATTTCGCTGGTGGTAGGCGGCATTGGCGTTATGAATATTATGCTGGTGTCAGTAACGGAGCGGACGCGGGAAATTGGTATTCGCATGGCTGTTGGCGCGCGTGCCAGCGATGTTCTGCAACAATTTCTGATTGAAGCCGTGCTGGTTTGCCTGGTGGGCGGCGCGATGGGGATAATGCTGTCGCTGTTAATTGCCTTCACCCTACAGCTTTTTTTACCCGGCTGGGAGATAGGCTTTTCTTCACTGGCGTTGCTGCTGGCGTTTTTATGCTCAACCGTTACGGGCATTTTATTTGGCTGGCTACCTGCACGAAATGCGGCACGGCTGGATCCAGTGGATGCTTTGGCGCGAGAGTGATTTTTGAGATAAAAATGCCAGCCGATCGGGCTGGCATTTTGCCTTTAGGATGTACACAATGAGACAGAAGAGCTATGCGACTGCTACTTCTACTTCGACGGGCACAATAACACTGGCGTGATTGCCTTTTGGCCCTTGGTGGACATCAAACTGAACGGGTTGTCCAGCTTTTAGCGTTCTGTAACCATCCATCTGGATGGTGGAATAATGAGCGAAAATATCTTCGCCACCGCCTTCAGGGCAGATGAAACCGAACCCTTTGGCGTTGTTGAACCACTTAACAGTACCCTTTTCCATGCTTCGACATCCTTCGCAAATCTTATATAAGTAAGATGGAATAAACCGGGGTCAGAGAGGGGGCAGTTCAAAACCTCGCCAACTCTTGAAATACAATTTAGAGAAATGGGGCGAGTCGTCAAGCGTTTGACAGGGGCCAGGGGGTAGGTATGCATCAAAAATTTGAAGCAGTTAACGCTATTGACAGTAATGTCACTGATGTCGCTTATACCAACGATAGATGATAATTATCTATCATGTGGAGTAGATTGGTCAGGCAAATACGCTCTTGTCAGCGGCAGAGCGTTCTGCCGGTAACCGTAACCGAAGATGATAACTGACAATGGGTAAAACGAACGACTGGCTGGACTTTGATCAACTGGCGGAAGAAAAAGTTCGCGACGCGCTAAAACCGCCATCTATGTATAAAGTGATATTAGTCAATGATGATTACACTCCAATGGAGTTTGTTATTGACGTGTTACAAAAATTCTTTTCTTATGATGTAGAACGTGCAACGCAATTGATGCTTGCTGTTCACTACCAGGGGAAGGCCATTTGCGGAGTCTTTACCGCTGAGGTTGCAGAAACCAAAGTGGCGATGGTGAACAAGTACGCAAGGGAGAACGAGCATCCATTGCTGTGTACGCTGGAAAAAGCCTGAATGCAGGTATAAAAATTGGGGGAGGTGCCTATGCTCAATCAAGAACTGGAACTCAGTTTAAATATGGCTTTCGCCAGAGCGCGCGAGCACCGTCATGAGTTTATGACCGTCGAGCACTTGTTACTGGCATTGCTCAGTAACCCATCGGCCCGGGAGGCGCTGGAAGCGTGTTCCGTGGACTTGGTTGCGCTCCGTCAGGAACTGGAAGCCTTTATTGAACAAACCACACCTGTTCTGCCCGCTAGTGAAGAGGAGCGCGACACGCAGCCGACCTTGAGTTTTCAGCGTGTATTGCAGCGTGCGGTCTTCCATGTTCAGTCCTCCGGTCGCAGTGAGGTTACCGGTGCGAATGTTCTGGTCGCTATCTTTAGCGAACAGGAGTCGCAGGCGGCGTATCTGTTGCGCAAACATGAAGTCAGCCGTCTTGATGTGGTGAACTTTATTTCTCATGGCACGCGTAAAGACGAGCCATCTCAGTCTTCTGAACCAGGAAACCAGCCGAGCAGTGAAGAACAAGCTGGTGGGGAGGACCGTATGGAGAATTTCACGACTAATCTGAACCAGCTTGCACGCGTGGGCGGAATTGACCCGCTGATTGGTCGTGAGAAGGAACTGGAGCGCGCCATTCAGGTTCTCTGCCGCCGCCGTAAAAACAACCCGCTGCTGGTTGGGGAGTCTGGCGTCGGTAAAACTGCGATTGCTGAAGGTCTTGCCTGGCGAATTGTTCAGGGCGATGTGCCGGAAATCATGGCTGACTGTACGATTTACTCTCTCGATATCGGCTCCCTGTTAGCAGGCACCAAATATCGCGGCGATTTTGAAAAACGTTTTAAAGCGTTGCTCAAGCAGCTGGAACAGGATACTAACAGCATCCTGTTTATCGATGAGATCCATACCATCATTGGAGCGGGCGCAGCGTCTGGCGGGCAGGTAGATGCAGCCAACCTGATCAAACCGTTGCTCTCCAGCGGTAAAATTCGCGTGATTGGATCGACGACCTATCAGGAGTTCAGCAACATTTTCGAGAAAGACCGTGCTCTGGCGCGTCGCTTCCAGAAAATCGATATTACTGAACCGTCGATCGAAGAAACTGTGCAAATCATCAATGGCCTGAAACCGAAGTACGAAGCGCACCACGATGTGCGTTATACCGCGAAAGCGGTGCGTGCGGCGGTGGAGCTGGCGGTGAAATACATTAACGATCGTCATCTGCCGGACAAAGCGATTGACGTTATCGACGAAGCGGGCGCTCGCGCACGTTTGATGCCGGTAAGCAAGCGCAAGAAAACGGTGAATGTGGCGGATATCGAGTCCGTGGTAGCCCGTATTGCACGTATCCCTGAGAAGAGCGTTTCTCAGAGTGACCGCGATACGCTGAAAAATCTTGGCGATCGCCTGAAAATGCTGGTCTTCGGTCAGGATAAAGCCATTGAAGCGCTTACCGAGGCCATCAAGATGGCGCGTGCGGGTTTAGGTCACGAACATAAACCTGTTGGTTCATTCCTGTTTGCTGGTCCAACCGGGGTCGGGAAAACCGAGGTGACGGTACAGCTTTCCAAAGCACTGGGTATTGAGCTTCTGCGCTTTGATATGTCCGAATATATGGAACGTCATACTGTCAGCCGCCTGATTGGTGCGCCTCCAGGATACGTTGGTTTTGATCAGGGCGGTCTGTTGACCGATGCGGTCATCAAGCATCCGCACGCGGTGCTGCTGCTGGACGAAATCGAGAAAGCGCATCCGGACGTATTCAACATTCTGTTGCAGGTGATGGACAACGGCACGCTGACCGATAACAACGGGCGCAAGGCCGATTTCCGTAACGTGGTACTGGTGATGACCACCAACGCCGGGGTGCGTGAAACCGAGCGTAAATCCATTGGTCTTATCCAGCAGGATAACAGCACCGATGCGATGGAAGAGATCAAGAAGATCTTTACGCCGGAGTTCCGTAACCGTCTCGACAACATTATCTGGTTCGATCATCTCTCTACAGACGTGATCCACCAGGTGGTTGATAAGTTTATCGTCGAGTTGCAGGTTCAGTTGGATCAGAAAGGTGTTTCTCTGGAAGTAAGCCAGGAAGCGCGTAACTGGCTGGCTGAGAAAGGTTACGACCGGGCGATGGGCGCACGTCCGATGGCTCGTGTGATTCAGGATAACCTGAAAAAACCGCTCGCTAACGAACTGCTGTTTGGCTCGCTGGTGGATGGTGGCCAGGTGACAGTCGCGCTGGATAAAGAGAAAAATGAGCTGACCTACGGGTTCCAGAGTGCACAAAAGCATAAACCGGAAGCCGCGCATTAATCAGACTGTTAAGTAGGTTGGTGAAGTCCGTAATCTCGTCAGGGGTTACGGACTTTTTGTTTATAGGGTGGAGGAAGTTCAGACCCTTTTTTTGATGATGATGGTAAGTTGTTGATAATTAATGCTGTTGAAAGGTAAGAATAAAAAAGGGTTGCAGCAGGAAAATGAGATGGTTTTGCTTTATTAACAACGGGCTAAACGTGTAGTATTTGAGTTCACTGCCGTACAGGCAGCTTAGAAACGTTAGTTTTGAGGGTTCAAAGCGGGGCGGGAGTTCACTGCCGTACAGGCAGCTTAGAAAAGCAGCGTTATCGAGCGCGCGGCGTTCAGATAGTTCACTGCCGTACAGGCAGCTTAGAAAAGATCGGTCGCGTCTTTGTAGTCCCTCGCTTTGTTCACTGCCGTACAGGCAGCTTAGAAAGTTGGATTTGTCAAACCCTTATGGGAATAAATGTTCACTGCCGTACAGGCAGCTTAGAAATCGTGGACAGCGGTTGGGGCCAATCCCCTTACGTTCACTGCCGTACAGGCAGCTTAGAAAGCCACAAACCGGGCACGGCGGAGATGGCGGTAGTTCACTGCCGTACAGGCAGCTTAGAAAAGTAATAATTGAGCGTGTAGTTCTTAGCAACTGTTCACTGCCGTACAGGCAGCTTAGAAATGGTGGTGCCGCTGAACAGTTATGACTGGAACGTTCACTGCCGTACAGGCAGCTTAGAAATCTTCCGCTAAGGCTGCTAAATCAGCCGCATCGTTCACTGCCGTACAGGCAGCTTAGAAAAAAGGGGCCCCCACGATTTAGCGTTTGACGATGTTCACTGCCGTACAGGCAGCTTAGAAATAATACGGATCACTATTCCAGAAAGTTTTTATGTTCACTGCCGTACAGGCAGCTTAGAAATTACGCGCAGAGCTACCCTCCTTTTCTGCGACGTTCACTGCCGTACAGGCAGCTTAGAAAAGGAGCTCATGGATAAACAACAGGCGGCGCAGGTTCACTGCCGTACAGGCAGCTTAGAAAGAACGCAAATACTTTCCTGTTTGTGTTCCTGAGTTCACTGCCGTACAGGCAGCTTAGAAATAAATTTGAGGGTGAGGGTAAGCGGGGTTTCCGTTCACTGCCGTACAGGCAGCTTAGAAAGCAAAGTCAGGGTGGTGCTGCCATGAATTTATGTTCACTGCCGTACAGGCAGCTTAGAAAAGTTCGGAAACAAATTGCGGCACCGCGCCACCGTTCACTGCCGTACAGGCAGCTTAGAAATGATGTTCGCCTGGGCTGGTTCGCTGAAAACCGTTCACTGCCGTACAGGCAGCTTAGAAATGCTTGATGCGAAGACTATTACCAGCAATAGCGTTCACTGCCGTACAGGCAGCTTAGAAATGTCGCAGGCGCTGTACTTGCTGTTGCAGAAGGTTCACTGCCGTACAGGCAGCTTAGAAAATCGGTATCGCTCCGTTGGCACAGTGTTACTCGTTCACTGCCGTACAGGCAGCTTAGAAATTCTGAGCGGGAAAACGCGCCCGCACTGGTGAGTTCACTGCCGTACAGGCAGCTTAGAAACAAAATTAAAGGCGGCAAGCCAACATCTGTCACGTTCACTGCCGTACAGGCAGTTTCACAAATACGATGATGGCAGAAATTTAGCTGCGTTATGGCGTTCTCAACTCCGAACTATTAGCTGCAACACACAATAACAATCGTAATAATTGCGATAGAAATCAATTTCTCGCACAGAAATCAATGCTGTACTAATCCTAACTCCTTCAAATAAAAATAATCACAGGATGTGTTTATGTCTTCCAATTACCTTACTCCATCTGACCTCAAAACCATTCTCCACTCTAAACGCGCCAATATTTATTATCTGGAAAAATGCCGGGTGCAGGTGAATGGTGGGCGAGTGGAATATGTTACCAGTGAAGGTAAGGAGTCGTACTACTGGAATATCCCCATTGCGAATACCACGGCATTGATGTTGGGGATGGGAACATCCGTTACTCAGGCGGCGATGCGTGAATTTGCCCATGCCGGGGTGATGGTGGGCTTTTGCGGTACGGATGGCACGCCGCTGTATTCGGCAAATGAAGTTGATGTTGATGTCTTCTGGCTCAGTCCGCAAAGTGAATATCGCCCTACAGAATATCTTCAGCAGTGGGTTTCTTTTTGGTTTGCTGAAGATAAACGACTTGCCGCAGCGAAACGTTTTCAGTTAATCCGCCTGACACATATCGATAAGCACTGGACCAGCGCGAAAATGCAGCGTGAACACGCCTTTCAGCCTGATGCTAATGCACTGCAGACCCTACTAAATCGTACTCGTGAAGAAATAGACGCGGCAGAAAACCATACGCAGCTTATGCTCGTAGAGGCCAAATTGACCAAAGCACTCTACAAAATGGTGAGCCAAACCGTGGGCTATGGCGACTTTACTCGCGCAAAACGGGGCGGTGGGATTGATATGGCTAACCGCTTCCTCGATCAGGGTAATTATCTGGCTTATGGGCTGGCGGCAGTGGCGGCGTGGGTAACCGGGATCCCGCACGGTTTAGCAGTAATGCACGGTAAAACACGTCGCGGCGGCCTCGTTTTTGACCTTGCCGATCTGATTAAAGATGCCCTGGTTATGCCACAAGCATTTATTGCCGCAATGGCGGGAGAAGATGCTCAGGAGTTTCGTCAACGCTGCATCAATATCTTTCAACAAGCGGATGCGCTGGATGTCATGATCACCTCTTTGCAAGATACGGCCCAGGCACTGGCTAAGGCTGATCAATGAATGTTCTGATTATCTCGCGCTGTACAAAAAATGCCCGCGTGGAAAGCTGCCGTATTATTGATCAGTTTGCTGAACGTACAGGTGATGCCGCATGGCAAACGGTGATTACTCTGGAAGGCGTTAATACACTCCGCCGTTTACTGCGCAAAACAGCCAGGCGAAATACCGCAGTGGCATGTCACTGGCTGAAGAAGAACGGGCAAATGGAGTTGATGTGGATTGTGGGTAATATTCGTCGTTTTAATGCACAGGGACGCGTTCCCACGAATCGAACAACCCAAACCAGCCTGGTGAACAAAGAAGAAAATCGCTGGCAATGCGCGGAGAGCATTGCGCTGCTGGCGGCTATCGCCGGGTTGTTTCATGATTTTGGTAAAGCAGGACGCAGCTTTCAGCAAAGCCTGACCCATAAGAGCGCACGCAGTTATCAACCTTATCGGCATGAATGGATCTCACTGCGGCTTTTCCAGGCGTTTGTTGGTGAACAGCCAGACGATGTGTGGCTGGAGAAACTCGGGGAATTAACGGCAGATGATGAAGTTGCGATTCTTGAACGTCTACAAAAAGACACACCTCATTTTTCAAATAGTCCATTCAGTTCGCTGCAACCGCTAGCCAGGACGGTAGGTTGGCTGATCCTTTCCCATCATCGAATGCCGGAGAATCTTTCTTCACAGCCGGAACAATCATGCAAAGGGTGTGAAAGTTGGCTGGAGAAGCAACTGAATGCTGACTGGAATGCCGTTAACCACCGCAAAAATGACTGGACGCAACAGGATTTTGAGCAAGTCTGGCAGTTTCCATCAGGAACGCCGCTTCAAAGCGCGAGCTGGCGGGAAAAAGCGCGTCAGATTTCTCGCCGGGCAAGCAACGCGCTCGGTTTAAAGACATACGGGCAGATGGAACAGTTGTTCCCCTTACATATGGCGCGTTTTTGCCTGATGCTTGCCGATCACTACTATTCATCTAATGACGCGCAGCAAAAATGGCAGGACCCGGAATATATCGTCTGGGCAAATAGCGATCGCCAAAGCGGCACGCTCAAACAGCGGGTAGACGAACATCTTGTGGGCGTCGCGCATCATGCGTATCTGCTTGGGCGGCAACTGATGCACACACGGGCATCGCTTCCGGCAATTGCCCGACATAAAGGTTTTAGCCAGCGGGTCACAGATGTGAAATATCGCTGGCAAGATAGAGCCTGGGATGTGGCGCGAGCGCTACGTGAACGAAGTCGTGAAGAGGGATTTTTCGGCGTCAATATGGCCTCGACGGGTTGTGGTAAAACCTTTGCGAACGCCCGCATTATGTATGCACTTGCCGACGAGCGAGAAGGGTGCCGATTTACCGTTGCGCTGGGATTGCGCACGCTGACTTTGCAAACCGGCGATGCTCTGCGCAGTCGGCTTGGACTAGGTGAGGATGAGCTGGCGGTACTGATTGGTTCGGCGGCAGTTAAGCAACTGTGGCAGCAGGAAAAAATAGACAATGATTACGGAAGTGCTTCGCAAGAGTCGCCAATAGAGGAGCTACAGTTCGTTAAGTACGAAGGCAGCCTGCATACCGGGGCGCTGGAAAAATGGTTGAAGGATGACAGCAAACTTAAGGAGTTAGTTAGCGCACCGATTCTGGTCGCGACGATTGATCATCTTATTTCTGCGACCGAGGGTGTGCGTGGCGGGAAACAGCTTCCGGCGATGTTGCGCCTGTTAACCAGCGATTTAGTGCTCGACGAACCTGATGACTTTGATATTGCCGATCTTCATGCGGTATGTCGTTTGATGAACTGGGCCGGGATGCTAGGAACGCGGGTATTACTTTCCTCGGCGACGCTACCTCCAGGGCTGATTCAGGCGTTGTTCGCGGCTTATCTCGCCGGGCGTAAAATGTGGCAGACGTCTTGTGGTACCAACGGCAGGCCCGTCAATATCTGCTGTGCCTGGTTTGATGAAAAAGATGCTGATGCAACGCAAATTTTCGACGGGCCTGGGTTTCGTGATGCACATGCCAAATTTGTTGCACGGCGAGCGGTGATGCTGGCTGAAAAAGAGCGACTGCATTTCGGGCGTGTTGCTTCAATTTCATTTGCATCAAGCGCGATACAAGACGTTACCGAAAGTGTGGCCCAGACGGTGCATACGCAAATGCTGAAGTTGCATCAGGCGCATCGCCAGCGACACGAAAGCGGTAAAACCGTTTCGCTGGGCCTGGTGCGTTTCGCGAATATCAACCCACTGGTTGCGGTGACCAAAGCCCTGATTGCCATTCCTTCACCAGAAGATGTCTGCATTCATTACTGTGTTTACCACTCCCGACACCCGCTGGCGGTGCGTTCAGATATTGAGAAGCGGCTGGATCGCGCTTTTACTCGTCATAACGAACTCGATTTCTGGAGCAACGAAGATATCGCAGATGCTTTACATAACAGTCCGGAATCGCACCATCTTTTTGTGGTGTTGGGGACATCGGTTATAGAAGTGGGGCGTGACTGGGATGCGGACTGGGGAATTATTGAACCAAGCTCCATGCGTTCGATTATTCAATTTGCCGGACGTATTCAGCGCCACCGTAGAAATGTGCCGACCAGTGAGAATCTGGTTATTTTACGTAGCAATATTAAGGCATTGCAGAAAAAAGCCCCCGCATTTTGTAAACCAGGTTTCGAAACAAAAGAACACTTGCTGAATAGCCACGATATTTGCGAACTGATTCCGATTGCGGACTACCGGACGATTAACGCCTTGCCGCGGATCCTGTCTGCCAATAATGACAACAAACTGGCGGAGCTTGAACATAGTCGTTTATCCGCCGAATTGATGAGCAGTAAAAGCAAACATGTGGTGGCGGCGCAATGGTGGCGTGCACCGCTAAGCTGGAACGGCTGGATGCAGCGCCAGACGCCATTTCGATATTCCCCTTTGCCGGAGGCGGTGTTTTTTTTGCATATGGATGATGAAGAAAGCGAAGTGCGTTTCTATTCCCGCACGGGCGACAACGAGCGTAAAGCGCAAGGGAATTTCAGGCGAGAAGAGGTGAGATGTGCCAGCGGCGTCGCTTGCTGGGGCGTGATGGATTACCAGCTCGTTTTGTTGAATTTAGCTGATAAGCAAAGTTGTGAAATACAGCGTGTTGGAGAAATGTTTGCTGAAGTGAGAGTACCGGTCAGTGAAGAAGATGCGGTCGATGGCTGGCGTTATCACCCCTGGTTAGGGGTGTTTCGCAACCTGTGATAGGGGGCGAGCTGCCTGTGCGGCAGTTTACAAGTCCGTATTCGGAGATACATCTATTTCTAAGCTGCCAACGGCAGTGCGCAAATGTTAACTGTATAACTATTGTGTGGCAAATAATTTATGCATGGTAATATCACTTTGGTTTGTTGCATTGGGTTTGGCTAGATTAAATCGCAGATATATCTAGGTGAACTATCCATGATTATCACCACGGGGGTTGTCCCTTTTGCTGTATGCATCAGTTGTACTGAAGCCATGTTGAGCTACGGAGATTTTTCAGTGAAATCAGGGAGCAACTTTAATTTGATGGATTAACGATAGGAGCCGAGATGGAAAAAACGGCGCTAATACAATTTATTACTGACTACATCGCTTCGCGAAGGCAACCCAAAATCGAAGCCTTTGAAAAAGAAGCAGCAAAGCGACTGGAGCAGGGCGAGGACGCCAGCGTTATCGCTCTGGAGCGACAGGAACTCGAAGCACGCTACCTGCCACGTAACTGGTTAACGGATGCGGCAAAGCGTGTTCGTACTATAAGGATAATCTCCCACGGGACAAAATATAGTAATGGTGACTCCAAAGCATATGGACGTTATTTGGAGAAATTCGTCAGCGAAGGATATTTAAATACAGCATCACTGGCAATTATTAAAGAGGATGCAGAAGGTAACGCAGCCGTTTTTGATGTTGCAAAGCTACTGCTAACGAAAGTCAACGGTGATTCATTACTCGCCAGTTTAAAACGTGGCGATTATCAATCATTAAATGCTTTTGCGTTGGATGTTGAACAATTAAAACAATGGGTTGAATGCTTTAGTGAAGCATATGCTTCGGAGTGGATTAAAGCGCATAAACTTTCGAAGCAAATCTATTTCCCTGTCGATGATGGCTATCATCTGCTCTGCCCACTGTTTTCCAGTTCACTGGCGCAGGCGATGTATGAAAAGCTAACCGCCGTGCGCTTTAGTGAGGAATCGAAAGCCATTCGCGATGCCCGCAAAGCAGGAAAATGGCACTCCCAGCCAGATATCTGGTTTCCTAATCTTGCCGAAATGCATTTTGGAGGCACAAAACCGCAGAATATTTCGTTGCTCAATAGTGTGCGTGGTGGCCGAGTCTGGCTGTTGCCGTCAATGCCACCTACCTGGGAGACTCTGGATCGCGCACCACAAAACATGCGCAGTATTTTTTCCCTACGCGGCGATTTCAATCGGGCGGCTTCAGGCATCGTAGCCCGGATGACTTACCTGCTGAAGGTTGACATAAACAATGTTCATATCCGAACTGCGCGGGCGAAATATATTGATGAGTTGATTGATCTGCTGTTCATGCAGGCGTCTTCATTTCAGCAAGAAAAATGGCAGGGATGGTCCGCGCAATCACCAGACTTACCTCGCCACCAACAACTTTGGCTGGACCCGTGGCGAAGCCTCTCAGATGAGACTTTCAAACAGGAGCGTGAGAAAAACGACTGGCAAGAGACGGTAGCCGATGATTTCGCGCGCTGGCTGAACTATCGCCTGAAAAAAGCCCGTTTCGATGTCGGTGCTGTCGAGCAAAGGGAGTGGCGCAGTCAGTCCCTGTTTACTCAACGGATGCGTGAAATGGAAGCCGTTTTGCAGGAGGCGCTGAAATGAGTTATCTGCTCTTGTTACCCCATGTACGCATCGAAAACGCTAACGCCGTCTCCGGGTTGACCTGGGGATTCCCGTCGATGACCCATTTTCTCGGTTATGTCCATGCGCTTTCTCGAAAAGTCGTGGATGAATTTGGCGTAAGTTTTGACGGTTGTGCGGTAGTAAGCCATGAACAGCATATTCAGGCGTACAGCTCCGGGCGCGATTTTCAATTCGCTCTCACCCGTAACCCATTAACCAGAGAAGGTAAAACCGCCTCGTTCAATGAAGAGGGCCGTATGCACCTGACGGTTTCTCTGCTGATTGAATGTAATGGCGAAATTACCAATGGTGAATATGGCAGAAAAGCTCTTTGCGACCATCTGAAAATGCTCTGCCAGAGCCACAAACTGGCGGGCGGCAGCATTGTTGACATGCGCGAACCACAGCTTTTTCATGCGCCTGAAGATGAAAAGCAACTGCGTAAAATCATCTGGCGTTTAATGCCTGGCTATGCGCTTTACGATCGCAGTGAATGGCTGGCTGAACATCACCAACAACATCCCGACATATCGTTGCTTGATGCCTGGCTTGATTTTGCTGCGATTAAATATCAGGCCGAATCTCCGGCAGAAGACAACAGCGCACAATGGGTATACCAGCCGAAGCCAATGCCTGGTTTCCTGGTACCGTTAATGTGTGGCTACCAACGCATTTCTCCTGTTTACGCACCCGGTGAAGTTGAAAATGCGCGCGATACCTCAACACCATTTGCCTTTGCCGAAGCAGTTTATGGCATTGGCGAATGGCGCGGATTACATCGTATTACTGGCTTGCAACCGCTGATGTGGCGTTACCGTACAACGGACACTGGCTACTATTGCTCGGCAATACCAGTCGTTGATGACCCTACGATTAATGAAGATGACGATACAGAATAAGGACATAATTATGGCAAAGGCCCCTGTAGCAGTAAAAACGGCGTCAGTACTGGCATTTGAGCGCAAACTGGCAACCTCTGACGCGGTGATGTACGCAGGTAACTGGCAAGGAAATGAATGGCAACCTATTGAGATTCAGGAGAAAGCCGTTCGCGGAACCATCTCCAATCGCCTGAAAGATGCAATTTCCAGTAATGCGTTAAAGCTGAATGCAGAAATCCAAAAAGCCAACTTGCAGCGGGTAGATGTGGCAGCGCTTCCGGTTAATGCGGATACGCTAAAAGTGATGTTTACGCTGCGCGTGCTGGGTAATTTATCCTCACCTTCAGTATGTAATGATATGGCCTATCAGGAGGTGCTTTCTGACGTTATTGAAGGTTATATCAGCGAACATGGCTTTAAAGAACTGGCGCTTCGCTATGCCCTGAATCTGGCAAATGGCCGTTTTCTGTGGCGTAACCGTATCGGTGCCGAGCAAATTCAGGTGAAAGTCACCGCTAACGACAAATCATGGACTTTTAACAGCCATGACTTCTCGTTACGTCAATTTGATCAGGGCCAGAGTAGCGTCACGAAACTGGCGGCAACGATTGAACAAGGATTGAGCGGAAAAGAGTGGGTGATGCTTACCGTTGAAGCGCAGGTCCGTCTTGGCGCCGGGCAAGAAGTTTTCCCGTCGCAGGAGCTGGTACTCGACAGCAACAGTAGCAAAAGTCGCGTGTTATACCAGGTAGCTGGTATTGCCGGTATCCACTCTCAGAAGATTGGCAATGCTTTACGTACCATCGATACCTGGCATCCAAAAGTGGATGAATTAGGTGCTATCGCCGTGGAACCTTACGGTTCTGTAACCAGTCGCGGTGTGGCCTGCCGTCAACCGAAAGAAAAACTCGACTTTTATACCTTACTGGACAATTGGGTGACTAAAGGGATGAAACCAGACGTTGAGCAGCAGCACTACGTGATGGCTGTGCTGATCCGCGGCGGTGTCTTTGGTGAGAAATCGGAATAAGGAGCTGCCAATGGATCACTACCTTGAGATCCGCGTTCTGCCAGATCCTGAATTTTCGAGCGAAATGTTGATGGCGGCGTTATTTGCCAAACTGCATCGGGCATTAGGTGCAAGAGGGCAAGGCGATATCGGCGTAAGTTTCCCGGACGTAAATGTTATGCCAGGAGCGCGTTTACGCTTGCATGGTAGCGCCCAGACATTACAGGCGCTTGAAGCCTCAGCGTGGCGTAAAGGACTAACGGACTATTGCCAATGTTCACCTGTCACTCCCGTTCCAGAAATAAAGGGCTGGCGAGTAGTAAGCCGTGTGCAGGTTAAAAGTAACCCCCAGCGTCTGTTAAGGCGTTCAGTGAAAAAAGGTTGGCTTACTGAAGAACAGGCGATTGAGCGACTGGCGACGCAAGCTGAACAGCGGACCGACTTACCTTTTCTTAATATGAAGAGTTTATCGAGTCAGCAACAGTTCAAATTGTTTATCCGACATGGGGATTTGCGTACAGAACCGGTTAAAGGGGTATTCAGTAGTTATGGATTAAGCGCAACCGCTACTATTCCCTGGTTTTGATTGGTTAGTTGGAATGTATAAAAGACCTGGCCTTACCGTCAGGTCTTTTTGTCTATTGAAAAGCCGATTTCTGGCTGGAAATAGAATAAGGAATTCAATGCCCTACACTTTCATAAGTATATGGATATTTATTTAAAACAAGCAATCCTCAATTAATAATACGTATTAATCTACCTTGTAATGACATCAAATAATGACGAATAGTAAATAATGAAAATATTTTTATGGGTATTTTTTGCTGGTTATGTATTTTTTATAATTTGATTTAAATCACGAAAACAACTTGTTTACATTGCGATAGCAAATGTAATTTGCGAAATTCATTTCCGAGAGGACAAAGACTCTTAATCACCTGGAATAAATTAGTTAAGGAATAGACTATGAAACGTTCAATTATTGCAGTTGCAGTATTATCTTCTCTTTTTATGAGTGCAGGGGCTTTTGCAGAAGGGAATCAACAGGGCGAGTTGATTATTACCGGTAAAGTTGCAGGAACTACTTGTCAATTTATCGACGGTAGTACTGCAACCATTGCTATGAACGAAATTGGTGCTGATCAATTTGAAAATGTAGCTGTTGGCAATACCGTTGATACTTATTCAAATACAACTACCGTGCCTCTAAAAGTTCAATGTGTTGGAGATAAAACGCCAAGAATTACGTTTTCCAGTTCTCAATTCATTGACTCTAATAACAATATTACGGTTAATACTGCTTCGGATAATGGCGCAGGGTTTGCTGTCTATTATGTTAATAATGGTAACGAAGAGAAAATCACAAAGGATGGTGTTATTGAATTAAATGGACAAGGTGTGGATGGTTTGTATACGCTTAACTTTAGTGCAAAATATGCAAAGTCTGGTGAAACAGTGACCCCGGGTGATGTTAAATCTGCCCTGACAATGACTGTCGTGACAGATTAATACCGTGTTTATCGGCGGCTTCGGTCGCCGATTTTCAATAACAAGGATTGTTATCATGAAAAAATTTATAGCCTTCTTGCTGGCCGGCATGGTCACGCCTGCGTGGGGGGGTGTCTATATCTACGGCACTCGTGTTATTTATCCAGAACAGAAAAAAGAGATTACCGTTCAGTTAATGAATGAAGGTAATCGTAGCGCCCTGGTTCAGTCATGGATTGATGATGGCGATACCAGCCTACCCCCAGAAAAAATTCATGTTCCGTTTGTGTTGACGCCACCGGTCGCTCACGTAAAAGGGGGGGAAGGGCAACAACTCAAAATCAAAAAATTGGCGAATACACTACCAAAAGATCGCGAAAGCCTGTTCTTCCTTAATGTGCTAGACATCCCACCTAATTGCCCCGAATTAGAAGATAAGAATGGCATAAAATTCGCCATGCAAAACCGTATTAAATTTATCTACCGTCCAGAGGGGCTTACTGGCGTGGATAAGAAAAGTTTTCGTCGTCTGAGCATTAAAAATGCCAATGGCGGTATTAATATCAAAAACAACTCCGCAAACTGGATAACTATTCCTGAGTTGACCGGGAATGCAAAAATAAACAAGGAAACGTTGTTACTAGCCCCCTGGTCAGATAAGACTATAACCACAGCCTCAGCCATCAATCAATATACAATTACACTTATTGATGATAATGGAAACTATTTGAGTGAAAAAGTAAAAACCGTCAAATAGATCAGGGATTGATTATGTCTAAACTTAATTCTATTACGCTGGCTATCCTGTCTGTGTTGGCAACTTCGTCTGCATGGGCGGAAGATGAAACATTTGACACCCATTTTATGATTGGCGGATTAAATGGGGAAAAAATTTCTGACTATCATATCGATAGTGATAAGCCGATGCCCGGTATCTATGATATGGATGTATACCTGAATAATCAGTGGCGCGGACATTATAATGTCGATATTAAAGATGATCCGGATGCAACATGTTTATCCAGGGAGCAGTTAAAGCAAATAGGTATCCTCACTGAAGGAATTAATATCGATAAAAGCGTAGAATGTGTACCACTTCGGGAAGCGGTACAGGGCGGCAGCGTTGACTATGATATTGGGCATTTTAACCTGAAGTTAAGTGTACCCCAAGCCTATGTCGTTGAGTATGAACGCGGATATGTCCCGCCTGAGGCATGGGATCGCGGGATTAACGCATTATATACGTCTTATTATGCCAGTCAGTATTACAGTAATTATAAGCACGGAGGAGATAATAAAAGTAGCTATTTAAATCTGAATAGTGGTTTGAATCTTCTGGGCTGGCAGTTGCATTCAAATGCCAATTATACGAAAAGTGACGAGAGCAGCGGTATATGGAAGAGTAACACGTTATATCTGGAGCGCGGAATTCCACAAATTCTTGGCACATTGCGTGCTGGTGAAATGTATACTGGCTCCGATGTTTTTGACTCCGTGCGTTTTCGCGGTGTACGCCTTTGGCGCGATATGCAGATGTTGCCGAACTCTAAACAGAATTTTACTCCTGTGGTACGAGGTGTTGCCCAAAGTAACGCGCTTGTCACTATCGAACAAAATGGCTTTGTGGTTTACCAGAAAGAGGTTCCGCCAGGTCCATTCGCCATTGATGATTTGCAACTTGCTGGTGGTGGTGCAGATCTGGAAGTTACCGTAAAAGAAGCTGACGGTTCGGTGTCGCGTTATCGTGTACCTTATTCATCTGTACCAAATATGTTGCAACCGGGCGTTTCGAAATATGAATTTGCTGCCGGACGTAGCCGTATTGAGGGCGCCAGCGATCAGTCAGATTTTATTCAGGGAAGCTATCAGTATGGCCTTAATAATTTGCTGACTCTCTATGCTGGCACGCAGCTGTCTGATAATTACTCATCGTTTGTTCTCGGCACGGGATGGAATACACCGATTGGTGCTGTATCGGTTGATTTTACCCATTCACATAGTGAGCAAGATAACGGTGATGTATTTAATGGTCAAAGTTATCAGATTGCCTGGAATAAATATCTCTCACAGAGTGGAACGCAATTTTCGCTGGCGGCCTGGCGTTATTCTTCTCGGGATTATCGTACTTTTAACGATCACGTATGGGCAAATAACAGGAAAAACTATAATCGAGAAGATGACTCAATTTATGATATCGCCGACTATTATCAGTACGATTTTGGTCGTAAGAACAGCTTTTCTGTAAATATAAACCAGTCATTACCGGAAAAGTGGGGGTATTTATCAGTCAGCGGTCAATGGCGGGATTATTGGGAACGTAGCGGGACAGGGAAAGATTATCAACTCAGCTATTCGAACTCCTGGGAACGCCTTAGTTATACCTTGTCTGTTAGCCAGACCTACGATGAAGATAACCACGAAGATAGACGCATTAACTTATATTTCTCAATTCCTTTCTCATGGGGTGATGGAATCACTGAAAAACGACGAGATTTATTTGTTTCTAACTCGACCACTTTTGATAAAGACGGCTATCGGTCGAATAACACCAGCCTCAGCGGTGTAGCGGGGAGCCGCGATCAGTTCAGCTACGGGGCTAACTTAAGCCATCAACACCAGGGCAGCGAAACAACAGCAGGTGGAAATCTGACCTGGCGTGCGCCATTGGCGACTATTGGTGGTAGCTATAGCGAGTCGAAAAGATATCAGCAGATTAGCGGTAATATTCAAGGCGGTTTAGTCGCGTGGTCAGACGGAGTGGCATTGGCTCCCAGACTTTCCGATACGTTTGCCATTGTCAAAGCGCCGGGACTGGAGGGGGCTGCGGTGCAGGGATATCGTTACCTGACCACGGATAGCAGAGGCTACGCTATTTATGACAACCTGACGCCGTATCGTGAAAATACGTTGATGTTGGATATTGCCGACAGTAAAAGCGATGTGGCGCTACTGGGTAACCGTAAAAACACCGTTCCTTATCGTGGTGCGGTAGTGATGACGCAGTTTGAGACTGATAAACGCAAGCCCTGGTATTTCATCTCCGAACGTCCTGATGGCTCTCCGTTGCCGTTTGGTTATGAGGTTGAAGATGAAAGCGGCAACAATGTGGGTTTAGTAGGACAGGGAAGTCGGATATTTATTCGCACCAATGATGTTCCCGCGTCGATTCGTGTCTCGGTTAATAAACAGCAGGAACAATTCTGCACTATTACCTTTGATAACGTTATTGATGAGAATAAAGTTTATATTTGTCGTTAAAGGATTTGTTTATGAAGAAATATTGGTTTTTGTTTTTACTGGCTTTGCCATTTTTGGGACAGGCTAAATGTACCTTGGGGCCTAATACAACAGCAAGCCAAACGATAGAACTAGATATGGCACAAGATACGGTAACGGCTGTGATTAATACAAACTTAGTGGATACGTTCACATGTAATGCAACAAGCGATAAAATGTATTATGCAACACCGTTAAAAGATTATATCGTTGAACTTAGAGAGTCGGATTCGGGTAAATCAATTTTTATGAAATTTAACCTTGAGAGTAGTGGTTTTCCTGTTTCTACTGGAACTGATTCCTTGGGTGCTTCTCCAAAAGAATATAACACTCAGGATGTTATAAATACCAAGCCATTCACTCTTAAGGCAGAATATGTTGCACCAACGAGTAAAGTAGACCATACAATAACCACCAATATCGACAAGATAACCATCCCGCGCCCCGCTATTAGCATACTAACAGATAACTCTTGCAATAATAATATCATATCATGGCTTTATTGTTGGTTTTCTGGGCGACTAAATAGTGATGTTTCTTATACTCAGAATATAGAATTTAGCATCAAACACAAACCTACAACCTGTAGTTTCTCGCAACCGACTTACGAAATAAGAATGCCAGAAACAACGATAAGTGAGATGCAATCTGCCAATAACACAAAATCAGGTTCTATAGATCTGGTTTTAAATTGTGACAGTGTTTATAACGTCACGACTAATCCAGTGACTTTTAAAGTTGCGCGCGGTGAATGGGATGATAGTGGAACCATTCTGAAAAACACATCGCTTAATGGTGCTAAAGGGGTTGGGTTCCAGATTTATAATGGCAACGCAACGACACCGTTAAAGATGGGCGATACTCTGATGAATAAACTAACTAAAATGGCGGCCATTGAGAATCAGTACACCTTCCCGATTACCGCGAAATATGTCCGCGTGAAGGAGGAAGCACTACAGCCTGGAGAAGTCCAAAGCAAAGCCATATTTGCCGTATCCTACGACTAGTGGGTATAGTAATCAGCCACTGATTTTCACGTACTTTCGAAGAGGAAGTACGTGTTTTTTATTTAAGGCGCATTAATGCGAAAAAAAAGCCCGTACTTTCGTACGAGCTCTTCTTAAAATATGGCGGTGAGGCGGGGATTGACTCGCTTCGCTCGCCCTGCGGGCAGCCCACTCACTGCGTTCGCGGTCTGTCCAACTGGCTGCCGCCAGTTGTCGAACCCGGGTCCGGGCTTCTCACCCCGCCAGGACGGGTCACATGCGAAAAAAAAGCCCGTACTTTCGTACGAGCTCTTCTCAGAATATGGCGGTGAGGCGGGGATTCGAACCCCGGATACGTTGCCGTATACACACTTTCCAGGCGTGCTCCTTCAGCCACTCGGACACCTCACCAAATTGTTTTGCTGCCTGACCTCATGGGTGGCAACGGGGCGCTACTATAGGGAGTTGGAGTAAAACGGTCAAGAAGAATTTATAGAGATTGATTCGTTTGGTTACGCAATGAACACGCAGTTTGCGTGACGGAGATTATGATCGTATGTGTTCTGTTCGATAGTTTATCAAAAGCTATGTATAAAATATGAGATTGAAGAAGTACCAAATCGACCCTTTTTTTAGGTTGAAATGTAACTCATTGATTTTGTTTATTTCTATTTTGAAGTCTGGAAAAAGGGTTTGAATCTACGACTGTGTAAGTTTTAACAGTAAATCAATCGGATAGTCTGCTATTATTCCAGTTCACTGCCGTACAGGCAGCTTAGAAAAATCTAGTCCATTTTTCCGGAAAATGCAACGTGTTCACTGCCGTACAGGCAGCTTAGAAACGGCACGCTGATAGCGAAAAAGGCCGACATATGTTCACTGCCGTACAGGCAGCTTAGAAATTGCGCGGCCGACCTTTCCCCCGCGTTCTCTGGTTCACTGCCGTACAGGCAGCTTAGAAACATACCCGGCAAGCATCAATTATTTCCTGACGGTTCACTGCCGTACAGGCAGCTTAGAAAGGATTATGGACTCTAAGGATGCACCGATCGACGTTCACTGCCGTACAGGCAGCTTAGAAAAAAAAAGTTTCCACTGGAAACCTGAGTGGAAAGTTCACTGCCGTACAGGCAGCTTAGAAATCATATGAAACCATTATTACGAAAATCACATCGTTCACTGCCGTACAGGCAGCTTAGAAACGGAAGCGCCTACGCGTGAGGCCAGGACCAACGTTCACTGCCGTACAGGCAGCTTAGAAACTTTATTGTGTCGTAGTAAAGTTGGGCCACTTGTTCAATGCCGTACGGGCAGCTTAGAAAAGCTATGCAAATACGCCCTTGATAGCTGAACAGTTCACTGCCGTACAGGCAGCTTAGAAAGATACATAACCTACATTGGCCTCGGAGGATTCGTTCACTGCCGTACAGGCAGTTTTCAAACACAACACTCCATCCTCCAATATTTATTCCCCGTAACTCCAAACGCAAAAAAGGCCGGTTAAACCGACCTTTTACTCGTTCTTTCTCTTCGCCCATCAGGCGGTAAAACAATCAGCGACTACGGAAGACAATGCGGCCTTTGCTCAGGTCGTACGGGGTCAGTTCAACAGTCACTTTGTCGCCCGTCAGGATGCGGATGTAGTTTTTGCGCATTTTACCGGAGATGTGTGCAGTAACCACGTGACCGTTTTCTAACTCTACGCGGAACATGGTATTAGGCAACGTTTCAAGAACGGTACCTTGCATTTCAATATTGTCTTCTTTGGCCATCTAATCCTCTGGGGTATCACTACCGTAATTTGAACCGGCAAGATAATGCCGAAGTTCTGTAAATAAGTAAAGATTTGTGCGCTAATTCGCAACAAACAGGTTTGGCACATAACTCCGAAAACACACGGCTAAGCCGCACTATAAGCGCAACGTATAAGGGAGCGGTGAGATAAACGGTGGGCGTTACCTGACGCGAAAAATTCCTTATCGGCAGCGGAGTAATGAGCATAACCAACTCTGCGACCGCAATTATAACACTCTGGGGAGAAATGTGCCGAAAACATTCATTCTTGTGGTGAAAACAATCGCCGTGGTACCCAGAAATTATTTGGTAACCGTTCGGGGCGCAGTTGATTGAGATAATTGAGGTAATCCCGGCGAGGAATTTCGCAGGCACCAAGCGAGGCCGTATGGTCATTTAATACCTGGCAGTCGATAAGCTTGCCGCCGTGGCGGATAAATTCGTCACAAAAAACCAGGAGCGCTGTTTTCGAGGCATTCTCCATGCGGCTGAACATCGACTCGCCACAAAACAGTGTTCCCTGCGCTACGCCGTACATGCCGCCGACAATTTCGCCTTCACGCCACACTTCTATGGAATGGGCATGGCCCAACTCATGAAGACGATGGTAGGCTTCGACGACGTCACGCGTAATCCAGGTCCCTTCTTCGCGATCGCTGGCGCAGCCTTCAATGACCTGACCAAACGCGTAATTCAGCGTGACGCGATAGGGAGAGCGCTTATGAAAACGTTTCATGCTGCGGCTGATATGCAGTGATTCTGGCCATAAAACCGCACGTGGATCAGGCGACCACCAGAGAATAGGATCGCCCGGAGAAAACCACGGGAAAATACCACGCTGATAAGCCATGAGCAGCCGCGCAGGGCTAAGATCGCCTCCCAGTGCCAGCAGACCGTTAGGCTCACGTAATGCGCCTTCCGGGGAAGGGAAGGCTATTGAATGGCGAGAAAGCTGAACCAGGCGCATGACTGCAAAACTCCACTACGCAAGTCGGATCGTTCAATAATAGCTTACAAACCCTGCTTAAACTGGTAATAACGCCCCTGTCTGGCAAGCAGTTCTGCATGGGTACCTTGTTCAATAATTTGCCCGTTGTCCATCACTATTATTTGCTGAAAATGTGAAAGTCCACGCAGCCGATGTGTAACCATCAATAGCGTTTTCTCACGCATCATTTCAGTCAGTAATTCGAGGATCTGACTTTCAGTCGTGGCATCTAAGCCTTCGGTTGGTTCATCCAGTAATACTAACGGCGCATCGTGCAATAGCGCACGGGCGATAGCCAGACGACGCAGTTCGCCGCCGGAAAGCTGACGTCCGCCTTCTCCCAACCAACTGTTGAGCCCTGTGTCTTCGAGTAGTTTCTCCAGACCGACGCGACGGAGAATTTCAGCAAGAGTCTCATCAGTAGCGCCAGGTGCGGCGAGTAACAGATTATCGCGCAGTGTGGCGCTAAACAGATGCACTCGCTGCGGCACAACGCTGATGGTCTGGCGCAATGTCGATTCATTCAGGTCAGAGATCGGGCTGCCGTTGAGCAAAATCCCACCCTGTTGCGGGTCCCATGCACGGGTTAGAAGTTGTAACAACGTTGATTTTCCGCATCCGGTTCGCCCGAGAATCGCAATATGTTCTCCGGCGTTTGCCTGAAGAGAAACCCCTTTGAGCGCTTGTTGGGATTGTTCCGGATAAGTGAACACAACATCCCGTAATGTCAGGGAAACCTGCTCAGGAACGGCGGACTGAGTATCCGGGAAGGTCACTTCTGGTTTTTGGTCAGTTAAGTCAGTGATACGCACGGCAGAAGCAATAACTTGCCCCAGATGCTGAAATGCACCTGTCACCGGAGCCAGGGCTTCGAATGCAGCCAATGCACAGAAGACAAACAGCGCAATTAACGCCCCCGGCTGGCTATTACCGCCAACGCCGCCGGAGGCCATCCATAGCATCAGAATCACCGCCAGCGCGCCAATCAACAGCATAATTGCCTGCGAGAGCGCAGTCAGTTCGGACTGACGACGCTGCGCTTCCAGCCACTGAATTTCGGTGTTCTCTAACTGCGTACGATAACGATCGCTGGCACCAAAAATGGTCAGTTCAGCTTGCCCTTGCAGCCAGGCGGTTAACTGTTGGCGATACTGACCGCGAAGATGGGTAAGATTTTGCCCGGTGCTTTTCCCCGCTCGATAAAACAGCGGCGGCATCAGGAAAAGCGTCAGCAACATAATGCCGCCCAGCGTGAAGGCGAGGGTGAAATCAAGAAAACTTAACCCGACAGTCACCACCATAATTACCACAAAAGCCCCTACCAGCGGTGAGATAACGCGCAAGTAAAGATGATCGAGAGTATCAACATCGGCGACGACGCGGTTGAGCAATTCGCCCTGGCGATAGCGGGCCAGCCCGGCAGGGGAGAGAGGCAACAGCTTGCTGAAGGTGTAAATGCGCAAATGCTGCAACACGCGGAAAGTCGCATCGTGACTCACCAGACGTTCAAAATAGCGCCCGGCGGTGCGGGTGATTGCCGCGCCACGTACACCTGCGGCAGGTAGCATGTAGTTAAAGCTGTACAGTCCTGCAACTCCCGCCACTGCCGAAGCGGAGAGGAACCAACCAGAAAGCGTCAACAAGCCGATACTGGCGAGCAGTGTGACAATTGCCAGCACAATACCAAGACTTAACATCCACTTATGACGCTTATATAGAGCCAGATAAGGAAGTAACGCGTGCATTTAAATCTCCTCCTGACGGTGGGCCAGCAACGTGGCGAATGGACCGTTAGCCACGCTTAAATCAGCGTAACAACCTTGCTCGATAATTTGGCCATCCTGCATCACCCAAATGACGTCCCAGTCAGCGAGATCTTCTAATTGGTGGGTGACCATCAGCGTTGTCTGGCGCTGCGAGGCTGCGTTTAGCGCCTGCATCACACGCTGCTCGCTGTGTGCATCGAGGCTGGCTGCAGGTTCATCCAGTAATAACAGTGAGCAGGGATGAAGTAATGCACGCGCTACGGCCACACGTTGTGCCTGACCTACGGAAAGGCGAGCTGCCTGATCGCCCACGGGAGTATCGATACCTTGCGGCAGGAGCGGCAGAAACTCACTGACCCAGGCGTTATCCAGGGCCGTTTGTAACTCTTGCTCGCTGGCATCCGGTCGTGCCAGCAGCACATTGTCTCGTACTGTTGCCGCGGGTAATTGCGGATTCTGGCCAACCCATGAGAGATGTTTTCGCCATGATTCCGGAGATAAATCCCGCAATTCAATGCCGTTGATTTGCAGCGAGCCTTGATAAGAGAGAAAACCGGAAAGCGCATTTAATAGTGAACTTTTCCCGGATCCGCTTCGTCCCACCAGTACCGCACGTTTGCCTGCAGGTAGTGTAAAGTTCAGCGGGCCAGCCAGTGTTTTACCTTCAGGCGATGTGATGAACAGATCTTTGGCTTCAATGGTCACTGGTTCGGTAGACGTTAACTCAACGTCACCACGCTGTGGATGGGCGAGCGGTGTTTCCATAAATGTTTTCAGGCTGTCAGCCGCGCCAACAGCCTGGGCTTTGGCATGATAAAACGTGCCGAGATCACGTAACGGCTGGAAAAACTCGGGGGCGAGGATCAACGCAAGGAAGCCCGCAGCCAACGTCACGCCCGTGCTGTAGTGGCCGAAATCCAGCTCACCAAGATAAGAGAAACCAAAGTACACCGCGACCAGGGCAATCGACAGCGAGGTAAAGAATTCAAGAATACCGGAGGATAAAAACGCCAGGCGTAATACTTCCATGGTCCGTTGGCGAAAATCTTCCGAAGCCGAACGGATACTTTCAATTTCAGCCTCGCCACGACCAAAAATACGCAGGGTTTCCATGCCGCGCAGACGATCGAGAAAATGCCCACTTAAGCGAGCAAGCGCGAGAAAGTTGCGTCGGTTAGCATCGGCAGCCCCCATCCCAACTAAAGCCATAAATAACGGAATTAACGGTGCAGTGCCAAGTAAAATAAGTGCCGCGGCCCAGTTAGAAGGGAAAATTGCGACGACAATCAGTAGTGGCACTGAGACTGCCAGCGCCATTTGCGGTAGGTAGCGAGCGTAGTAATCATGCATATCGTCAATTTGCTCAAGCACCAGCGTCGCCCAGCTCCCCGCCGGTTTGCCCTGAATCCAAGCCGGCCCCGCCTGCTGCAAACGGTCAAGAACCTGGCGGCGGATGGCAAAACGAATATGTTGCCCGGCGTGATAGCCCACCCGTTCGCGTAACCAGACCACCCATGCACGCAGCACAAAGGTCATCACCAGCAAGGTAAAGGGAAGCAGCAAGGCTTCTCGGGGGATGTTCTCCATAATCATATGTTGCAGAATTCGCGCCATAAACCAGGCCTGGGCAATTATTAATATGCCGCTCACAAAACCCAGCAGACGAGAAATATTCAGCCAACGTTGGGAGATGACGCTTTGCTGTTTTAACCAGCGGGTTAACTCTTTTTGACGGGATTTATTCATTGCACGCTTAGCAGGTGAGTTATCAGAATTATTTGCAGAGCAATGTTACAACGGGGAAAAAATAAAGGCGACCCATAGTCGCATGGTGTCGCCTTCTTTACTTTTGTTACTGATTTGTAAAATTATTTTGCGTCAGCTAAACCGTCGAGGTAGCGTTCCGCATCAAGTGCTGCCATGCAGCCTGTACCGGCAGAAGTAATGGCCTGGCGATAAATATGATCCATCACGTCACCTGCGGCAAAGACGCCCGGAATGCTGGTCTGGGTGGCATTACCATGAATACCCGACTGCACTTTGATGTAGCCGTTTTCCAGTTCCAGTTGTCCTTCAAAAATAGCCGTGTTCGGACTGTGACCGATAGCAACAAACAGACCAGCAACGTCGAGAGACTCGATATTATCGCTGTTTTGCGTATCGCGCAGACGAACGCCAGTGACGCCCATCTGATCGCCGATCACTTCTTCCAGCGTACGGTTGGTGTGCAGAATGATGTTGCCGTTCTCCACTTTGTCCATGAGACGCTTAATGAGGATTTTTTCCGCACGGAAACCATCGCGGCGGTGGATCAAATGTACTTCGGAAGCGATGTTAGACAGATACAGCGCCTCTTCAACTGCGGTATTGCCACCGCCGATGACCGCCACTTTCTGATTGCGATAGAAAAATCCATCGCAGGTTGCACAGGCAGAAACCCCACGGCCTTTAAAAGCCTCTTCAGAGGGCAGGCCGAGATAGCGTGCAGAAGCCCCGGTGGCAATAATCAGCGCATCGCAGGTATATTCGCCGTTATCGCCAGTCAGGCGGAACGGACGATTCTGCAAATCCACTTTATTGATGTGGTCAAAAATAATTTCAGTTTCAAACTTGGTAGCATGTTCATGCATGCGTTCCATGAGCAACGGGCCGGTCAGATCATTTGGATCTCCTGGCCAGTTTTCTACTTCAGTGGTCGTCGTCAGCTGGCCGCCTTTTTCCATGCCGGTAATCAGCACCGGTTGCAGGTTGGCGCGTGCCGCGTAGACAGCAGCGGTATATCCCGCCGGGCCTGAGCCCAGGATAAGCAGTTTACTGTGTTTGGTCGTGCCCATGAGATCCCCATAGTTGTTGGCAGACAATGGGCAGGATTGTAGGGAATTTACAGACGTAAAAAAAGAGTATGACGATTTTGTTAACGATATGTGCAATCGTCAAAAGCGATAATCGTGTCAAATTCTCCTGTCATTCTCCCGTCATTATCACGTCTGCTACTTAATTTTTCCGGTTTATAAGCCGATTAAATGATGATTAAACGTCACTGTTAATGAATAACTGGCATGTTGTACTAAAAAACGATGTTTTGCTTTGACAATCACCTGGTGTTTTGCGAAAACATTCGAGGAAGAAAAAAACAGTATTGTTATGTGCGCATAATCATGCATGTAAATACCATGTTTACCGTGCTAGTGAAATCTACGCATGGCGTGGACAGACGCCATTCGTGATGTCGATAGCTGCCTCAAGGCAACGGTCTTCTCACCGTAGACCCAGGCATTGCGAGCCGTGAATCTTAATGATTTCGGTCTATCGTGACAGGTAGCGACTCTGAACAGTGATGTCTTCAGGGTCAGACAGGAGTAGGGAAGGAATACAGAGAGACAATAATAATGGTAGATAGCAAGAAGCGCCCTGGCAAAGATCTCGACCGTATCGATCGTAACATTCTTAATGAGTTGCAAAAGGATGGGCGTATTTCTAACGTCGAGCTTTCTAAACGTGTGGGACTTTCCCCAACGCCGTGCCTTGAGCGTGTGCGTCGGCTGGAAAGACAAGGGTTTATTCAGGGCTATACGGCGCTGTTGAACCCGCATTATCTGGATGCATCACTTCTGGTATTCGTTGAGATTACTCTGAATCGTGGCGCTCCGGATGTGTTTGAACAATTCAATACTGCTGTGCAAAAACTTGAAGAAATTCAGGAGTGTCATTTAGTATCCGGTGATTTCGACTACCTGTTGAAAACACGCGTGCCGGATATGTCAGCTTATCGTAAGCTGCTAGGGGAAACCCTGCTGCGTCTGCCTGGCGTCAATGACACACGGACATACGTTGTTATGGAAGAAGTCAAGCAGAGTAATCGTCTGGTTATTAAGACGCGCTAACACGGAACAGGTGCAAAATAGGCGTATTTTGATTACACTCCTGTTAATCCATACAGCAACAGTACTGGGGTAACCTGGTGCTGTTGTCCGTTTTAGCATCGGGCAGGAAAAGCCTGTAACCTGGAGAGCCTTTCTTGAGCCAGGAATACACTGAAGACAAAGAAGTCACATTGACAAAGTTAAGCAGCGGGCGCCGACTTCTGGAGGCGTTGCTGATTCTTATTGTCCTGTTTGCCGTCTGGTTGATGGCAGCCTTATTAAGCTTTAACCCTTCGGACCCCAGCTGGTCGCAAACGGCCTGGCATGAGCCTATCCATAATTTAGGCGGGACGCCTGGCGCGTGGCTGGCAGATACGCTGTTCTTCATTTTTGGCGTGATGGCTTACACCATCCCGGTCATTATTGTTGGCGGCTGTTGGTTTGCCTGGCGTCATCAGTCCAGCGATGAGTACGTTGACTATTTCGCCGTTTCGCTAAGAATTATTGGCGTGCTGGCGCTTATCCTTACGTCCTGTGGCCTTGCGGCAATCAACGCGGACGACATCTGGTATTTTGCCTCCGGTGGTGTAATCGGTAGTTTATTAAGCACTACGCTGCAGCCGCTGTTGCACAGCAGTGGTGGGACCATTGCGCTGCTCTGTGTTTGGGCGGCTGGCCTGACGCTGTTTACCGGCTGGTCCTGGGTGACCATTGCCGAAAAACTGGGGGGCTGGATTTTAAACATCCTCACTTTCGCCAGTAACCGCACTCGTCGTGATGATACCTGGGTTGATGAAGAAGAGTATGAAGACGACGAAGAGTATGAAGACGAAAAAAACGGCAAACAGCATGAATCGCGCCGTGCTCGTATTCTTCGTGGCGCGTTAGCGCGTCGTAAACGTCTGGCGGAAAAATTCATCAATCCGATGGGGCGGCAAACAGACGCTGCATTGTTCTCCGGTAAGCGGATGGATGATGAAGACGACATTACCTACACTGCGCGCGGCGTAGCCGCTGATCCTGATGATGTCCTCTTTTCGGGCAACCGTGCAACGCAGCCAGAATATGACGAATACGATCCATTATTAAACGGTGCACCAATTACCGAACCTGTTGCTGCGGCAGCTGCTGCTACCACGGCGACGCAAAGCTGGACAGCTCCGGTTAAACCTGTTACTCAGACGCCGCCTGTTGCGTCGGTTGATGTTCCACCTGCTCAACCTGCTGTTGCCTGGCAGCCTGCGCCAAGGCCGCAAACGGGCGATTCGGTCATTGCCCCAGCGCCGGAAGGTTATCCGCAACAACCTGTGCAGTCACAGCAGCCATATTATGCGCCTGCTGCGGAACAACCTGTTCAACAACCATATTACGCACCAGTGCCTGAACAGCCGGTTCAGCAGCCGTATTATGCGCCTGTTGCGGATCAACCTGTTCAACAACCATATTATGCACCAGTGCCTGAACAACCAGTGGCTGATAACGCGTGGCAAGCCGAGGGGACACAATCCACTTTTGCGGCGCAGTCTACATACCAGCCTGAGCAAACCTACCAGCAGCCAGCCGTTCAGGAGACGTTGCGTCAACAGCCGCAACCGGTTGAACAGCCGCCTGTTGTAGAACCTGAACCGGTTGTTGAAGAAACAAAACCTGCGCGTCCGCCGCTTTACTACTTTGAAGAAGTTGAAGAGAAGCGTGCGCGCGAACGTGAGCAGCTCGCCGCTTGGTATCAGCCTATTCCTGAACCAGTTAAAGAACCTGAGCCTGTTAGACCTGTTCAGTCAGCTAAATCTGTTCAGTCATCGCCGACTGCTGCCGCAGTCCCTCCGGTAGAAGCCGTGGCTGGTGTTTCGCCGCTGGCATCGGGCGTGAAGAAAGCGACTCTGGCGACGGGGGCCGCAGCAACGGTTGCTGCACCTGTTTTTAGCCTGGCAAATAGCGGTGGACCTCGACCACAAGTGAAAGAGGGGATAGGCCCGCAGTTGCCACGACCAAAGCGTATTCGTGTTCCGACTCGTCGTGAACTGGCATCGTATGGCATTAAACTACCTTCACAACGAGCCGCCGAAGAGAAAGCTCGCGAAGCGCAGCGCAATCAATACGATTCTGGCGATCAGTATAACGATGATGAAATCGATGCGATGCAGCAAGATGAGTTGGCACGTCAGTTTGCCCAGGCACAGCAGCAACGCTATGGTGAACAGTATCAGCATGATGCGCCAGTTAACCCTGAAGATGAAGATGCAGCGGCGGAGGCTGAACTGGCTCGTCAGTTTGCCCAGACTCAGCAGCAACGTTATTCCGGTGAACAACCTGCGGGAGCAAATCCATTCTCGCTGAATGATTTTGAATTTTCACCGATGAAAGCGTTGGTGGATGATGGCCCACACGAGCCACTGTTTACGCCCATTGTTGAACCACAGCAACCGGTAGCGCCGCAGCAGCAGTATCAGCAGCCACAGCAACCGGTAGCGCCGCAGCAGCAGTATCAGCAGCCGCAACGACCGGTGGCACCGCAGCCGCAGTATCAACAGCCGCAGCAGCCAGTAGCGCCGCAGCCGCAATATCAGCAGCCGCAGCAACCGGTAGCGCCGCAGCCGCAATATCAGCAGCCGCAGCAACCGGTAGCGCCACAGCCGCAATATCAGCAGCCGCAGCAACCGGTAGCACCACAGCCGCAGGATACCCTGCTTCATCCGTTGTTAATGCGCAACGGTGATAGCCGTCCGTTGCATAAACCAACGACGCCACTACCCTCGCTGGATTTGCTGACACCACCGCCAAGCGAAGTTGAGCCAGTAGATACCTTTGCGCTTGAGCAAATGGCGCGTCTGGTAGAAGCACGGCTGGCCGATTTCCGCATTAAAGCTGATGTGGTCAATTATTCACCAGGACCTGTAATCACCCGTTTTGAGTTGAACCTGGCGCCGGGCGTAAAAGCCGCACGTATTTCTAACCTGTCACGCGACCTTGCCCGTTCATTGTCGACCGTGGCGGTGCGTGTGGTTGAAGTCATTCCTGGTAAACCTTACGTAGGTCTGGAGTTGCCGAACAAAAAACGACAAACCGTTTATCTGCGCGAAGTGCTGGATAACGCGAAGTTCCGTGATAACCCATCGCCGCTGACGATTGTTTTAGGTAAAGATATCGCAGGCGATCCGGTCGTAGCCGATCTGGCTAAAATGCCTCACTTGCTGGTTGCGGGGACCACTGGTTCCGGTAAGTCGGTGGGTGTAAACGCCATGATCCTGAGCATGCTCTATAAAGCGCAGCCGGAAGATGTTCGTTTCATTATGATCGACCCGAAAATGCTGGAGCTTTCGGTTTATGAAGGCATCCCGCATCTGTTAACGGAAGTCGTAACAGACATGAAAGATGCTGCCAACGCTCTGCGCTGGTGCGTAAATGAAATGGAACGCCGTTATAAGCTGATGTCGGCACTGGGAGTGCGTAATCTTGCGGGGTATAACGAAAAAATTGCTGAAGCGGACCGAATGATGCGTCCGATTCCAGACCCGTACTGGAAGCCAGGTGACAGTATGGATGCCCAGCATCCAGTGCTGAAAAAAGAGCCGTACATTGTAGTGCTGGTGGATGAATTTGCCGACCTGATGATGACGGTAGGTAAAAAAGTGGAAGAGTTGATTGCGCGTCTGGCGCAAAAAGCCCGTGCCGCAGGTATTCACCTCGTGCTGGCAACGCAGCGCCCTTCGGTGGATGTTATTACGGGGCTGATTAAAGCGAACATTCCAACCCGTATCGCCTTTACCGTATCCAGCAAGATCGACTCACGTACCATTCTTGATCAGGCTGGCGCGGAATCACTGCTTGGTATGGGGGATATGCTTTACTCCGGGCCGAACTCAACCATGCCGGTACGTGTCCATGGTGCTTTTGTTCGCGATCAGGAAGTTCATGCCGTGGTGCAGGACTGGAAAGCGCGTGGTCGTCCGCAGTATGTAGATGGCATCACCTCCGACAGCGAAAGCGAAGGCGGAGCTGGTGGTTTCGACGGTGCTGAAGAACTGGATCCGCTGTTCGATCAGGCGGTGGCGTTTGTCACTGAAAAACGCAAAGCGTCTATTTCTGGTGTTCAGCGTCAGTTCCGCATTGGTTACAACCGTGCTGCACGCATTGTTGAACAGATGGAAGCGCAAGGGATCGTCAGCGAACAGGGTCACAACGGTAATCGTGAAGTACTGGCTCCGCCACCGTTTGACTAATTAGTGCATCGTAGGCCGGATAAGACGCGATAGCGTCGCATCCGGCACTCTATCAACTGAAAATTCAGTATTTTCTTCTTTCCTCAAGCTGATTATTAGCCTGGAATAGAGAGTAGAGGGAACTCCCGATCGGGAGTGACGTAATTTGAGGAACAATGATGAAAAAAATTGCCATCACCTGTGCATTACTCTCAAGTTTAGTGGCGTCCAGTGTTTGGGCTGATGCCGCAAGCGATCTGAAAAGCCGTCTGGATAAAGTCAGCAGCTTCCACGCCAGCTTCACACAAAAAGTGACTGACGGTAGCGGCGCAGCGGTGCAGGAAGGTCAGGGCGATCTGTGGGTGAAACGTCCAAACTTATTCAACTGGCATATGACGCAACCTGATGAAAGCATTCTGGTTTCTGATGGTAAAACACTGTGGTTCTATAACCCGTTCGTTGAGCAAGCTACGGCAACCTGGCTGAAAGATGCCACCGGGAATACGCCATTTATGCTGATCGCACGTAACCAGTCCAGCGACTGGCAGCAGTACAACATCAAACAGAACGGCGATGATTTTGTCCTGACGCCGAAAGCCAGCAATGGCAATCTGAAGCAGTTCACTATTAACGTGGGCCGTGATGGCACCATCCATCAATTCAGCGCGGTGGAACAGGACAATCAACGCAGCAGTTATCAGCTGAAATCCCAGCAAAACGGTGCTGTGGATGCAGCGAAATTTACCTTTACCCCGCCGCAAGGCGTAACGGTAGATGATCAACGTAAGTAGAGGCACCTGAGTGAGCAATCTGTCGCTCGATTTTTCGGATAATACTTTTCAACCTCTGGCCGCACGTATGCGGCCAGAAAATTTAGCACAGTATATTGGCCAGCAACATTTGCTGGCTGCGGGGAAGCCGTTGCCGCGCGCTATCGAAGCCGGACATCTGCATTCCATGATCCTCTGGGGGCCGCCAGGTACCGGTAAAACTACCCTTGCCGAAGTGATCGCCCGCTATGCAAATGCTGATGTGGAACGTATTTCTGCTGTCACTTCTGGCGTGAAAGAAATTCGCGAAGCGATAGAGCGCGCGCGGCAAAACCGCAATGCCGGTCGCCGTACCATTTTGTTTGTCGATGAAGTGCATCGCTTTAATAAAAGCCAACAGGATGCGTTTCTGCCACACATTGAAGATGGCACCATCACGTTTATTGGTGCAACCACTGAAAACCCGTCGTTTGAGCTTAATTCGGCGCTGCTTTCCCGTGCTCGTGTCTATTTGCTCAAATCCCTGACCACCGAGGATATAGAGCAAGTACTGACTCAGGCGATGGAAGACAAAACCCGCGGCTACGGTGGGCAGGATATTGTTCTGCCAGATGAAACACGCCGCGCGATTGCTGAACTGGTGAATGGCGACGCGCGCCGGGCGTTAAATACGCTGGAAATGATGGCGGATATGGCCGAAGTCGATGACAGCGGCAAACGTGTCCTGAAGCCTGAGTTACTCACCGAAATTGCTGGTGAGCGTAGCGCTCGTTTTGATAACAAAGGTGATCGCTTTTACGATCTGATTTCCGCGCTGCATAAATCGGTACGCGGTAGCGCACCTGATGCGGCGCTGTACTGGTATGCGCGGATTATTACTGCGGGCGGTGATCCGTTATATGTCGCACGTCGCTGCCTGGCGATTGCTTCAGAAGATATCGGTAATGCCGATCCGCGGGCAATGCAGGTGGCGATTGCTGCCTGGGATTGCTTTACCCGCGTAGGTCCGGCAGAAGGTGAACGCGCCATTGCCCAGGCGATTGTTTATCTCGCGTGTGCGCCAAAAAGTAACGCTGTCTACACCGCGTTTAAAGCCGCGTTAGCTGATGCCCGTGAACGTCCGGATTATGACGTGCCGGTACACCTGCGTAATGCGCCAACCAAACTGATGAAGGAAATGGGCTACGGGCAGGAATATCGTTACGCCCACGATGAAGCAAACGCTTATGCTGCCGGTGAGGTTTACTTCCCGCCGGAAATAGCACAAACGCGCTATTATTTCCCGACAAACAGAGGCCTTGAAGGCAAGATTGGCGAAAAGCTCGCCTGGCTGGCTGAACAGGATCAAAATAGCCCCATAAAACGCTACCGTTAATGTTATCGTTGCGGTAATGTTGTTACTGTATCCCTGTGGTCGCAGGCTGTGGCCACATCTCCCATTTAATTCGATAAGCACAGGATAAGCATGCTCGATCCCAATCTGCTGCGTAATGAGCCAGACGCAGTCGCTGAAAAACTGGCACGCCGGGGCTTTAAGCTGGATGTAGATAAGCTGGGCGCTCTTGAAGAGCGTCGTAAAGTATTGCAGGTCAAAACGGAAAACCTGCAAGCAGAGCGTAACTCTCGATCGAAATCCATCGGCCAGGCGAAAGCGCGCGGGGAAGATATCGAGCCTTTACGTCTGGAAGTGAACAAACTGGGCGAAGAGCTGGATGCAGCAAAAGCCGAGCTGGATGCTTTACAGGCTGAAATTCGCGATATCGCGCTGACAATCCCTAACCTGCCTGCAGATGAAGTGCCGGTTGGTAAAGATGAAAATGACAACGTTGAAGTCAGCCGCTGGGGTACCCCGCGTGAATTTGACTTCGAAGTTCGTGACCACGTGACGCTGGGTGAAATGCACTCCGGCCTCGACTTTGCGGCAGCGGTTAAGCTGACAGGTTCGCGCTTTGTGGTGATGAAAGGGCAGATCGCTCGCATGCACCGCGCACTGTCGCAGTTTATGCTGGACCTGCACACCGAGCAGCATGGCTATAGCGAAAACTATGTCCCGTACCTGGTTAACCAGGATACGCTGTACGGTACGGGTCAGTTGCCGAAGTTTGCTGGCGATCTGTTCCATACTCGTCCGCTGGAAGAAGAAGCTGATACCAGTAACTACGCGCTGATCCCAACTGCAGAAGTTCCGCTGACCAACCTGGTTCGCGGTGAAATCATCGATGAAGATGATCTGCCGATCAAAATGACCGCTCATACCCCATGCTTCCGTTCTGAAGCCGGTTCTTATGGTCGTGATACCCGTGGTCTGATTCGTATGCACCAGTTCGACAAAGTTGAAATGGTTCAGATCGTGCGTCCGGAAGATTCAATGGCGGCACTTGAAGAGATGACTGGTCATGCGGAAAAAGTCCTGCAACTGCTGGGCCTGCCGTACCGCAAAATCATCCTTTGCACTGGCGACATGGGCTTTGGCGCTTGCAAAACTTACGACCTGGAAGTATGGATCCCGGCGCAGAATACCTACCGCGAGATCTCTTCCTGCTCCAACGTCTGGGATTTCCAGGCGCGTCGTATGCAGGCACGTTGCCGCAGTAAGTCTGACAAGAAAACCCGTCTGGTTCATACCCTGAACGGTTCTGGTCTGGCTGTTGGTCGTACGCTGGTTGCGGTAATGGAAAACTATCAGCAGGCTGATGGTCGTATTGAAGTACCAGAAGTTCTGCGCCCGTATATGAACGGACTGGAATATATCGGCTAATATCCAACTATTCTGAATCTAAAAAGCGCCTGCGGGCGCTTTTTTTATCTCCCTTTGATACCAAACAATAATTATAGCTGACTTAAGCGCAATACTACTTTCGAGTGAAAATCTACCTATCCCGTTGATTTTCAAATTATTCGATGTATACAAACCTATATAGCGCGCCGCTATGAAAATAATTACACAAGACGGTTTGTTACTGGAATCAATCGTAAGCAAGCTTGAGTGAGCCATTATGAAAACGAAAATTCCTGATGCGGTATTGGCTGCTGAGGTGAGTCGCCGTGGTTTGGTAAAAACGACAGCGATCGGCGGCCTGGCGATGGCCAGCAGCGCGTTAACATTACCCTTTAGCCGGATTGCGCACGCTGCTAATAGTGTCGCTCCGGCAAATTCAGACGAAAAGGTGATATGGAGCGCCTGTACTGTTAACTGTGGCAGCCGCTGTCCACTGCGTATGCATGTAGTGGACGGCGAAATCAAATATGTCGAAACGGATAATACCGGGGATGACAATTACGAAGGACTGCACCAGGTGCGCGCGTGCCTGCGTGGGCGTTCTATGCGTCGCCGCGTTTACAATCCCGACCGCCTGAAATATCCGATGAAACGAGTAGGTGCTCGTGGCGAAGGTAAGTTTGAGCGTATTAGTTGGGAAGAAGCCTACGATATCATCGCCATGAATATGCAGCGCCTGATAAAAGAGTACGGTAACGAATCCATCTATCTGAACTATGGTACCGGTACGCTGGGCGGCACCATGACCCGTTCCTGGCCGCCGGGAAATACTCTGGTAGCGCGTTTGATGAACTGCTGCGGCGGTTATCTGAACCATTATGGTGACTACTCCTCGGCGCAAATAGCCGAAGGTTTGAACTATACCTATGGCGGCTGGGCCGATGGCAACAGTCCGTCAGATATCGAAAACAGTAAACTGGTGGTGCTGTTTGGTAACAACCCTGGCGAGACGCGTATGAGCGGCGGCGGGGTGACTTATTACCTGGAGCAGGCGCGGCAAAAATCAAATGCACGTATGATCATTATCGATCCGCGCTATACCGATACGGGCGCCGGACGCGAAGATGAATGGATCCCGATTCGTCCGGGAACAGATGCGGCACTGGTTAACGGTCTGGCGTATGTCATGATCACCGAAAACCTGGTTGATCAGGAATTCCTCGACAAATATTGTGTCGGCTACGACGAAAAAACGTTGCCTGCCAGCGCGCCGAAAAATGGTCACTACAAAGCGTATATTCTGGGTGATGGGCCAGACGGTGTTGCCAAAACACCGGAATGGGCCTCGCAAATTACCGGTATCCCGGCAGATAAAATCATCAAACTTGCTCGTGAAATCGGTAGCACCAAACCGGCATTTATCAGCCAGGGGTGGGGGCCGCAGCGCCATGCCAACGGTGAAATCGCCACGCGTGCCATTTCGATGCTGGCAATCCTCACCGGGAACGTCGGTATTAACGGTGGTAACAGCGGTGCGCGAGAAGGTTCATACAGCTTACCGTTTGTGCGGATGCCTACCCTGGAAAACCCGATTCAGACCAGCATTTCCATGTTTATGTGGACCGATGCCATTGAACGTGGCCCGGAAATGACGGCACTGCGTGACGGTGTGCGCGGGAAAGATAAGCTGGATGTTCCGATCAAGATGATCTGGAACTATGCCGGTAACTGCCTGATTAACCAGCATTCGGAAATCAACCGTACCCATGAAATCCTCCAGGATGATAAGAAGTGTGAGCTGATTGTGGTTATCGACTGCCACATGACCTCATCGGCGAAATATGCTGACATCCTGCTGCCGGACTGCACTGCCTCCGAACAGATGGACTTTGCGCTGGATGCATCCTGCGGGAATATGTCTTACGTGATTTTTAACGATCAGGTGATTAAACCGCGCTTTGAATGTAAGACTATCTACGAGATGACCAGCGAACTGGCAAAACGTCTTGGCGTCGAGCAGCAGTTTACTGAAGGTCGTACCCAGGAAGAGTGGATGCGTCACCTGTATGCCCAGTCGCGCGAAGCGATTCCGGAACTGCCAACCTTTGAAGAGTTCCGCAAACAAGGGATCTTTAAAAAGCGCGATCCGCAAGGGCATCACGTCGCTTACAAAGCCTTCCGTGAAGATCCGCAGGCAAATCCACTGACCACGCCATCGGGCAAAATTGAGATCTATTCACAGGCGCTGGCTGACATTGCCGCCACCTGGGAATTGCCGGAAGGCGATGTGATCGATCCGCTGCCGATCTATACACCGGGCTTTGAAAGTTATCAGGATCCGCTCAACAAACAGTATCCGCTGCAGCTTACGGGGTTCCATTACAAATCTCGTGTTCACTCGACTTACGGTAACGTAGACGTGCTGAAAGCAGCTTGCCGTCAGGAAATGTGGATCAACCCACTTGATGCGCAAAAACGTGGTATCAGCAACGGCGATAAGGTGCGGATCTTTAACGATCGTGGTGAAGTCCATATTGAGGCGAAAGTGACGCCACGAATGATGCCGGGCGTGGTCGCATTGGGCGAAGGTGCCTGGTATGACCCGGATGCGAAACGTGTCGATAAGGGCGGTTGTATTAACGTACTGACCACTCAACGTCCGTCTCCTCTTGCCAAGGGGAATCCATCACATACGAACCTTGTTCAGGTTGAAAAGGTGTAAGGAGTAACCGATGACAACCCAGTATGGATTTTTTATTGATTCCAGCCGTTGCACCGGTTGCAAAACCTGCGAGCTGGCCTGTAAAGACTACAAAGATCTGACGCCGGAAGTTAGTTTCCGCCGCATTTATGAATACGCTGGTGGAGACTGGCAGGAAGATAACGGCGTCTGGCATCAAAACGTATTTGCCTACTATTTGTCGATTTCATGCAACCACTGCGAAGATCCGGCTTGTACCAAAGTCTGCCCAAGCGGTGCGATGCATAAACGTGAAGATGGTTTTGTCGTTGTCGATGAAGATGTGTGTATTGGCTGTCGTTACTGCCATATGGCCTGCCCGTATGGTGCACCGCAGTACAACGCAACCAAAGGTCATATGACCAAATGTGATGGTTGCTATGACCGCGTCGCAGAAGGTAAAAAACCGATCTGCGTCGAATCTTGCCCGCTACGGGCGCTGGATTTCGGACCTATCGACGAGCTGCGTAAAAAACACGGCGATCTGGCGGCTGTTGCGCCGTTGCCGCGTGCGCACTTCACCAAACCGAATATTGTGATTAAACCTAACGCCAATAGCCGCCCAACCGGGGATACCACTGGCTATCTGGCAAACCCGAAGGAGGTGTGAGATGGGAAGTGGATGGCATGAATGGCCGCTGATGATCTTCACGGTCTTCGGGCAATGTGTGGCGGGCGGTTTTATCGTTCTGGCTTTGGCACTGCTCAAAGGTGACCTGCGAGCAGAAGCCCAGCAGCGTGTTATCGCCTGCATGTTTGGCTTATGGGTTCTGATGGGCATTGGGTTTATCGCCTCTATGCTCCATCTTGGCTCACCAATGCGCGCCTTTAACTCGCTTAACCGGGTAGGGGCTTCAGCTCTGAGTAACGAAATCGCCAGCGGTTCGATCTTTTTTGCCGTAGGCGGAATCGGCTGGTTGTTGGCGATGCTGAAAAAATTGTCACCGGCATTACGCACGCTTTGGCTGGTGGTGACGATGGTTCTCGGCGTGGTCTTTGTCTGGATGATGGTGCGTGTCTATAACAGCATCGATACCGTACCGACCTGGTACAGCATCTGGACGCCGATGGGCTTCTTCCTGACCATGTTTATGGGCGGACCGTTGCTGGGTTACCTGTTGCTGAGCCTGGCAGGCGTCGATGGATGGGCGATGCGTCTGTTGCCTGCAATTTCCGTGTTGGCACTGGTGGTGAGTGGTGTGATGTCAGTAATGCAGGGCGCAGAACTGGCTACCATTCATAGTTCAGTGCAACAGGCTGCCGCACTGGTGCCTGACTACGGTGCGCTGATGTCCTGGCGGATTGTGCTTTTGGCCGTGGCACTGTGCTTGTGGATTGCACCGCAGGTGAAAGGCTTTCAGCCTGCGGTGCCTCTGCTTTCCGTATCATTCATCCTGCTTCTTGCAGGGGAATTAATCGGCCGCGGGGTATTCTACGGTTTGCATATGACCGTTGGCATGGCCGTTGCCAGTTAAGGTGTAATAACCGGGGTTTCGGCCCCGGTTATCTCTTATTTCTGTTTCGTTAACGTGTCATAACTGGTCATCAAATTACGATAATCAGGAATGTGGTTAGAGAACAACGTCGCCAGCCCCTCAATATCGTTACGCCAGTCGCGGTGCAGCTCACAAGCCACGCCGAACCATGTCATCAATTGAGCGCCAGCTTGTGACATACGATCCCACGCTGAATGCCGGGTAATCTCGTTAAAGGTTCCAGAAGCGTCGGTTACCACAAAGACATCAAACCCTTCTTCAATAGCCGAAAGCGCCGGGAATGCTACGCAAACCTCGGTTACCACCCCTGCAATAATCAGTTGTTTTTTACCTGTCGCTTTAACTGCTTTGACAAAATCTTCGTTATCCCAGGCGTTAATATTTCCAGGACGCGCAATATAAGGCGCATCCGGAAACTGTGCTTTCAGCTCGGGGACTAATGGGCCGTTTGGGCCGGTTTCAAAACTGGTGGTGAGAATGGTGGGGAGATTGAAATATTTTGCTAAGTCACCCAGCGCCAGCACGTTATTTTTGAATTTGTCGGGGTCAATATCCCGCACAAGGGAAAGCAAACCAGCCTGGTGATCAACTAACAAAACAGCAGCATCATTTTTATCGAGACGAACATACGGTTTGGTCATTCTCTTCTCCTTTCGAGAGTCAGTGATACGCCTGAAAGCGTTCAGGCGCGATGCGTTGCCTTGAAAGCATAGACGGGAAATCTTAGTTTGCTGTGACCATGAAATTTTTCGACTGAACGAAGCGCATGATGTTTGTGTTAGATCAATAAAAACAAGTAGATGAGATTAATTGTCTTTTTATTATTAGTGTTATGAATGAGTAATATCAATCGATAATACAGCCGCTGCGTTATGGGGGTATTTTACCCCATTGACAATGTTTTTAGCGGTGGCATGATGCGCATAAAATTTGAACTTCCTCACGGTTTTTATCCATGTCCACGTATACCCGGCCTGTCATGCTTTTGCTGTCTGGCCTGCTTTTGTTGACCTTAGCGATCGCAGTGTTAAATACACTCGTGCCGCTATGGCTCGCCCAGGAGCACTTGCCCACATGGCAGGTCGGCGTCGTCAGTTCGTCCTATTTTACCGGCAATCTGGTGGGGACTTTACTGACAGGGTATGTCATTAAACGTTTTGGATTTAATCGTAGCTATTACATGGCCTCGTTTATTTTTGCGGCGGGCTGTGCCGGGCTTGGCCTGATGATTGGTTTCTGGAGCTGGTTAACCTGGCGTTTTGTCGCAGGCGTTGGTTGCGCCATGATTTGGGTTGTGGTCGAAAGTGCGCTGATGTGCAGCGGGACCTCACGTAATCGTGGACGACTACTTGCCGCTTATATGATGGTCTATTACGTGGGGACGTTTCTGGGCCAGTTGCTGGTCAGCAAAGTGTCGACTGAGCTGATGGCCGTGTTACCGTGGGCAACGGGTTTGATACTGGCAGGCATCTTACCGTTGTTGTTTACTCGTATTCTGAATCAGCAAACGGAAAAACATCCGGCTACGCCGATTACATCAATGCTTAAACTCCGCCAGGCACGGCTTGGGGTCAATGGCTGCATTATCTCCGGGATTGTCCTGGGCTCTCTGTATGGTCTGATGCCATTATATCTTAACCATCAGGGGATCAATAACGCTAGCATCGGTTTCTGGATGGCTGTACTGGTCAGCGCAGGAATCCTTGGGCAGTGGCCTATTGGGCGTCTGGCGGATAAATTTGGTCGTCTACTGGTACTGCGCGTTCAGGTTTTTGTTGTCATTCTTGGTAGTATTGCAATGTTAAGCCAGGCTGCGATGGCGCCTTCATTGTTTATTCTCGGTGCTGCGGGGTTCACGCTGTATCCAGTAGCGATGGCTTGGGCTTGTGAGAAGGTTGAACATCATCAACTGGTGGCGATGAATCAGGCTTTACTGTTGAGTTATACAGTCGGTAGTCTGCTTGGTCCGTCTTTTACCGCCATACTGATGCAGAATTTTTCCGATAAACTGTTATTTATTATGATTGCCAGTGTGTCATTTATCTACTTGTTGATGCTGCTGCGTAACGCCGGACATACACCAAAACCTGTCGCTCATGTGTAAATGAATTAGTGCAGAGTGTGAACATACTGTATCGCACTCTGTTTTTTTTGTTTCCTCTATACAACTTGCTTTTACCAAATTTCATTTATGGAAAAATAAATTGTGCAGCAGGTTATAATTTTTCATTCCGCTATTTTCGTACTTCTTATTAGCCGCGCATAATCCCTCGTTTTACAGATATCTATTAAAAAAATAGCGAAGGATCGAACTATGGCTGGGAACGTTCAGGAAAAACAGTTGCGCTGGTACAACATTGCACTGATGTCTTTTATTACGGTTTGGGGATTTGGCAATGTTGTTAATAATTATGCCAACCAGGGGTTGGTCGTTGTGTTTTCATGGCTGTTTATATTTGCGCTCTATTTTACACCATATGCATTGATTGTCGGTCAGTTGGGGTCGACTTTTAAAGATGGGAAAGGCGGAGTCAGTACCTGGATTAAACACACAATGGGCCCCGGATTGGCTTATCTTGCCGCGTGGACCTATTGGGTGGTGCATATACCCTATCTGGCACAAAAACCACAGGCCATTCTGATTGCGCTCGGCTGGGCGATGAAAGGTGACGGTTCGTTAATCAAAGAATATTCAGTCGTAGCGTTACAGGGGTTAACGCTGGTGCTGTTTGTCTTCTTTATGTGGATCGCTTCACGTGGTATGAAATCGCTGAAAATCGTCGGTTCTGTGGCAGGGATTGCGATGTTTATCATGTCGCTCCTGTATGTGGCGATGGCAGTAACCGCGCCTGCGATTACTGAAGTGCATATTGCGACCACGAACATTACCTGGGAAACGTTCATTCCCCATATCGATTTTACCTACATTACCACTATTTCAATGCTGGTTTTCGCGGTTGGTGGTGCAGAGAAAATTTCTCCCTACGTTAATCAGACGCGCAACCCAGGAAAAGAATTTCCAAAAGGGATGCTATGCCTGGCGATGATGGTTGCAGTTTGTGCCATTCTGGGCTCTCTCGCAATGGGGATGATGTTTGACTCGCGTAATATTCCTGATGACTTAATGACTAACGGTCAGTATTACGCTTTTCAGAAGCTGGGCGAGTATTACAACATGGGGAATACCCTAATGGTGATTTACGCCATTGCAAATACCCTGGGACAAGTCGCTGCTCTGGTGTTCTCCATCGATGCTCCTCTGAAAGTGTTATTAGGTGATGCGGATAGTAAATATATTCCTGCCAGATTGTGCCGGACCAATGATTCAGGTACACCGGTTAATGGTTATCTACTGACCCTGGTGCTGGTGGCGATTCTGATTATGCTGCCAACACTGGGTATTGGTGACATGAATAATCTCTACAAATGGCTGCTCAATTTGAACTCAGTCGTGATGCCACTGCGTTATTTGTGGGTGTTCGTGGCGTTTATTGCAGTAGTTCGCCTGGCGCAGAAATATAAGCCGGAATATGTCTTTATTCGTAATAAGTCTCTGGCGATGACTGTCGGGATTTGGTGTTTTGCCTTTACTGCTTTTGCCTGTTTGACGGGGATCTTCCCGAAAATGGAAGCCTTCACTGCAGAGTGGACCTTCCAGCTAGCGCTGAATATCGCTACACCATTTGTGCTGGTGGGGATGGGGTTGATATTCCCGCTATTGACTCGTAAAGCGAATAAGAACTAATCATTGTGGTTAGTTCTGCAGAATGAAGCGCGGAATAACAAAGCGGCAACTCAATAAAGTTGCCGCTTTACGGGGAAATTAGAACATTACTTTATGACCATATTGCTCAAGAATACCTTTCACGCGTTCCATGGTCTCTTTCTTCGGTGGTTTAACACCATCAAGTTTGTATTCTTCACCCATCGCCACCCATTTGTGTTTGCCCAGCTCGTGGTAGGGGAGAAGCTCGATTTTCTCAACGTTGCCCATATCACGGGTAAATTCACCGAGGCGATGCGCTGAATCGTCATCGTCAGACCAGCCTGGGACAACAACGTAGCGGATCCAGACCTTCACATTTTTGTTCGCCAGATATTTGGCGAACTCCAGCGTACGATGATTGGAAACGCCGACCAGATTCTGGTGGATCTCGTCGTTCATCTGTTTGAGATCGAGCATTACCAGATCGGTCACTTCCAGCAGTTCATCAATCACTGGATCGTAACGACGAACAAAGCCGTTGGTATCCAGACAGGTATGAATGCCTTCTTTTTTGCAGGCGCGGAACCAGTCACGAACAAATTCAGCTTGCAGGATTGCTTCACCGCCGGATGCGGTAACGCCACCGCCTGAAGCATTCATAAAGTGGCGATAGGTCACCACCTCTTTCATTAAATCTTCAACGGTAACTTCTTTGCCGCCATGCGTGTCCCAGGTGTCGCGGTTATGGCAATACAGGCAGCGCATCAGGCAGCCCTGGAAAAAGGTGATAAAGCGAATACCCGGGCCGTCTACGGTTCCACAGGATTCAAAGGAGTGAATGCGACCAATAACTGACTTGGTAGCCCCCGCCGTAGCGGTATTTTCTGTTGTATTACAATTAGTTAAATTACTCATATCGCTTCAATTGGCTCTAGTTAACTCTGGTTTATGGACGCATTATGGACATTCCTGACACCGGGTTAAGAGTCACTGCATCTTGTAAGAAATCCGGTGCAAAGTGTGCGTAGGTCATAGTTTGCTGAATGTTAGAATGACCCAGGATGCGCTGCAATGTGATTATGTTACCTCCATTCATTATAAAATGTGTGGCAAATGTATGCCTCAAAACATGCACTGCCTGTCCGTCAGGTAAATCAGGTTTTACTTCCCTGAGAGCGTTACGCACTTTGTAGTAACTGGCATTAAAAATCCTGCCTGAATTTTTGGTCTTGATCCGTTTAATCAGGTCCTGCGAAACGGGAATTGTCCTGCGCTTTCCGTTTTTAGTTTTCATAAACGTAACCATCTGGTTAATGATGTGTTCAGCTTTTAAATTAGACACTTCACTCCAGCGTCCACCAGTAGAAAGGCAGACCAGAGTCGCATTTAATTCATCACCATCAAGCATGGATAACAGCCGCGTAATCTCTTCACTGGACAAAAAAGCCATTTCTGTAACAGCTTCACGTAACCGCTTAACCTCACGGAACGGGTTGTGAGAGTGGTATTCACCGGCGTCAATTAACTTGGTGAACATCCCGCTCATTATTGCCAGATGCCGATTTACGCTGGCTGGTTTTAGACCATCGTTCATCATTACAACGCGATAATCAGTTATCGTTTTCTTTGTTAGCTGGTCAGCTCTGGACACTCCCATTTCTGCAAATTTGGCGATTATTGTCGTTAAACGCCCCCGTTCAATATCTCCACGCTCATGTGATTTTCCGTGATATATCCACCATCTGCCTAACAACTCTGTAAGAGTTCGGCGGTCGGCTGGCTTCTCCAGCCACTCTTTGTTGTGGTAGTTAACTAGTACATGACGTTCGAATGCTTGAGCTTCACCTTTAGTTTTAAATTTCCGCCTGATACGTTTTCCATCTGCACCCTGCGGTCTGACGTCCACTTCATAACGACCATCATCGAGCTTTTTAATAGACATAAAGCCCTCCGATGACGCTGTTTACTTCTACTACTTGAAAATTAATGCAATTTTCTTTCGTACATTTACTGCACACATATGCTGAATAAATCGTCAGCCAGTCTTTTGGTCTGAGTGGTGCAAGGTTGTTGAGTCTTGCCCAATGTGCGCGAGCGCCGGGGCTATTTGTCCGCCAGCGGGATCAGTTTCATCAAACATGAACCAGTCACGGTACTTGCGAAATCTTTCTGGCTTGAAAAATTTCATACCTGCGTCAAAAGACATCTTTACTTTTCCCTGCTCATATCCAGCATAGGTGTTGTAGTTAATTCCAGTTAATTCAGCAACTTGCTTCCTTGTCATTCTTTCTGACTCCCGAATAAGTGCGAGTTTCTCTGCTTGAGATGTGATTTGTGTATTTGACATGAATTGTCGTATCTCGTAATTTATGTTGCATGCGACACACCAGAACAACGCAGAGCGGCTTCAAATAGCTCTGGTTGAATGGCACCAAAGTTGAGGATATCAAAATGAGTATTGGATCAGAAATGAATAACGACGTTGGAGAAAAAGTATCTGATCTCACAAAAAGTAAAAAATGTGACATCAAACTTGCAGCCGCACCGTCGGATTTGCTCTCGAAAGAGGGCTTTGCTCTTTACATCGGTAAGACGCCTCGCGCTGTTGCTGAAATGGCGAAAGCAGGCAAGTTACCAGCCTTTTATATGACGGACCCATTAAAGCCGGGCGGTCATGCTGAGTTATGGATTAATCGCCGTGAGTGGGACAAGTACGCAGCCCAGCTAGTTGATGAAGCTCCGACAGAATGGCATGACTGGAAAAATCGCATTAGTTACAGCAAATCAAGACATGGCCGTGCGGCTTAAGGTGGAAAGGATGAACGAGCCTCGTTGTATTGCTCAGTTATTGCGTAACGAAAGCCCTAGGGCGATTGACTTCACCATCACCCACGGGAAGGGACGCAAGGGAATCATTATCCGCACCAAAAAACAGAGTCCGTTAAAAAAGGCTCTGACCTTTCTGAAAAGCCGGAGGGTATGGAAATGACAGTGATGACGCTCAATCTTGTTGAAAAACAGCCAGCAGCTATGCGCCGGATAATTGGTAAGCATCTGGCCGTCCCTCGCTGGCAGGAGACATGCGATTATTATAATCAGATGATGGAACGTGAACGGCTAACGGTTTGCTTTCATGCGCAGTTAAAACAGCGTCACGCAACGATGCGTTTTGAAGAAATGAACGACGTCGAACGTGAACGACTTGTATGTGCAATTGATGAATTGCGCGGGGCATTCTCAAAACGCCGTCAGGTCGGCGCAAGTGAGTATGCATATATTAGTTTTTTAACAGTCAGTCAGCGTCGTACTTTATTTATGCATGCGGGATTGACAGAAAAAGAATTCAATCAGCCGTACTGGCGAATTAATGAAGAATCATGTTACTGGCGTGATGCTTTGTTCCGTGCCTTACGTGAATTATTCAGTCTGTTTGAGTATGCACCGACAATTCTGACGTCGGTAAAACCAGAGCAATACCTGCATTAAGTAATTAACCAGAGTTTTTAACGCACTTAATTGTGCGGGGCTTCTTTTTGCCTGGAGAAAGTCATGCATACAGTTTCTGAAAATCAGAGCGGTAAATACGCATTACTGCTGCAACAGGCCAGAACCGAAGCACAGGCCGATGCAGCGACGCGCTTTTCTTCTCATCTTGACGCCATGATTCGCCACATCACAAAGGCGGAGTTATCCCGCGTGGAGATAGTCGAGCTGCTCAGTCAGGAGTCGGAAAAAATTTCACAATATCGGATTGTCTCGCGGGGAGGTGCTTTGATGTCCTGTTCTCGTTCGGTTGTATTACTGAATAACGCCTTAAAAATCGCCGTTATGAAAAATGGCGATTTGTCTCTTATTCAACTTTGTCTTGATAAAGAAAAACGCGACATAACTGAATCTGTTATCGCGATTTATCAGAATGAATTAAACCTCCTGTCTGATGTGGTCAATTTACTTGTTAAACGCGCTGTATTCCACAAGCAAATTTCCTCCGTGGATGAACTGACAAAATTAACGACAGAACTTGCCAGTTATTGCGCTGATGTATCCAGGAAACTTAACGATAAAAGGAGCTGATAATGCCGGACAACGTAGATTTTATTCAGGAACAACAGGCTGAATTACTGGAGCGCCAGATTAACGCGGCAAGGGTAAAACATTGCGGTGCTTCTGCGCTGGTTTGCGAAGAGTGTGACGCGCCAATACCTGCTGCCCGTCGTGCTGCTTATCCCTCAGCCACGCGTTGTGTTTCCTGTCAGTCAGTCTTTGAAGCAAAAAACAAACATTACCGGAGAACGGCATGAGTATTCGTATTGAAATTGGCGAACGTTATGTCGTTACCAGTGACAGCTTTCAGTTTATTCTCCACGAGAAAAAGAGAGCGGAAAGCGGTAAAAACGCCGGTCAGGAATGGCTGGCGGTGGTTGGTTATTACCCGAAATTAAGCCAGCTCGTTTCCGGCCTGATGCATCACGATATTCTGACCGGAAGCGCAAAATCTTTTGCTGATTTAAACGCGCAGGTTGAGCAACTCAGCAAGCGTTGTTCAGAGGCTTTTGGCTCACATGGCCGTTAAAGCCTCCGGGCGTTTTGTCCCTCCGTCAGCATTTGCCGCAGGCACCGGTAAGACGTTTACCGGTGCTTATGCATGGAACGCGCCACGCGAGGCCGTCGGGCGCGAAAGACCCCTTACACGTGACGAGATGCGTCAGGTGCAAGGTGTTTTATCCACGATTAACCGCCTGCCTTACTTTTTGCGTTCGCTGTTTACTTCACGCTATGACTACATCCGGCGCAATAAAAGCCCGGTGCACGGGTTTTATTTCCTCACATCCACTTTTCAGCGTCGTTTATGGCCGCGCATTGAGCGCGTGAATCAGCACCATGAAATGAACACCGACGCGTCATTGCTGTTTCTGGCAGAGCGTGACCATTATGCGCGTCTGCCGGGGATGAATGATAAGGAGCTGAAAAAGTTTGCCGCCCGTATTTCATCGCAGCTTTTCATGATGTATGAGGAACTCTGCGATGCCTGGGTGGATGCGCATGGCGAAAAAGAATCGCTGTTTACGGATGAGGCGCAGGCTCACCTCTATGGTCATGTTGCTGGCGCTGCACGTGCTTTCAATATTTCCCCTCTCTACTGGAAAAAATACCGTAAAGGACAGATGACCACGAGGCAGGCATATTCTGCCATTGCCCGTCTGTTTAACGATGAGTGGTGGACTCATCAGCTTAAAGGCCAGCGTATGCGCTGGCATGAGGCGTTACTGATTGCTGTCGGGGAGGTGAATAAAGACCGTTCTCCTTATGCCAGTAAACATGCCATTCGTGATGTACGTGCACGCCGCCAGGCAAATCTGGAATTTCTTAAATCGTGTGACCTTGAAAACAGGGAAACCGGCGAGCGCATCGACCTTATCAGTAAGGTGATGGGCAGTATTTCTAATCCTGAAATTCGCCGGATGGAGCTGATGAACACCATTGCCGGTATTGAGCGTTACGCCGCCGCAGAGGGTGATGTGGGGATGTTTATCACGCTGACCGCGCCGTCAAAGTATCACCCGACACGTCAGGTCGGAAAAGGCGAAAATAAAACCGTTCAGCTTAATCACGGCTGGAACGATGAGGCATTTAATCCAAAGGATGCGCAGCGTTATCTCTGCCGTATCTGGAGCCTGATGCGCACGGCATTCAAGGATAATGATTTACAGGTCTACGGTTTGCGTGTCGTCGAGCCACACCACGACGGAACGCCGCACTGGCATATGATGCTTTTTTGTAATTCACGCCAGCGTAACCAGATTATCGAAATCATGCGTCGCTATGCGCTCAAAGAGGATGGCGACGAAAGAGGAGCCGCGCGAAACCGTTTTCAGGCAAAACACCTTAACCGGGGCGGTGCTGCGGGATATATCGCGAAATACATTTCAAAAAACATCGACGGCTATGCACTGGATGGTCAGCTCGATAACGACACCGGCAGGCCGCTGAAAGACACTGCAGCGGCTGTTACCGCATGGGCGTCAACGTGGCGCATCCCGCAATTTAAAACGGTTGGTCTGCCGACAATGGGGGCTTACCGTGAACTACGCAAATTGCCGCGCGGCGTCAGCATTGCTGATGAGTTTGACGAGCGCGTCGAGGCTGCACGCGCCGCCGCAGACAGTGGTGATTTTGCGTTGTATATCAGCGCGCAGGGTGGGGCAAATGTCCCGCGCGATTGTCAGACTGTCAGGGTCGCCCGTAGCCCGTCGGATGACGTTAACGAGTACGAGGAAGAGGTCGAGAGAGTGGTCGGCATTTACGCGCCGCATCTCGGCGCGCGTCATATTCATATCACCAGAACGACGGACTGGCGCATTGTGCCGAAAGTGCCGGTCGTTGAGCCTTTGACTTTAAAAAGCGGCATCGCCGCGCCTCGGAGTCCTGTCAATAACTGTGGAAAGCTCACCGGTGGTGATACTTCGTCACCGGCTCCCACACCTTCTGAGCACGCCGCAGCAGTGCTTAATCTGGTTGATGACGGTGTTATTGAATGGAATGAACCTGAGGTCGTGAGGGCGCTCAGGGGCGCATTAAAACACGACCTGAGAACGCCAAACCGTCAGCAAAGAAACGGAAGCCCGTTAAAACCGCATGAAATTGCACCATCTGCCAGACTGACCCGGTCGGAACGATTGCAAATCACCCGTATCCGCGTTGACCTTGCTCAGAACGGTATCAGGCCGCAGCGATGGGAGCTTGAGGCGCTGGCGCGTGGGGCAACCGTAAATTATGACGGGAAAAAATTCACGTATCCGGTCGCTGATGGTTGGGGGGATTCATAGGGCGCTTTGATTTTTTCTGTGTTTGACATAGAATAGCCCCGTTACCGCTTGGGACATCTACTTTGCATTACTCTTGGTATTAGCTTTGTACAAAGGGTATAAAGGCTGCTATTGGCAACAATAGTGCTGGCATGGAGATTGCCTCATGTTAAAGCTAGTGAATGTACGCCAGTACAACCGCTACCGCTTTGGGCGTTGGGAGACGGTGCGTAAGCACCGTCGTTCTTACCCAAAACGATAATATGCGGCCTAAGCGGTAACGTTCTCCTCTTCTAGTTCGTCCATCATTTTTAAATAATGCATTTCGTCACCAGTAGCTGAAAATATTGTTCTCAATTGTTTTAGGTATTTATCTGGGTCTATGTCGCCCATATCAGTAATATTTACCGCATCAGAGTGAGAACCTCTGTTAATGTATCTGTAGAATGCTTTGAAATCACTGTTGCTATCGTCGCGTGCCAACTTTGTTAATTCATCTTGTAGAGCATCTGTTCTATGAACAAATGCAAAATAATATTCTAGTATGTTTCTCATAATATTAGGTATTATGATTTTGTTTGCTTTGCCATCTTTTGCATCTTTTAATATTTGCCACAAAGATTGATATTCATTCTGTATGCTGTTTTTTTGTATTTCAGTAATTATACTAAAATCATTTTTCGTTACTCTACCTAGATAATAGTTTTTCTTAAATAGTTTGTCTTCTCTGCTTTTAGGAGATAGCTTAATAAGTTCATGAAAGAAATAAAGATTGTGAGTAAGGATTAATACCTTTTTTGTTAATTCATTTTTTATAATGTGGTGATGAATAATTGATGCGATGTCGTAGACATAGTTTTGCGATAGACTAGATATTGGATCGTCAATAACAATAAAAATATCCCTGTTATCGGTATCATTTTTATCGGTTTTACCTTTACAGCACTCTAAAAAATAAAGAAACGTTATTAGTGTTTTTTCACCTTCGCTAAGAGATCTATAAACATTTTGGTTTTTTGTATGCCCTGGTCGAGATATAATGTACATATCTTTTCTTTCTGCATGTTTTTCAATACAAAAACCAGAGATCCCTAGATTTTTTAAATGGGTGTTTATTGAGTCTATCGTAGAATCAATGTTAGATATTTTATCTCGCAATGCTTTTATTGTGAGATTATTTTCTTTTCCTTGTTGCTCAATATTATTTAATTCATCATGAACTTTCTTTTTGATATCAAAGAATTTTTCTTTGTGTTTGGATAAATTCTCTAAATCATCGCTGCAAAAAGCATGGAGAGCCCCCCAAACTTGTTTTCCGATTTTATTCTCATACTCTTTGAGTTTTTTAACCTTATCATTTATGTCTCTTATTTTTTTGTTAACAGCGTCTATGCTTTCCTGAACATGATTTTCTAGTTCTTTATCAATTTCTAATGTAACGCATGTTGATGGATTGTTGATCTTATCAATAATGTTTATTAAATTTTTTTCTGCAATGTTTTGCAATATTTTAATATTGGAAATAATGATCTCTTTATCTTTCTCATTGATTAGTGCACATGATGATATATTGTTTTGTATTTCGTTAAAATGATATATGGTATTTTTCTCATAAACTGACTTTATATCTGAGAGCTGTTTTACTTTCTTTGAATAACTTTCGTCAAATATTGATTTAAGGGCATTTAAAAATTCGTGACTAATAGTTTTTTCCTGACAAAACGGACATGTAGAACCGTCTAAATAATGTTCTTTACCTTTTTTTACCCAGTCAAGATTATGAAGTTTATTAATGGTTTCTGATAAATAGCTATTGCTTGTATCTATTATAGGTGTTGCTAATGTATTTACATCATCAATTGATGGGATATATGGATGTAAAGGAGTTATTAATGCGGTTTCATTGTTTCTATTTTCTAATAGTATAGAGTATTCTTTTGCTATATCATTTAAATTAATAAAGGTGATTGGTGAGGATGATTTTATCATCTCAAAAAAAGGTCTTTTATAGCCAACTTTACCTTTCATTAAGGTTTTTAGTACAGAGTTTCTGATTGGTTCTGTTTTTTTCCAGATCGATTCGATGTATTCATTTTCTTTTTTTTCCATTTCTGCTTCTAATTTCAATAACACTCCTTTTTTTTGTCTATATTGCTCTGTAAGTTGCTGTTTAATTGCTTCTTTTTCAATTAATTGTTTTTCAATATCTGCATTTTCTTTACTTAATGTAAAAACACCTTTTTGTTCCTGTGCATTGTAGAAATTATCTTCAATAAATTTAGTGTTGTAAACAAGAGGTTTGTAATTGTCAAGAAGGGTACATTCACACTCGTTATAATCTGTGTGTGTAGAGTCGTAGAAATAATTTGAAATGGTAGATTTGCCACAACCATTTTGGCCGTATAGTATGTTTACTCTTTTTTCAAGATTCAGTATTGTGAAGGCGTCTTTCTTATAACTGGTAACATTTTTTAATCTAAGTTCCATTTTTATGCCTCATACGATAAAGCTTTTATTGTATGTAAAAAAGCAGCTTAATATAGCCACTTAGTGGTAAAGATCTACCTTAAGACTTTGATATGTTCAAGAGGCATATAACGTAAGTGTTCGTTGAGCCAAATGTGTTTACGCTATGACGAGTTGGTCGTTTTTTGACAATCCTGTAGGAGCTATAGATAGGCGTATATTAAGTGCGTGTTTTTGCATGTGTCAGATACTATTCTTTTTGTCAGTTTCGGTCAGTGCTGATGTGATTTCAGTTTCATCATGCAACTGCATTAAAACCGCCCCATGAAGCGGGCGGGCGAGGCGGGGAAAGCACTGCGCGCTGGCGGTGGTGCTGATTTTATTTTTTCAGCGTCTGAGCGCGTCGTGATGGCGTTTAGAGTGTGCGCCGGGGCGTTGGTGTGTCTGCGGGCTGTTTTGTGCGGTGGTGAGCGTGTGAGGGCGTGATGGCGGGGGGGTAAAAAAGCCGCCCGCAGGCGGCGATGTTCAGCCGTTGTCAGTGTCCAGTGAGTAGTTTTTAAAGCGGATGACCTCCTGGCCGAGCCAGCCGTTTATTTCCCGAATCCTGTCCTGTAGCGGGATAAGCTCATTGCGGACAAAGACCTTTGCCACTTTCTCAATATCTCCCAGTGACCCGACGTTCTCCGGCTTGCCGCCCATCAACTGAAAGGGGATGCGGTGCGCGTCCAGCAGGTCTGCGGCGCTGGCTTTTTTGATATTAAAAAAATCGTCTTTCGTTGCCACTTCACTGAGCGGGATAATTTTAATGCCGTCGGCTTTCCCCTGTGGGGCATAGAGAAACAGGTTTTTAAAGTTATTGCGGCCTTTCGACTTCACCATGTTTTCGCGGAGCATTTCGATATCGTTGCGATCCTGCACGGCATCGGTGACGTACATGATGTATCCGGCATGTGCGCCGTTTTCGTAATACTTGCGGCGGAACAGCGTGGCTGATTCATTCAGCCAGGCAGAGTTAAGGGCGCTGAGATATTCCGGCAGGCCGTACAGCTCCTGATTAATATCCGGCTCCAGCAGGTGAAACACGGAACCGGGCGCGAAGGCTGTCGGTTCGTTGAAGGACGGCACCCACCAGTAAACATCCTCCTCCACGCCACGGCGGGTATATTTTGCCGGTGAGGTTTCCAGTCTGATGACCTTACCGGTGGTGCTGTAACGCTTTTCCAGAAACGCATTACCGAACACCAGAAAATCCAGCACAAAGCGGCTGAAATCCTGCTGGGACAGCCACGGATGCGGGATAAATGTCGAGGCCAGAATATTACGTTTGACGTAAATCGGTGAGCTGTGATGCACGGCAGCACGCAGGCTTTTTGCCAGACCAGTAAAGCTGACCGGTGGTTCATACCATCTGCCGTTACTGATGCACTCGACGTAATCCAGAATGTCACGGCGGTCGAGTACCGGCACCGGCTCACCAAAGGTGAATGCTTCCATTTTCGGGGCGCTGGCGGTCATTTTTTTTGCCGCAGGTTGCTGTGTTTTCCCTTTTTTCTTGCTCATCAGTAAAACTCCAGAATGGTGGATGTCAGCGGGGTGCTGATACCGGCGGTGAGTGGCTCATTTAACAGGGCGTGCATGGTCGCCCAGGCGAGGTCGGCGTGGCTGGCTTCCTCGCTGCGGCTGGCCTCATAGGTGGCGCTGCGTCCGCTGCTGGTCATGGTCTTGCGGATAGCCATAAACGAGCTGGTGATGTCGGTGGCGCTGACGTCATATTCCAGACAGCCACGGCGGATAACGTCTTTGGCCTTGAGCACCATTGCGGTTTTCATTTCCGGCGTGTAGCGGATGTCGCGCGCGGCGGGATAGAACGAGCGCACGAGCTGGAACACGCCGACACCGAGGCCGGTGGCATCAATTCCGATGTATTCGACGTTGTATTTTTCGGTGAGTTTGCGGATGGATTCCGCCTGAGTGGCAAAGTCCATGCCTTTCCACTGGTGACGCTCAAGTATTCTGAATTTGCCACCGGCCACCACCGGCGGTGCCAGCACCACGCATCCGGCGCTGTCGCCACGGTGTGACGGGTCGTAACCAATCCATACAGGGCGGGAGCCGAACGGATTGGCGGCAAACGGCGCATAGTCTTCCCATTCTTCCAGCGTATCGACCATGCAGCGTTGCAGCTCCTCGAACGGGAACACCGACGCCTTGTCGTCAACAAATTCACACATGAACAGGTTTTTAAAATCGTCGGCGCTGTTTTCGCGTTTAAGCTGCTCAATGTCGAACAGCGTGCAGCCACCTTTCAGGGCGTCCTCAATGGTGACAATCTGCCGCCACTGGCCGTCCGCACAGAGAAGCCCACCGGCAAGGGCGTTATGACTGACGTCGATTTCCACACGTTCGGCGGCGCTGGCGCGTCCCCGGTTGAACAGTTCACCCGACCAGAACGGGTAGGCGTCGTGCGCCAGCGTGGACGGGGTGGAGAAATAGGTCGAACGCAGGTGACTCTGTGAGGCCATACCTGATGCCACCTTACGCAGTACCTGAAAATTCGGGATCCAGAAAATCTCATCGACGTACAGGTCGCCGTTATGGCTCTGTGCGGTGTTGGAGTTGGTGCCGAGAAAAATCAGTTTTGCGCCGTTATTGCCCAGGACAATCGGGTCACCGGTCAGGTCAACGTCAACCAGACGGGCAAAGGCGATGATGTATTCGCGGAACACATACGCCTGCGTTTTACTGGCCGACAGAAAAATCTGGTTATGACCGGTTTTCAGGGCGCGCAGCAGCGCCTCGCGGGAAAAATAAAACGTTGCGCCAATCTGGCGGGATTTCAGAATATCGCGGATGCGGTGCTCAAGCCCGGCGCGATACCAGTGCAGCTGATAGTCGAAAGACTGCTTAAAGAAAATCTGCTCCAGCTTTTCGATGGCCTCGTCACTGAAAAAATTCTTTTTCGGTTTGCGACGCCCGCCTTTGTTGCGGTTAGCGACGTTCGGATTAAGGTCTGCCTCGTTGCCGGTCTGACTGTAGCGGTTTACCCGTGCCAGTCGTTCAATCTGGCGTCCGAGCAGGTCAATTTCCTTGAAGTCACCGCCGGTTTTCTGCGGTTTGATGATGAGCTGGGTCAGTCGCGCTTCCAGACTCATTTCGACACGGCTGATGGGGGCAACGCTGTCCCAGCCGTCGCGCTGTTTCCAGCTCTGCACCGTCGGGCGTTTCATCTGCAACATGGCGGCAATCTGCGGCACGGAAAACCCCTGCCAGTACAGCAGCGCCGCCTGACGACGCGGGTCGTGTAAAAGAGTGGTGTCTGTGGTGATGGTCATGAATACCTCGCCGTGATGAATACACGGCAAGGCTACTGAGTCGCGCCCCGCGATTCGCTAAGGTGCTGTTGTGTCAGTGATAAGCCATCCGGGACTGATGGCGGAGGATGCGCATCGTCGGGAAACTGATGCCGACATGTGACTCCTCTAATCACTATTCAGGACTCCTGACAATGGCAAAAAAAGTCTCAAAATTCTTTCGTATCGGCGTTGAGGGTGACACCTGTGACGGGCGTGTCATCAGTGCGCAGGATATTCAGGAAATGGCCGAAACCTTTGACCCGCGTGTCTATGGTTGCCGCATTAACCTGGAACATCTGCGCGGCATCCTGCCTGACGGCATCTTTAAACGTTATGGCGATGTGGTCGAACTGAAGGCCGAAAAGATTGACGATGATTCGGCGTTGAAAGGCAAATGGGCGCTGTTTGCGAAAATCACCCCGACCGATGACCTTATCGCGATGAACAAGGCCGCGCAGAAGGTCTACACCTCAATGGAAATTCAGCCGAACTTTGCCAACACCGGCAAATGTTATCTGGTGGGGCTGGCCGTCACCGATGACCCGGCAAGCCTCGGCACGGAATACCTGGAATTCTGCCGCACGGCAAAACACAACCCCCTGAACCGCTTCAAATTAAGCCCTGAAAACCTGATTTCAGTGGCAACGCCCGTTGAGCTGGAATTTGAAGACCTGCCTGAAACCGTGTTCACCGCCCTGACCGAAAAGGTGAAATCCATTTTTGGCCGCAAACAGGCCAGCGATGACGCCCGTCTGAATGACGTGCATGAAGCGGTGACCGCTGTTGCTGAACATGTGCAGGAAAAACTGAGCGCCACTGAGCAGCGCCTCGCTGAGATGGAAACCGCCTTTTCCGCACTTAAGCAGGAGGTGACTGACAGGGCGGATGAAACCAGCCAGGCATTCACCCGCCTGAAAAACAGTCTCGACCACACCGAAAGTCTGACCCAGCAGCGCCGCAGCAAGGCCACCGGCGGTGGCGGTGACGCCCTGATGACGAACTGCTGACCAGCGTCAGTCAGTCCGGGAAAACCTTCACGATTAACCCTTAATTTCAGGAAAAACTATGCGCCAGGAAACCCGCTTTAAATTTAATGCCTACCTGTCCCGTGTTGCCGAACTGAACGGCATCGACGCCGGTGATGTGTCGAAAAAATTCACCGTTGAACCGTCGGTCACCCAGACCCTGATGAACACCATGCAGGAGTCCTCTGACTTTCTGACCCGCATCAATATTGTGCCGGTCAGCGAAATGAAAGGGGAAAAAATTGGCATCGGTGTCACCGGCTCCATCGCCAGCACCACCGACACCGCCGGTGGCACCGAGCGTCAGCCGAAGGACTTCTCGAAGCTGGCGTCCAGTAAGTACGAATGCGACCAGATTAACTTCGATTTTTATATCCGCTACAAAACGCTTGACCTGTGGGCGCGTTATCAGGATTTCCAGCTCCGTGTCCGTAACGCCATTATCAAACGCCAGTCCCTTGATTTAATCATGGCCGGTTTTAACGGCGTGAAGCGTGCCGAAACCTCTGACCGCAGCAGCAATCCGATGCTGCAGGATGTGGCGGTCGGCTGGCTGCAGAAATACCGCAATGAAGCACCGGCGCGCGTGATGAGCAAGGTCACTGACGAGGAAGGGCACACCACCTCTGAGGTCATCCGCGTGGGTAAGGGCGGTGATTATGCCAGCCTCGATGCACTGGTGATGGATGCGACCAACAACCTGATTGAGCCGTGGTATCAGGAAGACCCTGACCTTGTGGTGATTGTGGGGCGTCAGCTGCTGGCGGACAAATATTTCCCCATCGTCAACAAGGAGCAGGACAACAGCGAAATGCTGGCCGCTGACGTCATCATCAGCCAGAAACGCATCGGCAACCTGCCAGCGGTACGCGTCCCGTACTTCCCGGCGGATGCGATGCTCATCACGAAGCTGGAAAACCTGTCCATCTACTACATGGATGACAGCCATCGCCGCGTGATTGTGGAAAACCCGAAACTCGACCGCGTGGAGAACTACGAGTCAATGAACATTGATTACGTGGTGGAAGACTACGCCGCCGGTTGTCTGGTGGAAAAAATCAAGGTCGGTGATTTCTCCACACCGGCTAAGGCGACCGCAGAGCCGGGAGCGTAACCGATGACGAGTCCCGCACAACGCCACATGATGCGGGTCTCGGCAGCGATAACCGCGCAGCGGGAGGCCGCCCCGCTGCGACATGCAACTGTCTATGAGCAGATGCTGGTTAAGCTCGCCGCAGACCAGCGCACACTGAAAGCGATTTATTCAAAAGAGCTGAAGGCCGCGAAAAAGCGCGAACTGCTGCCGTTCTGGTTGCCGTGGGTGAACGGCGTGCTGGAGCAGGGCAAAGGTGCACAGGATGACATTCTGATGACAGTCATGCTGTGGCGTCTGGATACCGGCGATATTGCCGGTGCGCTGGAGATTGCCCGTTATGCCCTGAAGTACGGTCTGACCATGCCGGGTAAACACCGCCGCACCCCGCCGTACATGTTCACCGAGGAGGTGGCGCTTGCGGCCATGCGCGCTCACGCTGCCGGTGAGTCTGTGGATCCCCGCCTGCTGACGGACACCCTCGAACTGACCGCCACGGCTGACATGCCTGATGAAGTGCGCGCAAAGCTGCACAAAATCACCGGTCTGTTTCTGCGTGACGCTGGTGATGCCGCAGGGGCGCTGGCACACCTGCAACGTGCGACACAGCTCGACTGTCAGGCAGGCGTCAAAAAAGAGATTGAACGACTGGAGCGGGAGCTGAAACCGAAGCCGGAGCCGCAGCCCAAAGCGGCCACCCGCGCCCCGCGTAAGACCCGGAGCGTGACACCGGCAAAACGTGGACGCCCGAAAAAGAAAGCCAGTTAACAACCGAATGCGCCCCGCGCCAGGGCGGCACGCCGGTCAGTGAGGGTGAATCACCTGACACTGCACCGGCGTCCACCGCCCAACTTTTCAGAGGTGGTCATGATGACGCTGATTATTCCGCGAAAGGAGGCTCCCGTGTCCGGTGAGGGTACGGTGGTCATCCCGCAACCGGCAGGCGACGAGCCGGTGATTAAAAACACGTTCTTTTTTCCCGATATCGACCCGAAGCGCGTCCGGGAACGTATGCGCCTTGAGCAGACCGTCGCCCCCGCCCGTCTGCGTGAGGCCATCAAGTCAGGTATGGCGGAGACGAATGCGGAGCTGTACGAGTACCGCGAACAGAAAATTGCCGCCGGTTTTACGCGTCTGGCGGACGTCCCGGCGGACGACATCGACGGTGAAAGCATCAAAGTTTTTTACTACGAGCGCGCCGTGTGTGCGATGGCGACCGCGTCGCTTTATGAGCGTTATCGCGGCGTGGATGCCAGTGCGAAAGGCGACAAGAAGGCTGACAGCATTGACAGCACCATTGATGAACTGTGGCGGGATATGCGCTGGGCGGTGGCGCGTATCCAGGACAAGCCGCGCTGCATCGTGAGTCAAATCTGATGAAGACCTTTGCGCTACAGGGCGACACGCTCGACGCCATTTGTGTCCGGTATTACGGGCGCACTGAGGGCGTGGTTGAGACCGTGCTCGCCGCAAATCCGGGACTGGCTGAACTGGGTGCGGTGCTGCCACACGGCACCGCCGTCGAACTGCCCGACGTTCAGACCGCGCCCGTGGCTGAAACTGTCAATCTGTGGGAGTAACGCATGACAGCAGAAGAAAAAAGCGTCCTGTCGCTTTTCATGATTGGGGTGCTGATTGTTGTCGGCAAGGTGCTTGCCGGTGGTGAACCCATCACCCCGCGTCTGTTTATCGGGCGCATGTTGCTCGGTGGTTTTGTCTCGATGGTTGCCGGTGTTGTTCTGGTGCAGTTTCCTGACCTGTCACTGCCTGCGGTGTGCGGCATCGGCTCCATGCTGGGTATCGCTGGTTATCAGGTGATTGAGATTGCCATTCAGCGCCGCTTTAAGTGCAGGGGGAAACCGTAATGCCGGTAATTAACACGCATCAGAATATCGCTGCCTTTCTCGACATGCTGGCCGTGTCCGAAGGGACGGCGAATCATCCGCTGACGAAAAACCGTGGCTATGACGTGATAGTCACCGGAGTGGACGGGAAGCCGGAAATTTTCACCGACTACAGTGACCACCCGTTCGCGCATGGCCGACCGGCGAAGGTGTTTAACCGTCGCGGTGAAAAATCCACGGCCTCCGGTCGCTATCAGCAGCTTTACCTGTTCTGGCCGCACTACCGCAAACAGCTTGCCCTGCCGGATTTCAGTCCGTTGTCGCAGGACAGACTCGCCATTCAGTTGATCCGCGAACGCGGTGCACTGGATGACATCCGGGCGGGACGCATTGAGCGCGCCATTTCACGCTGTCGCAATATCTGGGCGTCCCTGCCGGGTGCCGGTTACGGTCAGCGTGAGCATTCACTGGAAAAACTGGTCACCGTCTGGCGTACCGCTGGCGGCGTACCGGCTTAAACGGAGTAAACACCATGAAGAAATTATCCCTTTCACTGATGCTGAACGTGTCGCTGGCGCTGATGCTGGCACTGTCCCTGATTTACCCGCAGAGCGTGGCCGTCAGTTTTGTCGCCGCCTGGGCGATTCTGGCGACGGTTATCTGTGTGGTTGCCGGTGGTGTCGGCGTGTATGCCACAGAGTATGTGCTGGAACGCTACGGGCGGGAGCTGCCGCCGGAATCGCTGGCCGTGAAGATTGTCACGTCGCTGTTTTTGCAGCCGGTGCCGTGGCGCAGACGGGCGGCGGCTCTGGTGGTGATGGTGGCGACGTTTATCTCGCTGGTCGCTGCCGGGTGGATTTTTACTGCGCTGATTTACCTCGTGGCGTCGGTGTTCTTCCGGCTGATACGTACGGCCTGCCGTCAGCGTTTTGAGGGGCGGGAACCATGTCAAAGCTGATGATTGTGCTGGTTGTGTTGTTATCACTGGCGGTGGCCGGTCTGTTTCTGGTGAAACACAAAAATGCCAGCCTGCGCGCCTCGCTGGACAGGGCGAACAACGTCGCCAGCGGGCAGCAGACGACCATCACCGTGCTGAAAAATCAGCTTCATGTTGCCCTCACCAGGGCAGACAAAAACGAGCTGGCGCAGGTGGCACTGCGTCAGGAACTGGAAAACGCCGCGAAGCGTGAAGCACAGCGCGAGAAAACCATCACGAGGTTACTCAATGAAAACGAAGATTTTCGCCGCTGGTACGGCGCTGACCTGCCTGATGCTGTGCGCCGGTTGCACCAGCGCCCCGCCTGCACTGACGCCAGTGATTGTCGCCAACGCCTGCCCGAAAGTGAGTCTTTGCCCGATGCCGGGCAGTGACCCGGAGACGAACGGCGATTTAAGTGCCGATATCCGGCAGCTTGAGAACGCGCTGGCACGCTGTGCCAGCCAGGTAAAAATGATTAAACACTGTCAGGACGAAAACGATGCTCAAACCCGACAGCCTGCGCAGGGCACTGACTGATGCCGTCACGGTACTGAAAACCAGCCCCGAGATGCTGCGGATATTCGTGGATAACGGGAGTATTGCCTCCACACTGGCGACGTCGCTGTCATTCGAAAAGCGTTACACGCTCAATGTCATTGTGACCGACTTTACCGGTGGTTTTGACCTGCTCATCGTGCCGGTGCTGGCGTGGCTGCGGAAAAATCAGCCCGACATCATGACCACCGACGAAGGCCAGAAAAAGGGCTTCACGTTTTATGCAGACATCAACAATGACAGCAGCTTTGATATCAGCATCAGCCTGATGCTGACCGAGCGCACGCTGGTCAGTGAGGTTGACGGCGCACTGCATGCGAAGAATATCCCGGAACCTCCGCCGCCAGAGCCGGTCACCCGCCCGATGGAGCTTTATATCAATGGCGAACTGGTGAGCAAGTGGGATGAATGAGTTTAAGCGTTTTGAAGACCGGCTGACCGGACTTATTGAGTCGCTGTCACCGTCAGGGCGTCGGCGACTGAGTGCCGAACTGGCGAAACGCCTGCGGCAGAGTCAGCAGCGTCGGGTGATGGCACAGAAAGCTCCGGACGGCACACCCTATGCGCCACGCCAGCAGCAGAGCGCCAGAAAAAAGACCGGTCGCGTTAAGCGAAAAATGTTTGCGAAACTTATCACCAGTCGTTTTTTGCATATCCGCGCCAGCCCTGAACAGGCATCAATGGAGTTTTACGGCGGGAAGTCACCGAAAATCGCCAGTGTGCATCAGTTTGGTCTGTCGGAAGAAACCCGGAAAGACGGTAAGAAAATTGATTATCCTGCGCGTCCTCTGCTCGGCTTTACCGGTGAGGATGTGCAGATGATTGAAGAGATTATCCTGGCTCACCTTGAGCGTTAGTTGTGCCATTCCCGACACCTCATCGTCACATTGCCGCCGGTATGACCCGGCGGCATCCTTCCCGTTATGAACACTCTCGCAAATATTCAGGAACTCGCGCGCGCACTGCGCAACATGATTCGCACCGGCGTTATCGTCGAAACCGACCTTAACGCCGGTCTCTGCCGTGTGCAGACCGGCGGCATGTGTACCGACTGGCTGCAGTGGCTGACCCATCGCGCCGGTCGTTCGCGCACATGGTGGGCACCTTCCGTGGGGGAACAGGTGCTGATTCTGTCCGTGGGCGGTGAACTCGACACGGCGTTTGTTCTGCCGGGGATTTATTCCGGCGATAATCCCGCACCGTCTGCGTCGGCGGATGCCCTGCATATCCGTTTCCCTGACGGGGCGGTGATTGAGTATGAACCCGAAACCAGTGCGCTCACGGTAAGCGGAATTAAAACGGCCAGTGTGACGGCTTCTGATTCTGTTACTGCCACGGTGCCGGTGGTCATGGTGAAAGCGTCAAACCGCATCACCCTGGACACACCGGAGGTGGTCTGCACCAACAGGCTGATTACCGGCACGCTGGAAGTGCAGAAGGGCGGGACGATGCGCGGCAACATTGAACACACCGGCGGTGAACTCTCATCAAACGGTAAGGTACTGCATACCCATAAACACCCCGGCGACAGCGGCGGCACAACCGGGAGTCCTCTATGACAGCGCGTTATCTCGGAATGAATCGCAGTGATGGCCTGACTGTCACTGACCTTGAGCATATCAGCCAGAGTATCGGCGATATCCTGCGCACACCGGTCGGCTCACGGGTGATGCGTCGTGATTACGGCTCGTTGCTGGCGTCAATGATTGACCAGCCGCAGACCCCGGCGCTTGAGTTGCAGATTAAGGTCGCCTGTTACATGGCGGTGCTGAAATGGGAACCCCGCGTCACCCTGTCATCCGTCACCACGGCGCGCAGCTTTGACGGGCGAATGACAGTTACGTTAACCGGCCAGCACAACGACACCGGCCAGCCACTTTCGTTAACCATCCCTGTGAGTTGAAACCATGCCGATTATCGACCTGAACCAGCTACCCGCACCGGATGTGGTCGAGGAGCTGGATTTTGAAACCATTCTTGCCGAACGCAAGGCGACACTGATTTCCCTTTACCCGGAAGACCAGCAGGAGGCGGTCGCCCGTACCCTGACGCTGGAATCTGAGCCTCTCGTCAAACTGCTGGAGGAGAATGCTTATCGTGAGCTTATCTGGCGTCAGCGTGTGAATGAGGCCGCACGGGCGGTGATGCTGGCCTGTGCCGCCGGTAATGACCTTGATGTGATTGGTGCCAATTACAACACCACGCGCCTGACTATCACCCCGGCAGATGATTCGACCATCCCGCCGACACCGGAAGTGATGGAGTCTGACACCGATTACCGTCTGCGTATTCAGCAGGCGTTTGAGGGCTTAAGCGTCGCCGGGTCGGTGGGAGCCTATCAGTATCATGGTCGCAGTGCCGACGGGCGTGTCGCGGATATTTCTGTCACCAGTCCGTCTCCGGCCTGCGTCACCATCTCTGTGCTGTCACGTGAAAATAACGGTGTCGCATCCGAAGACCTGCTGGCCGTGGTGCGTAACGCCCTTAATGGCGAGGACGTCAGGCCGGTGGCCGACCGCGTGACCGTGCAGTCTGCCGCCATTGTTGAATACCAGATAAACGCCACGCTTTACCTTTACCCTGGTCCCGAAAGCGAACCCATCCGCGCCGCCGCCGTGAAAAAACTGGAAGCGTACATCACGGCACAGCACCGGCTGGGGCGCGACATCCGTCTGTCTGCCATTTATGCCGCTTTGCATGTGGAAGGCGTGCAGCGTGTCGAACTGGCTGCACCACTGGCCGACATCGTGCTCAACAGTACGCAGGCGTCTTTCTGTACCGAATACCGCGTCGTGACCGGAGGCTCGGATGAGTGATTCGCGCCTGCTGCCGACCGGCTCATCACTGCTTGAAGTCGCCGCCGCAAAAGCCTGTGCGGAAATTGAAAAAACGCCGGTCAGTATTCGTGAGCTGTGGAACCCGGACACCTGCCCGGCAAATCTGCTGCCGTGGCTGGCGTGGGCGTTTTCGGTTGACAGGTGGGATGAAAAGTGGCCGGAAGCGACAAAACGCGCCGTTATCCGTGATGCCTATTTCATCCACTGTCATAAGGGCACTATAGGCGCAATCCGACGCGTGGTGGAGCCGCTCGGCTATCTCATTAACGTAAAAGAATGGTGGGAGACAAACGACCCGCCCGGAACCTTTCGTCTTGATATCGGTGTGCTGGAAAGCGGTATCACAGAGGAAATGTATCTGGAAATGGAACGGCTGATTGCCGATGCCAAACCCGCAAGTCGCCACCTTATCGGCCTGAACATTATCCAGGACATTCCCGGCTATCTGTATACAGGCGGTGTGGTCTGTGATGGTGATGTTATTACTGTTTATCCCGGATAAGTGAGAAACAATGAGTACGAAATTTAAAACCGTTATCACTACTGCCGGAGCCGCAAAGCTGGCAGCCGCCACTGTCCCCGGCGGGAAAAAAGTAACCCTGTCTGCAATGGCCGTGGGTGACGGTAATGGCAAATTGCCGGTGCCGGATGCCAGTCAGACGAAACTGGTGCATGAGGTCTGGCGTCATGCCCTGAATAAAGTCAGCGTGGATAATAAGAATAAAAACTATATCGTGGCTGAACTGGTTGTACCGCCCGAAGTGGGCGGCTTCTGGATGCGTGAGCTGGGTCTGTATGACGATGCCGGAACACTGATTGCGGTCGCCAACATGGCAGAAAGCTATAAGCCTGAACTCGCTGAAGGCTCCGGGCGTGCGCAGACCTGCCGCATGGTTATTATTGTCAGTAACGTGGCGTCTGTTGAGCTGAGTATTGATGCCAGCACAGTGATGGCGACGCAGGATTACGTCGATGACAAAATCGCAGAGCATGAGCAGTCCCGCCGCCATCCTGACGCCACACTGACAGAAAAAGGTTTTACTCAGTTAAGCAGTGCAACAAACAGCACCAGTGAGTCATTGGCGGCAACGCCAAAAGCGGTCAAGGCAGCAAATGACAACGCAAATTCACGTCTGGCGAAAAATCAGAATGGTGCAGATATCCAGGATAAATCAGCTTTTCTGGAAAATGTTGGCGTTACCAGCCTGACGTTTATGAAAAACAATGGCGAAATGCCGCTTGATGCTGATCTGAATACATTTGGTCCTGTTAAGGCTTATTCAGGTATCTGGTCTAAAGCAACATCCACCAACGCAACACTGGAGAAAAATTTCCCTGAAGACGGTGCAGTCGGTGTGCTTGAGGTATTCAATGGCGGTAATTTTGCAGGAATGCAGCGTTATACCACCAGAACAGGCAATGTTTATATGCGCAACCTTTCTGGCACCTGGAATGGCTCAGACGGTCCGTGGAGCTACTGGCGTCAGATTCAGTCAGCAACACGCCCCCTGAGTACAACCATTGACCTGAACACGCTCGGAGGCGCAGAGCATCTTGGCTTATGGCGAAACAGTAGTGGCTCTATCGCTTCATTTGACCGCAACTATCCGGAAGAAGGAAGTTATGGTCAGGGACTCCTTGAAGTTCTTGAAGGTGGTGGGTACTCACGCATGCAACGCTACACGACCCGCCGTGGGGATGTATATGTTCGCTGCCTTTCTGCTACATGGAATGCAGAGAATCCACAGTGGGAACCGTGGTTAAGAGTCGGTCATCAGTCAGAGAGTCGTTATTACGACGGGGATTTGAATGATGTGACTTCACCAGGTATTTACAGCGTTACAGGTAAAGCGACCAACGGTCCAATACTGGACGGAAACGGCGTGACAGTCCTCGGGATTCTGGAAGTGTTGAGGCGCTTTGATGGTGTTAACGTATGGCAGCGTTATACAACTGCCGGAACAGGTGCAACCCTTAAAGGTCGCACGTTTGAGCGCGTCTATACCGGCAGCTCGTGGAGCGAATGGCGGGAAGTCTACACCTCGTATTCACTTCCCCTGAATCTGGGTATCGGCGGTGCTGTGGCAAAGCTCACCAGCCTGGACTGGCAGACCTACGACTTTGTGCCGGGCAGTCTGATAACCGTTCGGCTTGATAACATGACCAACATTCCCGACGGTATGGACTGGGGCGTCATTGATGGCAACCTGATAAACATCGCAGTGGGTCCGAGTGATGATTCCGGTACGGGGCGCTCAATGCATGTATGGCGCAGCACCGTAAGTAAAGCGAACTACCGCTTTTTTATGGTGCGTATTTCAGGAAATCCGGGAAGTCGCACGATCACCACAAGACGTGTGCCAATCATTGACGAAGCCCAGACATGGGCGGCGAAACAAACCTTCAGCGCCGGTCTTTCAGGCGAACTGTCCGGCAATGCTGCTACAGCAACAAAGCTGAAAACGGCAAGGACAATTAACGGCGTAAAATTTGACGGCTCGGCAAATATTGAAGCGTTTCCGCCAGGTGTTCCGCTGCCGTGGCCATCAGATACACCACCTGCAGGCTATGCAATTATGCAGGGGCAGACGTTTGATAAGGCTGCATATCCGAAACTGGCTATTGCCTATCCTTCTGGTGTTATTCCAGATATGCGCGGCTGGACAATCAAGGGCAAACCCGCCAGTGGGCGTGCCGTATTGTCACAGGAACAGGACGGGATTAAATCGCATACTCACAGCGCCAGTGCGTCAAATACGGATTTAGGGACGAAAACGACCAGTTCATTTGATTACGGCACGAAGACAGTCAGTACGTTTAACTACGGAACAAAAACCACTAATACCACAGGTAACCATACACATACCATTTACAGAGGGAATGCCAATACTAATGGTGAAACCGGTAAAACAGGCTTTGACAACCCATCGTTTAATGGCACATCAGGAGCTGCCGGGAATCATGCCCACACGGTAGATATTGGCGCACATAATCATACGGTTGGTATTGGTGCACATTCACACACGGTTGCTATTGGCTCACACGGGCACTCTATTACCGTTAATGCTACAGGTAATACCGAAAACACCGTCAAAAACATCGCATTTAACTATATTGTGAGGCTTGCATAATGGCTTTCAGAATGAGTGCAGAAGCACAAACTATCCACGTATTTAATTTACTTGATGGAACCAATGAATTTATTGGGGAAAGTGACGCATATATCCCACCGTACACTGGCCTGCCTGCAAACAGTACAGATATTGCACCACCTGATATTCCAGCTGGTTATGCAGCCGTTTTCAATGCAGACGAAATGAAATGGGAACTGATGGAAGACCATCGCGGAAAGACTGTCTACGAAACGAAAACGGGAGCAGCCATTTATATTTCTGAACTTGGCGTATTACCTCCAGACGTGACAGCCATTTCCCCGGATGGGGATTATCAGAAATGGAACGGCAATGCGTGGGTGAATGATGAGAATGCAGAGCGTGATGCGCTTGTCAGAGCGGCGGAGTCTCAGAAGAAAGAGCAGATTGCATATGCAGGTGAAATCATTGCCACGCTGCAGGATGCTGTCGATTTAGATATGGCTACCGAGGAAGAAAAGTTAAGCCTGACACACTGGAAAAAATACCGTGTGTTACTGAATCGCGTTCAGCCGGAAGATGCTCCGGATATAGAATGGCCGGAAATGCCGCAATAAATTGTATTAGATCTGGTGTGAGATTACTCATCTATGGCACAGAGCAAAAACTAATCTGACAGTCCGCTCTGTGCCAAGAGTAGACGTCGCCAAGATCATTATTCATTCCTTGATGAGGCACAGAGCGACCAGACTTGCATGAACAGTACAGTCCATCATCATCGGTTTTTAATTTCAGACTATTCGCTGCATTGTAGGCCAAATCTGATGAAGGTTTATGCGATGCAGAACGACATTTTCGACGCAATTTGCGCCGGTATTACAGGTACAGAGAACGTCGTTGAGAGGGTGTTGTAGGTGAATCAGGAGCGGTGAATGAATTGGACTGAATGTGGAAAAAGTACGATATTTGTCATATATAGACTGGTAAAACGCCATTCAAGGGAATGGACTAACTACGTTAGCGATGAAAAACTTTAAATGTGTGATAGACAAGCAGGCATGGCTAATCAGTCAAGTAGTGCAAAGTCGTCTTCACGGAAACGGCTTCACGACGTGCTTAGTACTTGATGTTAAGGCTCCCGTATGTGGTATATGAGAGCATGAAGATACGCGGATGAATATTTTATATCTATTTGTTTTGTTTAGATTTAATAGGTATAATGCACGTATGGAAAATGTTCAAAGGTGATTGTTATGTTTCACTGTCATAAATGCTATCACATCGATCATGTTGTACGAGTCACTATTTTTCGGACATGACCAAAGGGCTGTTTAGTACTATCACCAGTGTGCAAATATTCACTAACGATCGTTTCAGTGTTTCTCCACACCGTAGCTCCCGACATGTTCAGTTCTGCAAAGAGAGAACTAAATGGGCGTAATATTATTCACTATAAATTTAAAAGAGGTATTTCCAAACTATTAGGGCAAGAAATTATTTGCAAAAACCAGGAGTTTATTAATTTTAATCACGGATTTAGCATTGATGTTGGGGCATATGTTTGAAATGCAACTCATGACAATGATATATTGCATTTCATATGCGCCATGTAATAAATGGTTATAATTCATCGTCTGCGAGGTTGATATGAAATTGATACATTTAAAAGTAAAAAAACTATTTGGTCTCCTTGATTATGAAATTCCCTTGGATAACAATGAAATTACTATGCTTACTGGTCCAAATGGATATGGTAAGACAATGATTCTTAAAATCATCAATAGTATTCTTACAAATGAATTAAATGCTCTCTGTAAACTTAATTTTGATTTTATTAAAATTGATTTTCAAGGTGGCTCTGTTTCAATTACTCATGACACCAATAAAGATGGTTTAATATTGAATCATCTGGATAATAGCTCAGGAAACAGAACGGAAGAAAGACTCAAGTTACAGACAGATGAATCTATTATGGAAGAGTTATTTTATGTAAGCTTGCATAGGGGGGATGTTAAACCAAAACAAAAATTACGAACTGATAAACCATTATCTTCGGATGTGTTAAGTCATATTACATCGAAAGAAGACGTATCTTTTATATGTGCAGATCGATTACAAGTCAAAGCTGTTGATGAAACAGTCATTGACTTATGTGCTAGAAAATTAAAATATTTAATGAAAAATGCACAAGATGATTCCGCTGCATTATCACAAAAATTAGACGCTACATTTCCTATTCGATTATTTGAGCGTTTAGAGCAATCAAAACGATTTTCATCAGAAAATATTCAAGATCGCTTAAATGGTATTCAAGATAAACGTCGACATTATATGCGTTATGGCCTTATTCAGGCTGATAACGAGCTAATGCCTCAAAAAAGCACAAGTTTTTATAGTAGCAATGAATATCTAAGTGTGTTGGATCTATATATTGAAGATGCCCTTGGAAAATTGTCACCGTTTCAGACATTACATCAAAAAATTGATTTATTTGAATCAATTTTGAAAGAAAAGGTTTTAGCTTTTAAAAAAGTGATGATTGATAGAGATAACGGATTTTATTTCAAAAGTCACAATGGCGATGTTATTGATCGTAATTTGCTTTCATCAGGTGAACAGAACCAAATAGTTCTTCTTTTTAATTTGATTTTCGATTTTGTTTCACAAAAAGTAATTCTTATAGACGAGCCAGAAATATCATTGCATGTCGCCTGGCAACAAACTTTCTTGGATTCTCTCAAAAAAATACAAAAGATTAACAAGTATGAAAAGGTCATTATTGCTACTCATTCACCACAAGTAATTAGTAAGAATTGGGAATTAACATACGATCTATATGAAATGATTAGAAATAGAAATGAAAGCCAACAGCTTTCAGAAGGAAACGAGTAAATGATGTCATTACGCAATGCTGTTCGCGAAGATGATTGGTTGAGTAGTATGATGCTTTTATTCAGAAATGAAATGTATCAACGTTGTATATTGATTGTGGTTGAGGGCATTTCAGATATCCGATTCTTCAATGCATACCGGCTTGATAATAGAATCATTTATGAATCACCTGAAAATGGAAAACGTGAAGTAATATTGGCTGTTAGTCAATTACGTCGTGCAGGTAATAATGCTGTGTATGGTGTATGTGACGCGGACTTTGATGAGTTAAGCGGAATAAATCACGAGGGGATTTTTTATACTGATGCTCATGACCTTGAAATGATGTTAGTAAAAGGTGGTGCGGTTGATAAATTCATTATGTCACATACAGATAGGAAATTAATTCAAGGGGAATTGGCCGATATATTCTGTCAGGATGTAAAGATGAACATCCTTTGTGCATGCTATAAAATCGGACTTCTCAAATGGTACAATTATCTTACACATAGCAATCTTAATTTCAAAGGAATGAATTACAGGAATTTTGTAAGTATTAACAGGACAGATGTTGTAGTTGATGAAACCAAATATATAAATCATGTGCTTAGCAGGAGTCGTACTGATAAGGATTTTAATGCGAAAAATTTATATAATGAAATGCGTAAATTAGAATTAATGTCGCCAGATCATTTTTCTATATGCAATGGTCATGACTTTACATGTATATTAAAAATGATGTATGAAACTGATATATCTGTAAATAAGAACATGCGTCTGGATGAGATAGATAGTTATATGCGTATGAGTTACGATCATCATACATTTAGAACCACAAAATTACATAAGCGTCTGAATCAATTGTTAATTTTACATTAAGGCTAAAACTAACACCTATTGCGGTTTATGGAAGAACAAGCCTTGATGAGAGTAGTGCTATCTCCGGATTAGCACTACAGGGGCGGTGATGTATAACAGCTTCTACCTGCTGGTACAGATTACCACAGTGGAAATATACATAGCTGTTGCAGTACCGCCCCAGTACAGATTACCACCTCATCTGCAAATTCTAGGCAATGAATATCTTTTGGCTCCCCGTGAGCCGATATAAGTCTTATTGTGCAGAAACCATACTTCCTAGAGCCCTTCGGCAGTAGATAGTTTTGTACTATTTACTACTCAAGATGTTAAGTGGCAGAAAAGTTGAAAATTGAGATGATTTATTATGTATCTCAATACCTGTTTTTCGCTCAAAGCAGACTGTCAGATTTGACAGAGTTTTGGTTACGTAATTTGTCAGTTGGAAACTGAGAGAGTACAAATCAGGACAGGCGGGCTGATTGCCCGCCTTTTCTTTATCTGTTGTTTCATCCACCGACCAGCCAGGTCAAATAGCGTCTCATGCTCTGCACAAAAGAAAATAGTTGCACCCATTAACCACGGAGTTAAACGGATGAGTGACTATCATCACGGCGTGCAGGTGCTGGAGATTAACGACGGCACCCGCGTCATTTCCACCGTATCCACCGCCATTGTCGGCATGGTCTGCACGGCCAGCGATGCGGATGCGGAAATCTTCCCCCTCAATAAACCGGTGCTGATTACCAATGTGCAGAGCGCAATTGCAAAGGCCGGTAAAAAAGGCACGCTGGCGGCATCGTTGCAGGCCATCGCCGATCAGTCAAAACCGGTCACCGTTGTTGTGCGTGTGGAAGACGGCTCCGGCGACGACGAGGAAACGAAACTCGCGCAGACCGTTTCCAATATCATCGGCACCACCGACGAAAACGGTCAGTACACCGGACTGAAAGCCCTGATGGGCGCTGAGTCGGTTACCGGCGTTAAACCGCGTATTCTCGGCGTACCGGGACTGGACACCAAAGAGGTCGCCGTCGCACTGGCATCGGTATGCCAGGAACTGAATGCCTTCGGGTATATCAGCGCATGGGGCTGTAAAACCATTTCCGAGGCAAAAGCCTACCGTCAGAATTTCAGCCAGCGTGAGCTGATGGTCATCTGGCCGGATTTCCTCGCATGGGATACGGTTACCAGCACCACTGCCACCGCGTATGCCACCGCCCGTGCGCTGGGGCTGCGTGCCAAAATCGATCAGGAGCAGGGCTGGCATAAAACGTTGTCCAACGTCGGGGTAAATGGTGTTACCGGCATCAGCGCCTCTGTATTCTGGGATTTGCAGAAGTCCGGCACTGATGCTGACCTGCTTAACGAGTCAGGCATCACTACGCTGATTCGCCGCGACGGCTTCCGCTTCTGGGGTAACCGTACCTGCTCCGATGACCCGCTGTTCCTCTTTGAAAGTTACACCCGCACCGCGCAGGTGCTGGCCGACACGATGGCTGAGGCGCACATGTGGGCTATTGATAAGCCCATCACCGCAACGCTGATTCGCGACATCATTGACGGCATCAATGCCAAATTCCGCGAACTGAAAAACAACGGTTATATCGTGGATGGCACATGCTGGTTCAGTGAAGAATCCAACGATGCGGAAACCCTCAAGGCCGGAAAACTGTATATCGACTACGACTATACACCGGTGCCTCCTCTCGAAAACCTGACCCTGCGCCAGCGTATTACTTCAAGATACCTGGCAAGTCTGGTCACCTCGGTTAACAGCAATTAAGGAGCCTGACCGATGGCAATGCCGCGCAAACTCAAGTTAATGAACGTCTTTCTGAACGGCTACAGCTATCAGGGCGTTGCAAAGTCCGTCACGCTGCCAAAACTGACCCGTAAGCTCGAAAACTATCGCGGTGCGGGGATGAACGGCAGCGCCCCGGTAGACCTCGGCCTTGATGACGATGCGCTGTCAATGGAGTGGTCGCTCGGGGGCTTCCCGGATTCGGTTATCTGGGAGCTTTACGCCGCAACCGGTGTGGATGCCGTACCGATTCGTTTTGCTGGCTCTTACCAGCGCGACGATACCGGCGAAACGGTGGCCGTTGAAGTGGTCATGCGTGGACGTCAGAAAGAAATCGACACCGGCGAGGGTAAACAGGGAGAAGACACCGAGTCGAAAATCTCCGTGGTCTGCACCTATTTCCGGCTGACGATGGACGGTAAGGAGCTGGTCGAAATCGACACCATCAACATGATTGAGAAGGTGAACGGCGTCGACCGGCTGGAGCAACACCGCCGCAATATCGGCCTGTGATTTTCATCCGGTCAGCCAGGCTGACCGGTTAACCCTGATTCAGAAGTGAGAAAACCATGAACAAAGAAAATGTCATTACCCTGGACAATCCGGTCAAACGTGGTGATCAGGTTATCGAACAGGTCACGCTGATGAAACCCAATGCGGGGACGCTGCGCGGTGTCAGTCTGGCAGCGGTCGCGAACTCCGAAGTCGATGCACTGATTAAGGTGCTGCCGCGCATGACGGCACCGATGCTGACCGAGCAGGAAGTCGCCGCGCTGGAACTGCCTGACCTTGTGGCGCTGGCCGGTAAGGTGGTCGGTTTTTTGTCGCCGAACTCGGTGCAGTAACGTTTCCGAAAAATCTCTCGGTCGATGACCTGATGGCGGATGTGGCAGTGATATTTCACTGGCCGCCATCAGAACTGTATCCCATGAGCCTGACCGAACTCATCACATGGCGCGAAAAGGCGCTCCAGCGAAGCGGAAACACGAATGAGTAACAATGTAAAATTACAGGTATTGCTCAGGGCTGTTGACCAGGCATCCCGCCCGTTTAAATCCATCCGCACAGCGAGCAAGTCGCTGTCGGGGGATATCCGGGAAACACAAAAATCACTGCGCGAGCTGAACGGTCACGCATCCCGTATTGAGGGATTCCGCAAGACCAGTGCACAGCTCGCCGTGACTGGTCATGCACTTGAAAAGGCACGGCAGGAGGCCGAAGCCCTTGCCACACAGTTTAAAAACACCGAACGTCCGACCCGTGCTCAGGCGAAAGTCCTGGAATCCGCAAAGCGTGCGGCGGAGGACTTACAGGCGAAATATAACCGCCTGACAGATTCCGTTAAACGCCAGCAGCGGGAACTGGCCGCTGTGGGAATTAATACCCGCAATCTTGCACATGATGAGCAGGGGCTGAAAAACCGTATCAGTGAAACCACCGCACAGCTTAACCGGCAGCGTGACGCGCTGGCGCGTGTCAGTGCGCAACAGGCAAAACTTAACGCAGTAAAACAGCGTTATCAGGCAGGAAAGGAGCTGGCCGGAAATATGGCCTCAGGGGGCGCTGCCGGTGTGGGGATTGCGGCGGCGGGAACGATGGCCGGTGTTAAGCTGCTGATGCCCGGTTATGAGTTTGCGCAGAAAAACTCAGAATTGCAGGCCGTGCTCGGAGTGGCAAAAGACTCCGCCGAAATGACCGCACTCCGCAAACAGGCGCGCCAGCTCGGCGACAATACCGCAGCCTCGGCGGATGATGCAGCCGGTGCACAGATTATCATTGCGAAAGCCGGTGGGGATGCTGCGGCTATTCAGGCGGCAACGCCGGTCACACTGAATATGGCACTGGCAAACCAGCGGTCGATGGAAGAAAACGCGCAACTGTTGCTGGGGACTAAGGCATCCTTTCAACTGTCAAATGATGATGTCAGCCATGTGGGCGACGTGTTGTCGGCAACGATGAATAAGTCGGCGGCTGATTTTCAGGGACTCAGTGATGCACTGACTTACCTCGGTCCGGTTGCGAGGACGGCAGGTGTAAGTCTTGAACAGGCAGCGGCCATGACAGGTGTGCTGCATGACAATAACATCAGGGGGTCAATGGCGGGTACGGGTGGCAGTGCCGTTGTCACCCGATTACAGGCACCGACTGGAAAAGCATGGGATGCACTCAAAGAGCTTGGCGTTAAAACCTCGGACAAAAAGGGAAATATGCGTCCGTTGTTCACCATTCTGAAAGAGATTCAGGCCAGCTTTGATAAACACAAGCTGGGAACGTCTCAGAAGGGGGAATACCTTAAAACCATTTTTGGTGAGGAAGCCCTGAAATCAGCGAACGTTTTACTGGCAGCGGCAGCAAGCGGAAAACTGGATAAGCTGACCGCCACGCTGAAAGCCTCGGACGGTAAAACGGAAGAGCTGGTTAAAATCATGCAGGATAACCTCGGTGGTGACTTTAAGGAGTTTCAGTCCGCTTATGAGGCGGTGGGGACTGACCTGTTTGACCAGCAGGAAGGCACACTGCGTAAGCTCACGCAGACGGCCACAAAGTATGTGTTAAAACTCGACGGCTGGATCCAGAAAAACAAATCACTGGCGTCAACCATCGGCATCATTGCCGGTGGCGCGCTGGCGCTGATTGGCATCATCGGTGCAATTGGTCTTGTAGCCTGGCCGGTTATCACCGGCATCAATGCCATCATCGCGGCAGCAGGCGCAATGGGGGCAATCTTCACGACGGTTGGCAGTGCTGTTATGACCGCCATCGGGGCTATTAGCTGGCCGGTTGTGGCCGTGGTGGCTGCCATTGTCGCCGGGGCGTTGCTTATCCGTAAATACTGGGAGCCTGTCAGCGCATTCTTTGGCGGTGTGGTTGAAGGGCTGAAAGCGGCATTTGCGCCGGTGGGGGAACTGTTCACGCCACTGAAGCCGGTGTTTGACTGGCTGGGCGAAAAGTTACAGGCCGCGTGGCAGTGGTTTAAAAACCTGATTGCCCCGGTCAAAGCCACCCAGGACACCCTGAACCGTTGCCGTGACACGGGCGTCATGTTCGGGCAGGCACTGGCTGACGCGTTGATGCTGCCGCTTAATGCGTTCAACAAACTGCGCAGTGGTATTGACTGGGTACTGGAAAAACTCGGTGTTATCAACAAAGAGTCAGACACACTTGACCAGACCGCCGCCAGAACTCATGCCGCCACGTATGGTACCGGTGACTATATTCCGGCGACCAGCTCTTATGCAGGCTATCAGGCTTATCAGCCGGTCACGGCACCGGCTGGCCGCTCTTATGTAGACCAGAGTAAAAACGAATATCACATCAGCCTGACGGGTGGTACTGCGCCGGGGACACCGCTTGACCGCCAGTTACAGGATGCACTCGAAAAATACGAGCGGGATAAACGTGCGCGCGCCCGTGCCAGCATGATGCATGACGGTTAAGGAGGTGACGAAAAATGATGCTCGCGTTAGGTATGTTTGTTTTTATGCGCCAGACGCTGCCACACCAGACCATGCAGCGTGAATCAGATTATCGCTGGCCGTCAAATTCCCGTATCGGTAAACGGGATGCCTTTCAGTTTCTCGGTGTTGGCGAGGAAAACATCACGCTTGCCGGTGTGCTTTATCCCGAACTGACCGGCGGAAAGCTGACGATGACCACGCTCAGGCTGATGGCAGAGGAAGGTCGGGCGTGGCCGTTGCTGGATGGCACCGGCATGATTTACGGCATGTATGTCATCAGCAAGGTGAGTGAAACAGGGAGTATTTTCTTTGCAGACGGCACACCCCGAAAAATTGATTTTACGCTGTCGCTCACCCGCGTTGATGAATCACTGGCCGCGCTTTATGGCGATATCGGTAAACAGGCGGAATCGCTCATCGGTAAGGCTGGCAGTATGGCGACTAAATTCACGGTATGACGGGGGCGGGATAATGCTGGATGCGCTGACATTTGATGCAGGCAGTACGCTGACGCCGGATTACATGCTGATGCTCGACAGCAGGGATATTACCGGCAATATCAGCGACCGTCTGATGAGCATGACCCTGACGGATAACCGGGGCTTTGAGGCTGACCAGCTTGATATTGAACTGAACGATGCCGACGGGCAGGTCGGGCTGCCGGTTCGTGGCGCTGTCCTGACGGTGTATATCGGCTGGAAAGGTTTTGCCCTGGTATGCAAAGGGAAATTCACCGTTGATGAGGTTGAACACCGGGGCGCTCCGGATGTGGTCACCATCCGCGCCCGGAGTGCAGATTTTCGCGGGACGCTCAATTCCCGCCGGGAAGGCTCCTGGCATGACACCACGCTCGGTGCGATTGTTGAGGCGATAGCCACCCGTAACAGGCTGGAAGCCAGTGTCGCTCCGTCACTGGCCGGAATTAAAATCCCGCACATCGACCAGTCGCAGGAGTCCGACGCGAAATTCCTGACCCGTCTTGCTGAACGCAACGGCGGTGAGGTGTCGGTAAAAATGGGAAAACTGCTGTTTCTCAAAGCGGGGCAGGGGGTGACGGCCAGCGGTAAAAAAATCCCGCAGATTACCATCACCCGCAGCGACGGTGACCGTCATCATTTTGCGATTGCTGACCGTGGAGCTTACACCGGCGTAACGGCAAAGTGGTTACACACCAAAGACCCGAAGCCGCAAAAGCAGAAGGTAAAACTGAAACGCAAAAAGAAAGAGAAACACCTGCGCGCACTGGAGCACCCGAAAGCGAAACCGGTCACGCAGAAGAAAGCGCCAAAAGTACCGGAAGCGCGCGAAGGTGAATACATGGCCGGTGAGGCTGACAATGTTTTTGCCCTGACCACGGTATATGCCACGAAAGCGCAGGCAATGCGCGCCGCTCAGGCGAAGTGGGACAAACTGCAACGGGGCGTTGCGGAGTTCTCCATTAGCCTGGCTACCGGTCGGGCAGATATTTACACGGAAACACCGGTCAGAGTGTCAGGCTTTAAGCGTGTCATAGACGAGCAGGACTGGACAATCACTAAGGTGACACATTTTCTGAATAATAGCGGCTTCACGACGTCCTTAGAGCTTGAGGTCAGGCTTTCTGATGTGGAGTACGAAACCGAAGATAATGAGTGATGTGTTTTATTTATCTGTTTGTTTTGTAATGGTAAATTAACTAAAATGGCACCATCAACAAAACCGGAAGAGGTGCTCGCGATGTTTCATTGTCCTTTATGCCAGCATGCCGCACATGCGCGTACAAGTCGCTATATCACTGACACGACAAAAGAGCGTTATCACCAGTGTCAGAACGTGAATTGCAGCGCCACGTTCATCACTTATGAGTCGGTACAGCGATACATCGTGAAGCCGGGAGAAGTCCACGCCGTAAGGCCGCACCCGTTGCCGTCAGGGCAGCAAATTATGTGGATGTAATTACAAACAGAAAGCCCCTCAGTCGAGGGGCTTTTTTGTCGATGTGGTCAATGTGTGGACGTGACCAGAAATAAATCCTTTTATTTCATGTGATTAGATATCAAAAAATGTCACCAATAACTGACATTGCGGTGTTTCTCCAGATGTGGCCCATCTGAGGCCGTGTTGGTGCGCAGCTCGAAGGCTACGTCGAGTCTGTTTTGGCAGTTACCTTAAAGTATAGATAGCTGACAAAAAAGGCTCTCTTGCTAAAAAAGGCCCCACTTTCGTGGAGCCTTTATTGTACGCTTTTTACTGTACGATTTCAGTCAAATCTAATTACATAGATTGAGTGAAGGTACGAGTAATAACGTCTTGCTGCTGCTCTTTAGTCAGCGAGTTGAAACGTACTGCGTAGCCAGATACACGGATGGTCAGTTGCGGATATTTTTCCGGGTTTTCCATCGCGTCGAGCAGCATTTCACGGTTCATCACGTTAACGTTCAGGTGCTGACCACCTTCGATGGACGCTTCGTGGTGGAAGTAACCATCCATCAGACCAGCCAGGTTGGTCTTACGAACTTCGTCGTCTTTACCCAGTGCGTTCGGAACGATAGAGAAGGTGTAAGAGATACCATCTTTAGCGTAAGCGAACGGCAGTTTAGCAACGGAAGTCAGGGAAGCTACAGCACCTTTCTGGTCACGGCCGTGCATCGGGTTAGCACCCGGTCCGAACGGCGCGCCAGCACGACGACCGTCTGGGGTGTTACCGGTTTTCTTACCATACACAACGTTAGAAGTGATGGTCAGAACAGACTGAGTCGGGATAGCGTCACGGTAGGTGTGCAGTTTCTGAATTTTCTTCATGAAACGTTCAACCAGGTCAACAGCCAGGTCATCTACACGCGGATCGTTGTTACCAAACTGCGGGTATTCGCCTTCGATTTCGAAGTCGATAGCCAGACCGTCTTCGTCACGAATCGGTTTAACTTTCGCATATTTGATTGCAGACAGGGAGTCAGCAGCAACGGACAGACCAGCGATACCACACGCCATGGTGCGGATAACGTCACGGTCGTGCAGCGCCATCAGAGAGGCTTCGTAGCTGTACTTGTCGTGCATGTAGTGGATGATGTTCAGTGCAGTGATGTACTGTTTAGCCAGCCAGTCCATGAAGTGATCCATGCGCTCCATCACTTCATCGTAGTTCAGGAGGTCGCCTTTGATCGGTTCAGACTTCGGACCAACCTGCATTTTCAGTTTTTCGTCAACGCCGCCGTTGATTGCGTACAGCATGGTTTTCGCCAGGTTTGCACGCGCACCGAAGAACTGCATTTGTTTACCAACGATCATCGGGCTTACGCAGCAAGCGATAGCGTAGTCATCGTTGTTGAAGTCCGGACGCATCAGGTCATCGTTCTCGTACTGCAGAGAAGAGGTGTCGATGGACACTTTAGCGGCGAATTTCTTGAAGTTCAGCGGCAGTTTTTCAGACCACAGAATGGTCATGTTCGGTTCCGGAGACGGACCCATGGTGTACAGGGTGTTCAGGAAACGGAAGCTGTTTTTGGTAACCAGGGTACGACCGTCGAGGCCCATACCACCGATAGATTCGGTTGCCCAGATCGGGTCGCCAGAGAACAGTTCATCGTACTCCGGAGTACGCAGGAAGCGAACCATACGCAGTTTCATGACCAGGTGGTCAACCATTTCCTGCGCTTCTTGTTCGGTGATCTTGCCAGCTTTCAGGTCACGTTCGATGTACACATCCAGGAAGGTGGAGGTACGACCGAAGGACATTGCAGCACCGTTCTGAGACTTAACAGCAGCCAGGTAGCCGAAGTAAGTCCACTGGATAGCTTCCTGAGCGTTGGTAGCCGGACCAGAAATGTCGTAGCCGTATTTCGCAGCCATTTCTTTCATCTGACCCAGAGCGCGGTGCTGTTCAGCGATTTCTTCGCGCAGACGGATAGTCTGTTCCAGGTTTACGCCGTTTTCCAGATCAGCCTGCAGAGAGGTGAACTGTGCCAGTTTGTCTTTCATCAGGTAGTCGATACCGTACAGCGCAACGCGACGGTAGTCACCGATGATACGACCACGGCCATATGCATCTGGCAGACCGGTCAGAACACCAGATTTACGGCAACGCAGGATGTCCGGAGTGTAAACGTCGAACACGCCCTGGTTGTGAGTTTTACGGTATTCAGTGAAGATTTTTTTGATCATCGGATCCAGTTCGCGGTTGTACGCTTTGCAGGAACCTTCAATCATTTTGATACCACCGAACGGGATAAGAGCACGTTTCAGCGGAGCTTCAGTCTGCAGACCAACGATTTTCTCAAGCTGCTTGTTGATGTAGCCAGCGTCGTGAGAGGTGATGGTGGAAGCAACAGCGGTGTCAAAGTCAACTGGCGCGTGAGTGCGGTTTTCCAGTTTAACGCCTTCCATTACTTTGTCCCACAGGGTGGTGGTCGCTTCAGTAGCACCAGCCAGGAAGGACTCGTCACCCTCGTACGGAGTGTAGTTTTTCTGAATGAAGTCACGGACGTTTACTTCATTCTGCCAGTCACCTTTGGTAAAACCTTCCCAGGCTGTGGCTAACTTTTCATTAAGCTCGGACATGTAACACCTACCTTCTTAAGTGGATTTTTTATTTACTACGTACTTCGACAACCATTAATGGTGATCGTTTTCACGCAGGTAAATGACCCAGTATGTCAACCCAACCAACAAACCACCGCCGATAATATTACCGATCGTAACCGGAATCAGGTTATCAGTGATGAAGTTCATCACGGTCAGGTGAGAAAAATTTTCCGGTGCAGAACCGACAGCGGTCCAGAATTCCGGAGATGCGAAGTCGCGGATTACAATACCCATCGGGATCATAAACATGTTTGCGATACTGTGCTCAAAACCGCTGGCAACAAACATTGCGACCGGCAGCACCATGATAAACGCTTTGTCCATCAGGCTGCGGCCAGAATAACTCATCCATACTGCCAGACATACCATCAGGTTTGCCAGGATACCAAGACAGACGGCCTCAATAAAAGTATGGTGCACTTTGTGGTCGGCGGTTTGTAGGACGTTTAGTCCCCATTGACCATTCGCGGTCATATATTCGCCAGAAAGCCACATTAAAAGTACAAACAGCAGTGCGCCGACCAGGTTGCCAAAATAGACATTTAGCCAGTTTTTCGCCAACTGGCCCCAGGTGATGCGCCCACTCGCCTTGGCAACAACAATCAACACTGTGGAAGTAAAGAGATCGGCTCCGCAGACAACACAAAGAATCAGCCCCAGAGAGAAGCAAATGCCGCCAACCAGTTTTGCCATGCCGAAGGGCATTGTGCCTGTGCCAGTGGTTGCTGTGATATAGAAGACGAATGCGATTGAGATGAAAACACCGGCGGTAATCGCCAGATAGAAAGTCTTAAGCGGATGTTTCGTTGCTTTATAGACACCTGCCTCTTCGGCCACTTTGGCCATTGCAGCAGGAAGTAAAAGATCAAAAGGGTTGTCAGCTTTCACACTAACTCTCTCTTTATTAAGTCGGCGACGAGATACTAACAAAGCATTATAGATGAGAAATTGATATAGATCATATCTCGCCTGGCTTATAGGCCCGTAACTCGCATGGTTTTTATGCAAATACGGAGTAACTATTTGATTATCCAAATAAAAATAAATTTTAAAAATTAACAAATGAGTTGAATTTTTTCCGCATCCTCCGCTAAAACAGTTAATTAAAAGGGAGCGTCAGGCGAATAAAGTAACAATATCGAACGTATTTATTAAATACAAATTACCGATATTTAACCTTATAATTACAATTATTTTATTAATGCAAATATATGTAAAGCGGGGCATTAAAAAAACGCCCCGTAATATAACTCAGACGAATCATTAAGCCTACATTGCGTAGGCTATTTGATTTTATTTTGCCCAGAATGCTGCTTTGGCGCGCTGCAGCTTTTCGTAGGCCTTCAACAACGACTGATGCGCGGCAAACGCGTGCAGATCGCTATCCACTGGCTGTAGGCCATAAAACGCGGCTTCGCCGCTCATTGCCGCACTGGCGGCTTCCACGGCATCTGCGCCGTACATGCGAACAAACGCATTCAGATATTGCAGCGGTTGACGATCTTCTTCCTGAGCAAGCAGCAATAAAGTTTGCAGGCAGCGATAATAGTTGGCGCGTTCAGGGCTGAACACCGATGAATTAAATTCCATCGTCCATTCGGTCCAGACCAGAGCCTGTTCCATATCGCCGCCAGCCAGCGCCAGCATGGCTTTCAGCTCACCGATACGCAGGGTATACCAGCCATTATCTGGCCCGGTCGCCAGACCCAGCAGCTCACGCACGCGGGTAAAGTCATCAAAACCTTCTTCATCCAGTTGCTCAATGAGGTTCAGATAATCTTCTTTTTCCCACTCACTACCGGGCAGTGACAGAATTGTTTCCCGTAAATGGCTGCCCATACCGTTATTTGCCAGCCATAAATCTTCAGCCGGATAAATATCAGACATGCCAGGCACGATAATTCGGCAAGCGTAGACACCCAGATGCTCGTAATCGGCAATATAAACTTCTTTATCTTCCTTCTTGAAGATAGCCATCAGCGTGGCGAACTCCTCTTCAGTGGTGCCGGAGAAATTCCAGTCTACAAACGGATAATCGGCATCCTGCTTGAACAGGTCCCAGGAGATCAAACCGCTGGAGTCGATAAAGTGCGTTTCGAGGTTGGTATGCTCAGCGACTTCTTCATCATCGAAGGTTGGTGGAGTAAACACATCCAGATCTTTCAGACCGCGGCCTTGCAGCAGCTCGGTCACGGTACGTTCCAGTGCAACGCCAAAATCAGGATGCGCACCGAATGAGGCAAAGCAGGTGCCGTTAGCAGGATTAAACAGTACCACGCAAATCACCGGATACTGGCCGCCAAGGGAACCATCATATGCGAAGATCGGGAAACCTTCCGCTTCCAGCGTTTCGATCGCTTCAACTACTGCTGGATAACGCGCCAGCACGTCTGCTGGGATCTCTGGCAGGCTGATGCTTTCAGCAATAATGCGGTTTTTCACGTAGCGTTCGAAAACTTCGGACAACCCCTGAACGCGTGCTTCGTTGCGGGTATTACCTGCGGACATACCGTTAGAGACGTACAGGTTACCAATGATATTCATCGGAATATAAACGGTCTGATTGTCGGACTGACGTGTAAACGGCAGGCCGCAAATACCACGATCTTCGTTACCGGATTGCAGGTCAATCAGCATACTGCCGGTCAGTTCATTTTCCGGATCGTAAAACGCGCGCAGACGGTCATCGAACAGCCCTTCTGGCACATCGTCATTTTCGGTCAGTGGGAACCATTTTTCGTTGGGATAATGCACGAACGGACCGTTGGCGATGGTTTCGCCCAGCCAGAAGTCCGCAAAAAAGTAGTTGGTAGACAGACGCTCGAAATATTCACCGAGGGCAGAAGCCAGCGCCGCTTTTTTGGTTGCGCCTTTGCCGTTGGTAAAACACAGGGCGCACTCTTTGTCGCGAATGTGCACGGACCAGACGTTAGGTACCGGATTCAGCCAGGAGGCCTCTTCAATCTGAAAACCGAGGTCGGAGAGTTTTTGCTGGAAGCGAGCGATGGAATCTTCCAGTGCGGCATCTTTGCCGGGGATAAATGTTTGCGTCATGAAAATCACTTTAGTCGTACGGAAAGCGCGCAATAATACGGGTTTTATCTCAAAGGTGCTATCACCGCCGCCACGCTGATGAACTGTTAGCTATGCTTTTAGCGGATAAACTACGATAAGAGCATAAAAATGAAGGCGTTCGATCTCCACCGTATGGCATTCGATAAAGTGCCTTTTGATTTCCTTGGCGAAGTTGCACTACGCAGTCTCTATACCTTTGTGTTGGTCTTTTTGTTCCTCAAAATGACAGGGAGACGCGGCGTGCGGCAAATGTCGCTATTTGAAGTATTAATCATTCTGACTCTGGGGTCGGCGGCAGGGGATGTGGCGTTTTATGATGATGTGCCGATGGTCCCGGTGCTTATCGTCTTTATTACTCTGGCGTTGTTATACCGCCTGGTGATGTGGTTGATGGCGCACAGTGAAAAACTGGAAGATTTGCTGGAAGGTAAACCGGTTGTCATTATTGAAGATGGCGAGCTGGCCTGGTCGAAACTCAATAACTCCAACATGACGGAATTTGAGTTCTTTATGGAACTACGGTTGCGTGGCGTGGAACAACTGGGGCAGGTGCGTCTGGCTATTCTCGAAACCAATGGCCAAATTAGCGTCTATTTCTTTGAAAATGACAAAGTAAAACCAGGCTTACTTATTTTACCCAGTGACTGTACTCAGCGTTACAAAGTGGTGCCGGAGTCGGCGGACTATGCATGCATCCGTTGCAGTGAAATCATTCATATGAACGCGGGGGAAAAACAATTATGTCCGCGCTGTGCAAATCCAGAATGGACGAAGGCAAGTCGGGCAAAACGGGTGACCTGACAGTAAAAACATCGGCTTTTTTCTAATAATCCGAGAGATTCTTTTGTGTGATGCAAGCCACATTTTTGCCCTCAACGGTTTTACTCATTGCGATGTGTGTCACTGAATGATAAAACCGATAGCCACAGGAATAATGTATTACCTGTGGTCGCAATCGATTGACCGCGGGTTAATAGCAACGCAACGTGGTGAGGGGAAATGGCTCAAATCTTCAATTTTAGTTCTGGTCCGGCAATGCTGCCGGCAGAGGTGCTTAAACAGGCTCAACAGGAACTGCGCGACTGGAACGGTCTTGGTACGTCGGTGATGGAAGTGAGTCACCGTGGCAAAGAGTTCATTCAGGTTGCAGAGGAAGCCGAGAAGGATTTTCGTGATCTTCTTAATATCCCCTCCAACTACAAAGTATTGTTCTGCCACGGCGGCGGTCGCGGTCAGTTTGCTGCTGTACCGCTGAATATTCTTGGTGATAAAACCACCGCAGATTATGTTGATGCCGGTTACTGGGCGGCAAGTGCCATTAAAGAAGCGAAAAAATACTGCACGCCTAATGTCTTTGACGCCAAAGTGACTGTTGATGGTCTGCGCGCGGTTAAGCCAATGCGTGAATGGCAGCTCTCTGATAATGCTGCTTATATGCATTACTGCCCGAATGAAACCATTGATGGTATCGCCATCGACGAAACGCCAGACTTCGGCAAAGATGTGGTGGTCGCTGCCGACTTCTCTTCAACCATTCTTTCCCGTCCGATTGATGTCAGCCGTTATGGCGTAATTTACGCTGGTGCGCAGAAAAATATCGGCCCGGCTGGCCTGACAATCGTCATCGTTCGTGAAGATTTGCTGGGCAAAGCGAATATCGCTTGTCCGTCGATTCTGGATTATTCCATCCTCAACGATAACGACTCCATGTTTAACACGCCGCCAACGTTTGCCTGGTATCTGTCTGGTCTGGTCTTCAAATGGCTGAAAGCGAACGGCGGTGTGGTTGCAATGGATAAGATCAATCAGCAAAAAGCAGAACTGCTGTATGGGGTGATTGATAACAGCGATTTCTACCGCAATGATGTGGCGAAAGCTAACCGTTCGCGGATGAACGTGCCGTTCCAGTTGGCGGATAGCGCGCTTGATAAATTGTTCCTCGAAGAGTCTTTCGCTGCGGGCTTACATGCGCTGAAAGGTCACCGTGTGGTCGGCGGAATGCGTGCTTCTATTTATAACGCCATGCCGCTGGAAGGCGTTAAAGCACTGACAGACTTCATGGTTGAGTTCGAACGTCGTCACGGCTAATGCCGACATTTTGCGTAATCCCCACAGCCAGACTGTGGGGTTTTTATTTCTGTTGTAGAGAGTTGAGTTCATGGAATCCCTGACGTTGCACCCCATCGCCCGTGTCGATGGCACTATTAATCTGCCCGGTTCCAAGAGCGTTTCTAACCGCGCTTTATTGCTGGCGGCATTAGCACACGGCAAAACAGTATTAACTAATCTGCTTGATAGCGATGACGTGCGCCATATGCTGAATGCATTAACGGCGTTAGGGGTAAGTTACACGCTTTCAGCCGATCGTACGCGTTGCGAAATCATCGGTAACGGCGGTCCATTACACGCAGAAAGTGCCCTGGAGTTGTTTCTTGGAAACGCCGGAACGGCTATGCGTCCGCTGGCGGCGGCACTTTGTCTGGGAAACAATGATATTGTCCTGACTGGTGAGCCGCGTATGAAAGAACGCCCGATTGGTCATCTGGTGGATGCGTTGCGCCAGGGCGGAGCGAAAATCACTTACCTGGAACAAGATAATTATCCACCGTTGCGTTTACAGGGCGGTTTTACTGGCGGCAACGTTGACGTTGATGGCTCCGTTTCCAGCCAGTTCCTCACCGCACTGTTAATGACTGCGCCTCTTGCGCCGAAAGATACAGTTATTCGTATTAAAGGTGATCTGGTTTCTAAACCTTATATCGATATCACGCTCAACCTGATGAAAACGTTTGGTGTTGAGATTGAAAATCAGCACTATCAACAATTTGTCGTAAAAGGGGGGCAGTCTTATCAGTCTCCGGGTACTTATTTGGTCGAAGGAGATGCATCTTCAGCTTCTTACTTCCTGGCAGCAGCAGCAATCAAAGGCGGCACGGTAAAAGTGACCGGCATTGGACGCAACAGTATGCAGGGCGATATTCGATTTGCTGATGTACTGGAAAAAATGGGGGCGACCATTAGCTGGGGCGATGATTATATTGCCTGCACGTGTGGCGAACTGAACGCCATCGATATGGATATGAACCATATTCCCGATGCGGCGATGACCATTGCCACGACGGCGTTATTTGCAAAAGGCACAACCACGCTGCGCAATATTTATAACTGGCGCGTAAAAGAAACGGATCGCCTGTTCGCGATGGCAACAGAGCTACGTAAAGTCGGTGCAGAAGTTGAAGAGGGGCACGATTTCATTCGCATAACTCCACCGGAAAAACTGAACTTTGCCGAGATCGCGACATACAATGATCACCGGATAGCGATGTGTTTCTCGCTGGTGGCCTTGTCAGATACGCCAGTGACGATTCTTGACCCCAAATGTACGGCTAAAACCTTCCCGGATTACTTCGAACAACTGGCGCGGATAAGCCAACCAGCTTGAATAACGGGCGATAAATAGACAAATATTTCTTTCTAAAAGCGTCGGCACACTGCCGGCGTTTTTTTTCGGACCTTGTGAGTCATTTTGAACAGTGGTAACGTCGATTATCAATGTAATTTATTGATACATAATATTTATATATGATTAATCAACGGATGATTCACATGAAGAATACTAAATTACTGCTGGCGATTGCGACTTCTGCAGCACTACTGACAGGGTGTCAAAATACGCACGGTATTGATACCAATATGGCTATCAGCTCCGGTTTAAATGCCTATAAAGCTGCAACGTTAAGCGACGCCGATGCAAAAGCCATTGCCAATCAGGGCTGTACCGAAATGGACAGCGGCAATCAAGTTGCAAGCAAATCCAGCAAGTACGGTAAACGTCTGGCAAAAATCGCCAAAGCATTGGGTAACAACATTAACGGTACGCCGGTCAACTATAAGGTTTATATGACCAGCGACGTTAACGCATGGGCGATGGCAAACGGCTGTGTCCGTGTCTACAGTGGCCTGATGGACATGATGAACGACAACGAAATTGAAGGCGTTCTGGGTCATGAACTGGGACACGTTGCATTGGGTCACTCGCTGGCTGAAATGAAAGCCTCTTATGCGATCGTTGCCGCACGTGATGCAATTTCCGCCACCAGCGGTGTTGCTTCTCAGCTTTCTCGCTCGCAACTGGGCGATATCGCAGAAGGCGCTATCAATGCTAAGTACTCCCGCGATAAAGAGTCTGAAGCAGATGATTTCTCCTTTGATCTGCTGAAGAAACGTGGCATTAACACCCAGGGACTGGTCGGTAGCTTTGAAAAACTGGCCAGCCTGGATGGCGGTCGTACTCAGTCTATGTTTGACTCTCATCCACCATCAGCAGAGCGTGCACAGCACATCCGCGATCGTATCGCCTCCGGTAAGTAAATCATTGTCATCTTTCGGGCTGGTCTTTCGCCAGCCCGCTATAATTGCGCAATAAATCCCCATCTGAATACAGACAAAACTGGTTTTTGCACACAACGTTAACGATTTGTGGCGCCGACGCGTATAATGCGCGCGGTTATGTTAACGGTACGCCTGTTTTAAGGAGATAAAGATGACGGCAATTGCCCCGGTTATTACCATTGATGGCCCAAGCGGTGCAGGGAAAGGCACCTTGTGTAAGGCTATGGCGGAAGCGTTGCAATGGCATCTGCTGGACTCGGGTGCAATTTATCGCGTACTGGCACTGGCGGCATTACATCACCATGTTGATGTTGCGTCGGAAGATGCGCTGGTGCCGCTGGCATCCCATCTGGATGTACGTTTTGTGTCGACCAATGGCAATCTGGAAGTGATCCTCGAAGGGGAAGATGTCAGCGGCGAAATTCGTACTCAGGAAGTGGCGAATGCTGCTTCACAAGTCGCTGCATTCCCACGCGTTCGTGAAGCATTATTGCGTCGCCAACGTGCATTCCGGGAGTTACCCGGTTTGATCGCCGATGGTCGCGATATGGGGACAGTGGTATTCCCTGATGCGCCAGTAAAAATTTTCCTTGACGCCTCCTCGGAAGAACGTGCGCATCGCCGCATGCTACAGTTGCAGGAGAAGGGCTTTAGTGTTAACTTTGAGCGCCTTTTGGCCGAGATCAAAGAACGCGACGACCGCGATCGTAATCGCGCGGTAGCGCCCTTGGTTCCGGCAGCCGATGCTTTAGTTTTGGATTCCACCACCTTAAGCATTGAGCAAGTGATTGAAAAAGCGTTACACTACGCGCGCCAAAAATTGGCTCTCGCATAAGCGACCGAATTTGCAGTACCCCCGTTGCAATGGAATGACAGCGGGTATGTTAAACAACCCCATCCGGCACGGAGCCAGGTGGACGTTAAATATAAACCTGAAGATTAAACATGACTGAATCTTTTGCTCAACTCTTTGAAGAGTCCTTAAAAGAAATCGAAACCCGCCCGGGTTCTATCGTTCGTGGCGTTGTTGTTGCTATCGACAAAGATGTAGTACTGGTTGACGCTGGTCTGAAATCTGAGTCTGCCATCCCGGCTGAGCAGTTCAAAAACGCCCAGGGCGAACTGGAAATCCAGGTAGGTGACGAAGTTGACGTTGCTCTGGACGCAGTAGAAGACGGCTTCGGTGAAACTCTGCTGTCCCGTGAGAAAGCTAAACGTCACGAAGCCTGGATCACGCTGGAAAAAGCTTACGAAGATGCTGAAACTGTTACCGGTGTTATCAACGGCAAAGTTAAGGGCGGCTTCACTGTTGAGCTGAACGGTATTCGTGCGTTCCTGCCAGGTTCTCTGGTAGACGTTCGTCCGGTGCGTGACACTCTGCACCTGGAAGGCAAAGAGCTTGAATTCAAAGTAATCAAGCTGGATCAGAAGCGCAACAACGTTGTTGTTTCTCGTCGTGCCGTTATCGAATCCGAAAACAGCGCAGAGCGCGATCAGCTGCTGGAAAACCTGCAGGAAGGCATGGAAGTTAAAGGTATCGTTAAGAACCTCACTGACTACGGTGCATTCGTTGATCTGGGCGGCGTTGACGGCCTGCTGCACATCACTGACATGGCCTGGAAACGCGTTAAGCATCCGAGCGAAATCGTCAACGTGGGCGACGAAATCACTGTTAAAGTGCTGAAGTTCGACCGCGAACGTACCCGTGTATCCCTGGGCCTGAAACAGCTGGGCGAAGATCCGTGGGTAGCTATCGCTAAACGTTATCCGGAAGGTACCAAACTGACTGGTCGCGTGACCAACCTGACCGACTACGGCTGCTTCGTTGAAATCGAAGAAGGCGTTGAAGGCCTGGTACACGTTTCCGAAATGGATTGGACCAACAAAAACATCCACCCGTCCAAAGTTGTTAACGTTGGCGATGTAGTGGAAGTTATGGTTCTGGATATCGACGAAGAACGTCGTCGTATCTCCCTGGGTCTGAAACAGTGCAAAGCTAACCCGTGGCAGCAGTTCGCGGAAACCCACAACAAGGGCGACCGTGTTGAAGGTAAAATCAAGTCTATCACTGACTTTGGTATCTTCATCGGCCTGGACGGCGGCATCGACGGCCTGGTTCACCTGTCTGACATCTCCTGGAACGTTGCAGGCGAAGAAGCAGTTCGTGAATACAAAAAAGGCGACGAAATCGCTGCAGTTGTTCTGCAGGTTGACGCAGAACGTGAACGTATCTCCCTGGGCGTTAAACAGCTCGCAGAAGATCCGTTCAACAACTGGGTTGCTCTGAACAAGAAAGGCGCTATCGTAACCGGTAAAGTAACTGCAGTTGACGCTAAAGGCGCAACCGTAGAACTGGCTGACGGCGTTGAAGGTTACCTGCGTGCTTCTGAAGCATCCCGTGACCGCGTTGAAGACGCTACCCTGGTTCTGAGCGTTGGCGACGAAGTTGAAGCTAAATTCACTGGCGTTGATCGTAAAAACCGCGCAATCAGCCTGTCTGTTCGTGCGAAAGACGAAGCTGACGAGAAAGATGCAATCGCAACTGTTAACAAACAGGAAGATGCAAACTTCTCCAACAACGCAATGGCTGAAGCTTTCAAAGCAGCTAAAGGCGAGTAATTCTCTGACTCTTCGGGATTTTTATTCCGAAGTTTGCTGAGTTTACTTGACAGATTGCAGGTTTCGTCCTGTAATCAAGCACTAAGGGCGGCTACGGCCGCCCTTAATCAATGCAGCAACAGCAGCCGTTAAATTTGCCTTTAAGGAACCGGAGGAATCATGACCAAGTCAGAATTGATAGAAAGACTTGCCACCCAGCAATCGCACATTCCCGCCAAGACGGTTGAAGATGCAGTAAAAGAGATGCTGGAGCATATGGCCTCGACTCTTGCGCAGGGCGAGCGTATTGAAATCCGCGGTTTCGGCAGTTTCTCTTTGCACTACCGCGCACCGCGTACCGGACGTAATCCGAAGACTGGCGATAAAGTAGAGCTGGAAGGAAAATACGTTCCTCACTTTAAACCAGGTAAAGAACTGCGCGATCGCGCCAATATTTACGGTTAAGTTTTAGTAAAACTTGAACGCGGAAAAAGCACCTGTCGGGTGCTTTTTTCATTTCTGCAATATGGTTCTGGAAGCTGTCTCGCAGAGTTGTGTACAGTTTTCATCATCCTGCTAAATTCTTCTGAACGTGCCTCGGGCAACGCAAAACTCCCGCCAGACAACCACTCAACAAAGTTGCACACTTTCCAAAAACAGGGAGGAGTGCATGAAAATAACGACAGTTAGCCTGTGCATAATTTGCGGGATTTTTCCGCTGCTGATTTTGCCGCAGTTACCTGGGACATTAACTCTTGCGAGTCTGACTGTATTTGTCTGCGTACTGGCATTTATTCCTGTTAAAGTCGTCCGTTATTTCACGCTGACATTGCTGTTTTTTCTTTGGGGCGTGTTGGCGGCGAAGCAAATTCTGTGGGCAGGAGAAAACTTAACTGGCGCGACGCAGGATGCAGTCGTCGAGATTACCGCCACTGACGGCATGACCACGCATTACGGGAAAATTACTCATCTACAAGGGCGGCGGTTATTCCCCGCGCCAGGCATCGCGCTATATGGCGAATATTTGCCACAATCGGTATGCGCCGGGCAACGATGGTCGATGAAACTCAAAGTGCGTGCTGTTCATGGTCAACTTAATGATGGCGGCTTTGACAGTCAGCGTTATGCCATTGCCCAGCATCAGCCACTTACCGGACGTTTTCTGCAAGCAAGCGTCATTGAACCAGGTTGTAGCCTACGTGCGCAATATCTGGCATCCCTGCAAACGACGCTGCAGCCGTATTCATGGCAGACGGTGATGCTCGGCTTAGGAATGGGTGAACGGTTATCGGTATCTAAAGAAATTAAAAATATAATGCGCGATACCGGTACGGCACATTTAATGGCGATATCGGGTTTACACATCGCTTTTGCAGCATTACTGGCTGCGGGGCTAATTCGTGGCGGGCAAATTTTCCTCCCCGGGCGTTGGATTTACTGGCAGATGCCATTAATCGGTGGAGTTTGCTGCGCTGCTTTTTATGCCTGGCTTACCGGTATGCAGCCGCCTGCATTGCGTACCGTGGTGGCGCTTGCGACCTGGGGAGCGCTCAAATTGAGCGGCCGGCAATGGAGTGGTTGGGATGTGTGGATATGCTGCCTGGCAGCAATTCTGCTGATGGATCCTGTCGCTATCCTCTCGCAAAGTTTGTGGCTCTCTGCCGCAGCGGTGGCCGCGCTGATATTTTGGTATCAGTGGTTTCCCTGCCCAGTCTGGCCATTGCCGCCTGTATTGCAATCTATTGTTTCACTTATCCATCTGCAACTTGGTATAACACTCCTGCTAATGCCGGTGCAAATAGTCATGTTTCATGGCGTTAGTCTGACTTCATTTATGGCAAATTTGTTCGCTATTCCCTTAGTGACATTTATTTCGGTTCCGTTGATCCTCGCCGCGATGGTTGTGCATTTAATCGGGCCATTAATCCTGGAACAAGGTATATGGTTTCTTGCCGATCGGTCCTTAGCTTTACTTTTTTGGGGGTTAAAGAGTTTGCCTGAAGGGTGGATAAGCATTGCTGAACGTTGGCAATGGCTATCATTTTCGCCCTGGTTATTACTGGTGATATGGCGACTAAACGCATGGCAAACGTTGCCTGCGGTGTGTATGGCTGGAGGAATTATAATGTGTTGGCCACTGTGGCAAAAACCACGGTCTGATGAGTGGCAGGTTTATATGCTTGATGTCGGGCAAGGGCTGGCAATGGTGATCGCTCGAAACGGTAAAGCGGTTCTCTATGATACAGGGCTCGCCTGGCCGGAGGGGGACAGTGGGCAACAACTGATTATTCCCTGGCTCCGCTGGCATGACCTTGAACCGGTAGGCGTTATTCTTAGTCATGAACATCTTGATCATCGGGGTGGACTGGACTCGATATTACATGCCTGGCCGACGTTATGGGTAAGAAGCCCCTTAAACTGGGTGCATCATCAGCCCTGCGTGCGTGGCGAAGCGTGGCAGTGGCAAGGATTGCAGTTTAGTGTGCACTGGCCTTTGCAAGGGAGTAACGAAAAGGGAAATAACCATTCCTGTGTGATTAAGGTTGATGATGGAACACATAGCATTCTTTTGACTGGCGATATTGAAGCCCCCGCTGAACAAAAAATGCTAAGTCATTACTGGCAACAGGTTCAGGCAACTTTGATTCAGGTACCCCATCACGGCAGTAATACCTCGTCATCGGTGCCATTAATTCAGCGGGTAAATGGAAAAATGGCACTGGCATCGGCATCGCGCTATAACGCATGGCGACTGCCCTCCAGTAAAGTTAAACTTCGCTATCAACTACAAGGATATCAATGGGTTGATACCCCACATCAGGGGCAAGTAACGGTCAATTTTTCAGCGCAAGGTTGGCGGGTCAGCAGCCTAAGGGAGCAAATTTTACCTCGTTGGTATCATCAGTGGTTTGGCGTGCCAGTGGATAACGGGTAGAATATGCGGCTATTTCAACAAATGCTGGTTTTTTGAATGCATAACGACAAAGATCTCTCTACGTGGCAGACATTCCGCCGACTGTGGCCAACCATTGCGCCTTTTAAAGCGGGTCTGATCGTGGCGGGCATAGCGTTAATTCTCAACGCAGCCAGCGATACCTTCATGTTATCGCTCCTTAAGCCGCTTCTCGATGATGGCTTTGGTAAAACAGATCGCTCCGTGCTGATGTGGATGCCGCTGGTGGTTATCGGCCTGATGATTTTACGTGGTATCACCAGTTATATCTCCAGCTACTGTATCTCCTGGGTATCAGGAAAAGTGGTTATGACCATGCGCCGACGTCTGTTCGGCCACATGATGGGAATGCCAGTGTCATTTTTTGACAAACAATCAACCGGGACACTGCTTTCACGTATTACTTACGATTCTGAACAGGTTGCTTCGTCATCTTCCGGCGCGCTGATTACGGTGGTGCGTGAAGGTGCTTCCATTATCGGTCTGTTCGCCATGATGTTCTATTACAGCTGGCAGCTGTCGATCATTTTGATTGTGTTGGCGCCGATTGTCTCGATTGCGATTCGTATCGTATCGAAGCGTTTTCGCAGCATCAGTAAAAACATGCAGAACACCATGGGGCAGGTGACCACCAGTGCTGAACAGATGCTGAAAGGCCACAAAGAAGTATTGATTTTTGGCGGCCAGGAAGTAGAAACAAAGCGTTTTGATAAGGTCAGCAACAAGATGCGTTTGCAGGGGATGAAGATGGTTTCTGCTTCTTCCATCTCTGACCCGATCATTCAGCTGATCGCCTCTCTGGCGCTGGCATTTGTTCTCTACGCTGCGAGCTTCCCAAGCGTGATGGATAGCCTGACTGCTGGTACGATTACTGTCGTCTTCTCTTCGATGATTGCACTGATGCGTCCGTTGAAATCGCTGACCAACGTTAACGCCCAGTTCCAACGCGGGATGGCGGCATGTCAGACGCTGTTTACCATTCTGGATAGTGAACAGGAGAAAGACGAAGGTAAACGCGAGATTGAGCGTGCTACTGGTGACGTTGAATTCCGCAATGTCACTTTTACCTATCCGGGGCGTGAAGTCCCTGCGCTGCGTAATATCAACCTGAAGATCCCGGCAGGGAAAACAGTGGCTTTGGTAGGGCGTTCTGGGTCGGGTAAATCGACCATTGCCAGCCTGATCACCCGTTTTTATGATATCGATGAAGGCGAGATCCTGATGGATGGTCACGATCTGCGCGAGTATACCCTGGCGTCTTTACGTAACCAGGTTGCTCTGGTGTCGCAGAATGTCCATCTGTTTAATGACACGGTTGCCAACAACATTGCTTACGCCCGTACTGAACAGTACAGCCGTGAGCAGATTGAAGAAGCGGCACGTATGGCCTATGCCATGGACTTTATCAATAAGATGGATAACGGTCTTGATACGGTGATTGGTGAAAACGGCGTGTTGCTTTCTGGCGGTCAGCGCCAGCGTATTGCCATTGCCCGAGCCTTGCTGCGTGATAGCCCAATTCTGATTCTGGATGAAGCCACCTCGGCGCTGGACACCGAATCCGAACGCGCGATTCAGGCGGCGCTGGACGAGTTGCAGAAAAACCGTACCTCACTGGTGATTGCCCACCGCTTGTCTACCATTGAAAAGGCAGACGAAATTGTGGTCGTCGAGGACGGGATCATTGTGGAACGCGGTACGCATAACGATTTGCTTGAGCACCGTGGAGTCTACGCGCAACTTCATAAAATGCAGTTTGGCCAATGATCGAAAAAATCTGGTCTGGTGAATCCCCTTTGTGGCGGTTATTGCTGCCACTCTCCTGGTTGTATGGCCTGGTGAGTGGCGCTATCCGTCTTTGCTATAAACTAAAACTGAAGCGCGCCTGGCGAGCCCCCGTACCGGTTGTCGTGGTTGGTAATCTCACCGCAGGCGGCAACGGAAAAACTCCGGTGGTTGTCTGGCTGGTGGAACAACTACAAAAGCGCGGTATTCGTGTTGGCGTAGTGTCACGGGGCTATGGCGGTAAAGCTGAGTCGTATCCGCTGTTATTGTCGGCAGATACCACCACCGCACAGGCGGGCGATGAACCGGTGCTGATTTATCAGCGTACGGGTGCACCTGTTGCAGTTTCTCCTGTCCGTTCAGATGCGGTAAAAGCCATTCTGGCGCAATATCCCGATGTGCAGATTATCGTGACTGATGACGGTTTACAGCACTATCGTTTGGCGCGTGATGTGGAAATCGCCGTCATCGATGGCGTGCGTCGCTTTGGCAATGGCTGGTGGTTGCCGGCGGGGCCAATGCGCGAGCGCGCGGGGCGCTTAAAATCGGTTGATGCGGTAATCGTCAATGGCGGCGTACCGCGTCACGGTGAAATCCCGATGAACTTAATACCGGGTCAGGCAGTGAATTTACTTACCGGCGCGCGTTGTGACGTTACACAACTTAAACATGTGGTGGCGATGGCAGGTATTGGTCACCCGCCGCGATTTTTTGCCACACTAAAGATGTGCGGTATACAACCGGAAAAATGTGTGCCGCTGGCAGATCATCAATCTTTGAATCATGCGGATGTCAGCGCACTATTAAGCGCCGGGCAAACACTGGTCATGACCGAAAAAGATGCGGTGAAATGTCGGGCTTTTGCAGAAGAAAACTGGTGGTATTTGCCCGTTGACGCACAGCTTACGGGCGATGAACCAGAGAAACTGCTCGCACAACTTTCCTCGCTGGCTTCTGGCAACTAATTCAGCCGCGGCAGCGTTTAATTGACGGAGCAATGAATGACGCTGCCTTATCTCTCCCTCACCGATGCACGAAATCTTCATCTCACCGCGCAAGGGCTGTTAAACAAGCCCCGTCGTCGCGCGTCGCCGGAAGATATTCTGGCTACCATTTCTCGCATGTCCTTGTTGCAAATCGATACCATCAATATTGTTGCCCGTAGTCCATATCTGGTGCTTTTCAGTCGTCTGGGAAATTATCCTGCGCAGTGGCTGGATGAGTCTCTGGCGTGTGGCGAATTAATGGAATACTGGGCGCATGAAGCCTGCTTTATGCCGCGTAGCGATTTTCGTCTTATTCGCCACCGCATGCTGGCACCTGAAAAAATGGGCTGGAAATACAAAGATGCCTGGATGCAGGAACATGCGGCGGAAATTGCACAGTTAATTCAGCATATTCATGATAAGGGGCCGGTACGTTCAGCCGATTTTGAGCATCCTCGTAAAGGGGCGAGCGGCTGGTGGGAGTGGAAGCCGCATAAACGGCATCTGGAAGGGCTCTTTACCGCCGGAAAGGTGATGGTGATTGAACGGCACAACTTCCAGCGCGTTTATGATTTAACCCACCGTGTCATGCCTGACTGGGATGATGAGCGAGATCTCATTTCGCAAACAGAAGCAGAAATCATCATGCTGGATAACAGTGCGCGCAGCCTGGGAATATTTCGCGAACAGTGGCTGGCGGATTACTACCGGCTGAAACGTCCGGCGCTGGCGGCGTGGCGCGAAGCGAGGGCTGAACAGCAGCAAATCATTGCTGTGCATGTTGAAAAATTGGGTAATCTTTGGCTGCATGCTGATTTGCTGCCGCTACTCGAACGTGCGCTCGCCGGAAAGCTCACTGCAACGCACAGCGCGGTACTTTCGCCTTTTGATCCTGTTGTCTGGGATCGTAAACGGGCGGAGCAACTTTTTGATTTTAGCTACCGGCTGGAGTGCTACACGCCAGCGCCCAAACGCCAGTATGGTTATTTCGTTCTACCGTTATTGCATCGTGGGCAATTAGTTGGGCGAATGGATTCTAAGATGCATCGCCAGACTGGCATCTTTGAAGTGCTCTCTCTCTGGCTACAGGATGGGGTAAAACCAACAGTGACCCTTCAAAAAGGGCTGCGTCAGGCGATTACGGATTTTGCTCACTGGCAGCAGGCAACGCGAGTAACAATAGGGCGCTGCCCGCACGGTTTCTTTACCGATTACCGCACTGGCTGGGAAATAGACCCCGACGCATAAATGATTATGATAAGATTTATGCATTCATAACCCGATCCATCTGGAGGAACTATGGATCATCGTCTGCTTGAAATCATTGCCTGCCCGGTTTGCAACGGCAAACTTTGGTATAACCAGGAAAAACAAGAACTTATTTGCAAACTGGACAACCTGGCTTTTCCGCTGCGCGATGGCATTCCAGTGTTGCTGGAAACGGAAGCCCGCGTGCTGACTGCTGATGAGAGTAAATCATGAGTTTTGTGGTCATTATTCCCGCGCGCTACGCTTCCACGCGTCTGCCAGGTAAGCCGCTGGTCGATATTAACGGCAAACCTATGATTGTTCATGTACTCGAACGCGCGCGCGAATCAGGTGCCGAGCGCATCATCGTCGCAACCGATCATGAGGATGTCGCCCGCGCTGTTGAAGCTGCTGGCGGTGAAGTATGCATGACGCGTGCAGATCACCAGTCAGGTACAGAACGCCTGGCGGAGGTTGTCGAAAAATGCGCGTTCAGCGACGACACGGTGATTGTGAATGTGCAGGGTGATGAACCGATGATCCCCGCGACAATCATTCGTCAGGTTGCCGATAACCTTGCCCAGCGTCAGGTTGGAATGGCGACCTTGGCTGTGCCTATCCACAGTGCGGAAGAAGCCTTTAACCCGAATGCGGTTAAAGTTGTTCTCGACGCCGAAGGTTATGCGCTCTACTTCTCGCGCGCCACCATTCCGTGGGATCGTGACCGTTTTGCGAAAGGTCTGGAAACCGTAGGAGATAACTTCCTGCGCCATCTCGGCATTTATGGCTATCGTGCAGGTTTTATCCGCCGCTATGTTAACTGGCAGCCAAGCCCGTTAGAACATATCGAAATGTTAGAACAGCTTCGTGTGCTGTGGTATGGAGAAAAAATCCATGTTGCTGTCGCCCAGGAGGTTCCTGGCACCGGTGTAGATACTCCCGAAGATCTTGAGCGTGTTCGCGCTGAAATGGCTTAATTTTTCCCCACGACACTCCATCTCAATTTTGGGAGGAGTGTCGTAGCGTTACGATTCTCTTCATTTTTTCCCTTCAACAATTGATCTCATTCAGGTGACATCTTTTACATTGGCGCTCATTATGAAAGCAGTAGCTTTTATGAGGGTAATCTGAATGGAACAGCTGCGTGCCGAACTAAGCCATTTACTGGGCGAAAGATTGAGTCGTATAGAGTGTGTGAATGAAAAAGCAGACACAACTCTGTGGGCGTTGTATGACAGCCAGGGAAACCCGATGCCGCTCATGGCGCGAAGTTTTTCTACCCCGGGGCAGGCCAGACAGCTGGCATGGAAAACCACCATGCTGGCTCGGAGCGGGACTGTTCGCATGCCGACTATCTATGGCGTGATGACGCATGAAGAACATCCCGGTCCCGATGTCTTGTTGCTGGAGCGGATGCGCGGTGTTTCTGTGGAAGCCCCCGCAAGAACGCCAGAGCGCTGGGAACATCTGAAAGATCAAATTGTTGAAGCATTGTTGGCCTGGCACCGTCAGGACAGCCGCGGATGTGTTGGCGCGGTTGACAATACTCAGGAAAATTTCTGGCCTTCCTGGTATCGTCAGCACGTTGAAATGCTGTGGGCGACGCTCAATCAGTTCAATAACACAGGTTTAACCATGCAGGATAAGAGGATTCTTTTTCGCACTCGTGAATGTCTGCCGGTGCTGTTTGAAGGTTTTAACGATAATTGTGTGCTGATTCACGGCAATTTCTGTTTGCGTAGCATGCTGAAAGATTCCCGTAGCGATCAGCTCCTGGCGATGGTCGGACCGGGGTTAATGCTCTGGGCACCGCGTGAGTATGAATTATTCCGGTTGATGGATAACACCCTGGCGGAAGATTTGCTCTGGAGTTACCTGCAACGCGCGCCAGTGGCGGAGTCTTTCATCTGGCGGCGTTGGTTGTATGTGTTATGGGATGAAGTTGCGCAACTGGTCAATACCGGGCGGTTTAACCGTAGCAACTTTGATCTGGCGACTAAATCACTCCTGCCGTGGCTCGCCTGACGAACCTTTCAGCCACTGCCAGATGCGGCCAAGCGTTTCATAGCCAACGCGGTCGCTATGCACCAACCAGAGCGGCGAGGGGATTGCTCGTTCCCACGGATTAAGCGGCGAGTCGATTGCTAGCTGATTGGCCGGCGCAGGCAATGGATTCAGCCCTTCCTGCTGAAAAAAGATCATCGCGCGTGGCAAATGGTACGCAGATGTCACCAGCAGGAAAGGGGCGTTGCCAATCGCCTTTTTCACTGCGGCAGCTTCTTCTTCGGTATCTTTTGGTAAATCCAGTGTGATAATTTGCTCGCGTGGGACACCCAGCGATTGCGCCACTCTGGCACCTACTTCGGCTGCGCTGACCGTATTGGTTTGCGCTACCCCACCGGTAAAGATTAACTTTGCGCCAGGGTTGTTGCGCCAAAGACGAATACCTTCATTCAGGCGCGGCAAACTGTTATTGATTAAATTAGAGCTCGGTGCCCACTGCGGGTTCCAGGTATAACCACCTCCGAGCACCACGATATAGTCCACTTTTTGCGAATTATTCCATGTCGGATAGGTGCTTTCGATGGGACGCAGCAGGCGGTCGGCTACCGGTTGCAAACTCAATAACAAGAGCGCCAGCCACCCAATGCTAATAAAAATCTTCCCGGTTTTTTGAAAACGGCTAAACCACAGCAGCGCCAGGCCAGCGCCAATAATCAACAACATCAGCGGAAGTGGCAGCAACATATTGCCAATCACTTTTTTCAGTGTAAAAAGCATCCTTTCTGGTTCCTTTTTTGACCATATAGCAAGGGATCGCCAGCGATATTACACCAGACGGGTTCATTCTCGCCGTGGCTGTGACAAAATAGCGTCTTTATCAGAAAACGTCTTAGCCAACCGGTGGAGAAAGCAATGCAGGATCGCAATTTTGATGATATTGCGGAAAAGTTTTCCCGTAACATTTACGGCACCACCAAAGGGCAGCTTCGACAGGCTATTCTGTGGCAAGATCTCGATCGCGTGCTGGCGGAAATGGGCGCGCAAAAACTGCGTGTGCTGGATGCCGGTGGCGGTGAAGGGCAGACCGCAATCAAAATGGCCGAGCGCGGGCATCAGGTCATTTTATGCGATCTCTCTGCGCAGATGATCGACCGCGCAAAACAGGCGGCAGAAGCAAAAGGTGTGAGCGACAAAATGCAATTTATACATTGCGCCGCTCAGGATGTTGCTTCACATTTGGAAACGCCCGTTGATCTGATATTGTTCCATGCGGTGCTGGAGTGGGTGGCCGATCCCCGCAGCGTATTACAGACCCTGTGGTCCGTGTTGCGTCCAGGCGGTGTGTTGTCGTTAATGTTCTACAATGCGCACGGCTTGCTGATGCATAACATGGTCGCCGGGAATTTTGATTACGTGCAGGCGGGAATGCCGAAAAAGAAAAAACGGACGCTTTCGCCAGATTATCCACGCGACCCGGCGCAAGTTTATCTGTGGCTGGAAGAAGCTGGTTGGCAAATTATGGGTAAGACAGGCGTTCGCGTGTTTCATGATTATCTGCGTGAAAAGCACCAACAGCGCGACAGCTATGAAGCATTACTTGAATTAGAAACGCGTTATTGCCGTCAGGAACCGTATATTAACCTGGGGCGTTATATTCATGTCACCGCGCACAAACCGCAGAGCAAGGATAAAGTATGAGTGAATTATCCCAGACAGTCCCCGAACTGGTTGCCTGGGCCAGAAAAAATGACTTCTCCATCTCGCTGCCGGTAGACCGACTCTCTTTTCTGCTGGCTGTTGCCACGCTGAATGGTGAGCGTCTTGATGGTGAGATGAGTGAAGGCGAGCTGGTGGATGCGTTCCGCCATGTGAGTGATGCGTTTGAGCAAACCAGCGAAACCATCGGCGTGCGCGCCAACAACGCGATCAACGATATGGTGCGTCAACGTCTGCTGAACCGCTTTACCAGCGAGCAGGCGGAAGGGAATGCTATTTATCGCCTGACGCCGCTCGGCATCGGCATTACTGACTACTACATCCGTCAGCGCGAGTTTTCTACGTTGCGCCTTTCTATGCAGTTGTCGATTGTGGCGGGTGAGCTAAAACGTGCAGCCGATGCCGCCGAAGAGGGCGGTGATGAATTTCACTGGCACCGCAACGTCTATGCGCCGCTGAAATATTCGGTAGCGGAAATTTTCGACAGCATCGACCTGACGCAACGTCTGATGGACGAACAGCAGCAGCAGGTGAAGGACGATATCGCTCAGTTGCTGAATAAAGACTGGCGGGCGGCGATCTCCAGCTGTGAATTGTTGCTTTCGGAAACTTCCGGAACGCTGCGTGAATTGCAGGATACGCTGGAAGCGGCAGGCGACAAACTCCAGGCCAATCTGTTGCGCATTCAGGATGCGACGATGACCCATGACGATCTGCATTTTGTCGATCGCCTGGTGTTCGATCTGCAGAGCAAACTCGACCGTATTATCAGTTGGGGCCAGCAATCCATCGACTTGTGGATTGGCTACGATCGCCACGTACACAAATTTATTCGTACCGCTATCGATATGGATAAAAACCGCGTCTTTGCCCAGCGTTTACGCCAATCGGTACAAACCTATTTTGATGAGCCGTGGGCGCTGACTTACGCCAATGCCGATCGTCTGCTGGATATGCGTGACGAAGAGATGGCACTGCGCGATGAAGAAGTGACCGGGGAACTTCCGCCAGATTTAGAGTACGAAGAGTTTAACGAGATCCGCGAACAACTCGCAGCGATTATCGAAGAGCAGCTCGCCGTCTATAAAACCAGACAAGTACCGCTGGATCTTGGTCTGGTGGTACGCGAATATCTGGCGCAGTATCCGCGTGCGCGTCACTTTGACGTCGCGCGTATTGTTATTGATCAGGCGGTACGCCTCGGCGTAGCGCAAGCAGACTTCACCGGACTGCCAGCGAAATGGCAGCCGATTAATGATTACGGAGCCAAGGTACAGGCGCATGTCATCGACAAATATTGAACAAGTGATGCCGGTTAAGCTGGCGCAGGCGCTGGCGAATCCGTTATTTCCGGCGCTGGATAGCGCCTTACGTTCAGGCCGCCATATTGGCCTCGACGAACTGGATAATCATGCTTTCCTGATGGATTTTCAGGAATATCTGGAAGAATTTTACGCGCGTTATAACGTGGAGCTAATCCGCGCGCCGGAAGGTTTCTTCTATTTACGTCCACGTTCCACCACCATCATCCCTCGTTCCGTGTTGTCGGAACTGGACATGATGGTCGGGAAAATCCTCTGTTATCTCTATCTCAGCCCGGAACGGCTGGCGAACGAGGGGATCTTTACCCAGCAGGAACTGTATGACGAACTGCTCACCCTGGCCGATGAAGCAAAATTGCTGAAACTGGTGAACAATCGTTCTACCGGTTCAGACGTTGACCGCCAGAAGTTGCAGGAAAAAGTACGCTCTTCGCTCAACCGTCTGCGTCGCTTAGGCATGGTGTGGTTTATGGGCCACGACAGCAGCAAGTTCCGCATTACCGAATCGGTGTTCCGCTTTGGTGCCGATGTGCGTGCGGGCGACGATCCGCGTGAAGCACAACGTCGTCTGATTCGCGATGGTGAAGCAATGTCGCTGGAAAATCACCTGCAACTCAATGACGAAACTGAAGAGAATCAGCCAGATAGCGGAGAGGAAGAATAATGATTGAACGCGGTAAATTTCGCTCACTGACGCTGATTAACTGGAACGGCTTTTTTGCTCGCACCTTTGACCTGGATGAGTTGGTCACGACGCTTTCCGGCGGTAACGGTGCGGGTAAATCCACCACGATGGCGGCGTTTGTTACGGCGCTCATTCCCGACTTGACCCTGCTGCATTTCCGTAACACCACGGAAGCCGGGGCTACCAGCGGTTCGCGCGATAAAGGTCTGCACGGTAAGCTGAAAGCGGGTGTCTGTTATTCGATGCTCGACACCATTAACTCGCGCCACCAGCGCGTGGTGGTCGGTGTGCGTCTGCAACAGGTTGCCGGACGCGATCGTAAAGTTGATATCAAGCCGTTTGCCATTCAGGGACTGCCGATGTCGGTGCAGCCGACGCAGCTGGTGACCGAATCCCTGAACGAACGCCAGGCGCGCGTGCTGCCGCTTAACGAGCTGAAAGAAAAGCTCGAGGCGATGGAAGGCGTGCAGTTTAAGCAGTTCAACTCCATTACCGATTATCACTCGCTGATGTTCGATCTGGGCATCATCGCGCGTCGTCTGCGTTCGGCGTCTGACCGTAGCAAATTCTATCGTCTGATCGAAGCTTCTCTGTACGGTGGTATCTCCAGTGCCATCACCCGTTCTCTGCGCGACTACCTGTTGCCGGAAAACAGCGGCGTGCGTAAAGCGTTCCAGGACATGGAAGCGGCGCTGCGTGAAAACCGTATGACGCTGGAAGCGATTCGCGTCACCCAGTCTGACCGTGACCTGTTTAAGCATCTGATCAGCGAAGCTACCAACTACGTGGCGGCGGACTACATGCGTCACGCCAACGAGCGCCGTGTTCATCTCGATAAAGCCCTGGAGTTTCGTCGCGAGCTACATACTTCGCGTCAGCAGCTGGCGGCGGAGCAGTACAAACACGTCGATATGGCGCGTGAACTGGCAGAGCACAACGGTGCCGAAGGCGATCTGGAAGCGGATTATCAGGCGGCCAGCGATCACCTGAACCTGGTGCAAACCGCTTTGCGTCAGCAGGAGAAAATCGAACGCTACGAAGCGGACCTCGATGAACTGCAGATCCGTCTCGAAGAGCAAAATGAAGTGGTGGCAGAAGCCATCGAGCGTCAGGAAGATAACGAAGCGCGCGCGGAAGCCGCCGAACTGGAAGTGGACGAGCTGAAAAGTCAGCTTGCTGACTACCAGCAGGCGCTGGACGTCCAGCAAACGCGTGCGATCCAGTACAACCAGGCGATTGCTGCGCTTAATCGCGCCAAAGAACTGTGCCATCTGCCGGACTTAACCGCCGACAGCGCCGCCGAATGGCTGGAAACCTTCCAGGCGAAAGAGCTGGAAGCGACCGAAAAAATGCTCTCTCTTGAGCAGAAAATGAGCATGGCGCAAACTGCGCACAGCCAGTTTGAGCAGGCTTATCAGCTGGTGGTTGCAATCAACGGCCCGCTGGCGCGTAACGAGGCGTGGGATGTCGCCCGCGAACTGCTGCGCGAAGGGGTCGATCAGCGTCACCTGGCAGAGCAGGTTCAGCCACTGCGGATGCGCTTAAGCGAACTGGAACAGCGTCTGCGCGAGCAGCAAGAAGCTGAACGTCTGCTGGCAGATTTCTGCAAACGTCAGGGCAAGAATTTTGATATCGACGAACTGGAAGCCCTGCATCAGGAACTGGAAGCGCGTATTGCCTCTCTTTCTGACAGCGTTTCCAACGCCCGTGAAGAGCGTATGGCACTGCGTCAGGAACAGGAACAGCTGCAATCTCGTATTCAGAGCCTGATGCAGCGTGCGCCGGTTTGGCTGGCAGCGCAAAACAGCCTCAATCAGTTGAGCGAGCAGTGCGGTGAAGAGTTCACCTGCAGCCAGGATGTCACCGAATATCTGCAACAACTGCTGGAGCGTGAGCGCGAAGCGATTGTTGAACGTGATGAAGTGGGCGCGCGCAAAAACGCTGTCGATGAAGAGATCGAACGTTTAAGCCAGCCAGGCGGCTCCGAAGACCAGCGTCTGAATGCGTTGGCGGAACGCTTTGGCGGCGTGCTGCTGTCAGAAATTTATGACGACGTTAGCCTGGAAGATGCGCCGTACTTCTCGGCGCTGTATGGCCCGTCTCGCCACGCCATTGTGGTGCCGGATCTGTCTCAGGTGGCCGAACAGCTAGAAGGCTTAACCGATTGTCCGGAAGATCTCTACTTGATCGAGGGAGATCCGCAGTCGTTCGATGATAGCGTGTTCAACGTCGATGAGCTGGAAAAAGCGGTGGTGGTGAAAACCGCCGAGCGTCAGTGGCGTTACTCGCGCTTCCCGGAAGTGCCGCTGTTTGGTCGCGCGGCGCGTGAAAGCCGCATCGAAAGCTTGCACGCCGAGCGCGAATTGCTCTCTGAACGCTTTGCTACGCTCTCCTTTGATGTTCAGAAAACCCAGCGACTGCATCAGGCATTCAGCCGCTTTATTGGCAGCCATCTGGCAGTGGCGTTTGAGTCCGATCCAGAAGCCGAAATTCGCCAACTGAACAGCCGTCGTGTCGAACTGGAGCGGGCGTTGAGTAATCATGAAAATGATAACCAGCAGCAGCGAATTCAGTTTGAGCAGGCGAAAGAGGGCGTTGCGGCACTGAACCGTATCCTGCCGCGTCTCAACCTGTTAGCGGATGACTCACTGGCGGATCGTGTCGATGAAATCCGCGAACGTCTTGATGAAGCTCAGGAAGCCGCGCGTTTTGTTCAGCAGTTTGGCAATCAACTGGCGAAACTGGAGCCGATCGTTTCTGTGTTGCAGAGCGACCCGGAACAGTTCGAACAGTTAAAAGAAGATTACACGTATTCTCAGCAGATGCAGCGCGATGCCCGTCAACAGGCATTTGCCTTGACTGAAGTGGTACAGCGTCGTGCGCACTTTAGCTACTCTGACTCGGCAGAAATGCTGAGTGGGAACAGCGATCTCAACGAAAAACTGCGCGAACGTCTGGAGCAGGCGGAAGCGGAACGTACTCGTGCTCGTGAAGCGTTGCGCGGCCACGCTGCGCAGTTGAGTCAGTACAACCAGGTACTGGCTTCGCTGAAAAGTTCTTACGACACCAAAAAAGAGCTGCTTAACGATCTACAACGAGAACTGCAGGATATCGGCGTGCGTGCCGATAGCGGGGCAGAAGAGCGGGCGCGTATTCGCCGTGACGAGCTGCACGCGCAACTGAGCAATAACCGTTCACGCCGCAATCAACTGGAAAAAGCGCTGACCTTCTGCGAAGCGGAGATGGACAACCTGACCCGCAAACTGCGCAAGCTGGAACGTGATTACTTTGAGATGCGCGAGCAGGTAGTGACCGCGAAAGCGGGCTGGTGTGCAGTCATGCGCATGGTGAAAGATAACGGTGTTGAGCGCCGCTTACACCGTCGTGAGCTGGCCTATCTCTCCGCTGATGATTTGCGTTCCATGTCGGATAAGGCGTTGGGTGCGCTGCGTCTGGCGGTGGCGGATAACGAACATCTGCGCGACGTGCTGCGCATGTCGGAAGATCCAAAACGACCTGAGCGCAAAATCCAGTTCTTCGTGGCGGTTTATCAGCATCTGCGCGAACGTATTCGCCAGGATATTATTCGTACCGATGATCCGGTGGAAGCTATCGAGCAGATGGAAATCGAACTTAGCCGTCTGACCGAAGAGTTAACTTCTCGCGAACAGAAACTGGCGATCAGCTCCCGCAGTGTGGCGAACATCATTCGCAAAACCATTCAGCGCGAACAGAACCGTATCCGCATGCTCAACCAGGGCTTGCAGAGCGTATCGTTCGGTCAGGTGAACAGTGTGCGTCTGAACGTGAACGTGCGTGAAACCCACGCCATGCTGCTTGACGTGCTTTCAGAACAGCATGAACAACATCAGGATCTGTTCAAGAGCAACCGTCTAACCTTCTCAGAGGCTCTGGCAAAACTGTATCAGCGACTTAATCCACAAATTGATATGGGTCAGCGCACGCCGCAAACCATTGGTGAAGAACTTCTGGATTACCGTAACTACCTGGAGATGGAAGTTGAGGTTAACCGTGGTTCCGATGGCTGGTTGCGCGCGGAGTCTGGCGCACTGTCGACCGGTGAGGCTATCGGTACGGGTATGTCGATTCTGGTGATGGTGGTACAGAGCTGGGAAGATGAATCTCGCCGCCTGCGCGGTAAAGATATCTCTCCTTGCCGTCTGCTATTCCTCGATGAAGCTGCGCGACTGGATGCCCGTTCCATCGCCACGCTGTTTGAATTGTGTGAGCGTTTGCAAATGCAGCTCATCATCGCGGCACCTGAAAATATCAGCCCGGAGAAAGGCACCACCTATAAACTGGTGCGTAAAGTCTTCCAGAATACCGAACACGTTCACGTAGTCGGCCTGCGAGGATTTGCGCCGCGACTCCCTGAAACGCTTCCAGGAACGGACGAAGCGCCTTCTCAGGCAAGTTAAGTTCAAGGCGGCAGCGATGCCGCTTTTTTTTTCGAAAAACTCCGTTTCTGCACTAAAAAAATGCCGCATTATGGCGCGCTTTTCTTTAAACTTCTTTACATTAGGTTGTGTAAAAACGTACCGACGTTTATATACTGAAGGTAAGCTTGAGAAGTAACAGGCTTGCTCGTCATACTTTCATGAGTATTGGCGTTGTAAAGGCAGTTAAGATAAAACAGCCTGGCTATTCAGAGTATGATAAAAACAGGGGGCAAGGGATGTTGCTTAACATGATGTGTGGTCGTCGGCTTTCGGCAATCAGTTTGTGCCTGGCCGTAACATTCGCTCCACTGTTCAGTGTGCAGGCTGATGAGCCTGAGGTTATCCCTGGTGACAGCCCGGTGGCTGTAAGTGAACAGGGAGATGTACTGCCGCAGGCGCAAGCCACGGCAATAATGGCGGGGATCCAACCGCTACCTGAAGGTGCGGCAGAAAAGGCCCGCACGCAAATTGAATCACAATTACCTGCAGGTTATAAGCCGGTTTATCTTAACCAGCTTCAACTCTTGTATGCAGCACGCGATATGCAGCCGATGTGGGAAAATCGTGATGCAGTTAAAGCTTTCCAGCAGCAGTTGGCGGAAGTGGCGATTGCCGGTTTTCAACCGCAGTTTAACAAATGGGTGGAGTTACTGACTAACCCTGGCGTTAACGGTATGGCACGTGATGTGGTGCTATCGGATGCAATGATGGGGTATCTCCATTTCGTCGCAAACATTCCGGTCAAAGGTACCCGCTGGCTGTACAGCAGTAAACCTTATGCGCTCTCAACACCGCCGCTCTCGGTCATTAACCATTGGCAGGTGGCGCTGGATAACGGTCAACTGACCACGTTTGTCACAGGGTTGGCACCACAGCATCCGCAATATTCAGCAATGCATGAATCTTTGCTGAACTTATTGAGTGATTCCAAACCGTGGCCGCAACTGACCGGTAAAGCAACGCTACGTCCTGGTCAATGGAGTAACGACGTCCCGGCGCTGCGCGAGATTTTGCAGCGTACAGGTATGCTCGAAGGTGGGCCGAAAATAGCACTGCCGGGCGATGAAACATCGACAGGCGCGGTAGTTAGTCCGTCTGCCGCTGCAATCGAAACAGCCGAAACTAAGCCGATGGGTAAGCAAACTACAGCTCGCAGTAAACCTGCGCCAGCCGTCCGAGCTGCCTATGATAATGAGCTGGTGGAAGCCGTGAAACGTTTTCAGGCATGGCAAGGCTTAGGGGCAGATGGCTCTATTGGCCCGGCAACGCGAGACTGGTTAAACGTCACGCCTGCACAGCGAGCGGGCGTGCTGGCGCTCAATATCCAGCGATTGCGCTTGCTGCCATCCGAGCTTTCTACTGGCATCATGGTTAACATTCCGGCCTATTCGCTGGTCTATTATCAGAACGGCAATCAAGTGCTGGATTCAAGGGTCATTGTCGGTCGTCCCGATCGCAAAACGCCGATGATGAGCAGTGCCTTAAACAATGTGGTGGTAAACCCGCCGTGGAACGTACCACCGACGCTGGCACGCAAAGATATTCTGCCAAAGGTGCGTAACGATCCCGGTTATCTTGAAAGCCATGGCTATACGGTTATGCGCGGCTGGAACAGCAAAGATGCGCTTGACCCGTGGCAGATTGACTGGTCGACGATAACCGCATCGAATTTGCCGTTCCGCTTCCAGCAAGCTCCTGGCCCGCGAAATTCGCTAGGACGGTATAAATTTAATATGCCGAGTTCAGACGCTATCTATTTGCATGACACGCCGAATCACAATCTTTTCAAACGTGAAACGCGCGCGTTGAGTTCTGGCTGTGTGCGGGTGAATAAGGCGTCGGATCTGGCAAATATGCTGCTGCAGGATGCTGGCTGGAATGACAAGCGTATCTCCGATGCTCTAAAGCGGGGTGATACCCGTTACGTTAATATTCGTCAATCGATACCGGTTAATCTTTACTATCTGACCGCTTTTGTTGGTGCAGATGGTCGTACCCAATATCGTACAGATATTTACAATTATGATCTGCCGGCACGATCCAGCTCGCAAATTGTCTCAAAAGCGGAACAATTAATCAGGTAAATGAAGTAGTTCGGGAAAATCTGTTGTCGTAATAATTAGCATTTTCGGGGGCTATTCTCTGTAGCCCCCGTCGCTGCTGGGGGTGAGTCATCTTGACGTCAGCTTTATGGGCGGTTAAGGTGCCTCTTGTGCGCCAGAAGTGCATATAAACGATAACATTGACCTGTAGACTTGATTATCATGGACAAATTCGACGCTAATCGCCGCAAACTACTGGCGCTTGGTGGTGTTGCACTTGGTGCCGCCATCCTGCCGACGCCTTCATTTGCGACACTCTCTACCCCACGTCCGCGCATTTTGACACTTAACAATCTCCATACCGGAGAGTCAATTAAGGCGGAGTTTTTCGATGGCAGAGGCTATATTCAGGAAGAATTGGCAAAACTAAACCATTTTTTCCGCGATTTCCGCGCGAACAAAATAAGGTCCATCGACCCAGGATTATTCGACCAGTTATATCGCCTGCAAGGGTTGTTAGGCACTCGCAAGCCAGTACAGCTCATTTCTGGCTACCGTTCGATTGACACCAATAATGAATTACGCGCCCACAGCCGTGGAGTAGCAAAGAAAAGCTATCACACTAAAGGGCAGGCGATGGACTTCCATATTGAAGGTATTGCGTTAAGCAATATACGCAAAGCAGCGTTATCTATGCGCGCAGGTGGTGTAGGATATTACCCACGCAGTAACTTTGTGCATATTGATACCGGGCCAGCGCGGCACTGGTAACAATCGCTTAACGAAACAGGGGCAGTATGAATTATCGTATTATTCCGGTCACCGCATTTTCCCAGAACTGTTCATTGATCTGGTGTGAGCAAACTCGCCTGGCCGCACTGGTCGATCCGGGTGGCGATGCGGAAAAAATCAAACAGGAAGTTGACGCCAGCGGCCTGACGCTAATGCAGATCCTGCTGACGCATGGTCATCTGGACCACGTTGGCGCAGCGGCGGAACTGGCACAACACTACGGCGTGCCAGTGCTTGGCCCGGAAAAAGAAGATGAGTTCTGGCTGCAAGGCTTGCCTGCGCAGAGTCGCATGTTTGGCCTAGAAGAGTGTCAGCCATTAACGCCAGATCGCTGGCTGAATGAAGGCGACACTATCAGCATAGGGAATGTGACTTTACAGGTGTTACATTGCCCAGGGCATACGCCAGGCCATGTGGTTTTCTTTGATAATCAGGCAAAACTGTTGATTTCTGGCGACGTCCTTTTCAAAGGCGGAGTAGGGCGCAGTGACTTCCCACGAGGCGATCACAATCAACTAATTTCTTCAATCAAAGATAAATTGCTGCCATTGGGGGATGACGTGACATTTATTCCTGGTCACGGACCATTATCCACTCTTGGTTATGAGCGCCTGCATAACCCCTTCCTGCAAGACGAAATGCCCGTCTGGTAAAAGCGCATAAAAAAGCCCGCTTTTAATGCGGGCCTGGATTTCTGACAAAGTGCGCTTTGTTTATGCCGGATGCGGCGCGAGCACCTTATCTAGCCTACAAAATTGTGCAAATTCAAAATATTGCAGGGGACGCGTAGGCCTGATAAGCGTAGCGCATCAGGCAATGTTGCGTTTGTCATCAGTCTCAGCCCGCTTTCAGCGGGCTTCATTGGTTTTAACGCTTACAGCACAGCCACAATCGCTTCGCACAGCGGCGCCATGTTATCTGGCGTCATTCCGGCCACGTTTACGCGACCAGAAGCAACAGCGTACACGCCAAACTCTTCACGCAGACGCAGTACCTGTTCTTTTGTCAGGCCACTGAAAGAGAACATACCATTCTGTTTGATGATAAAGCTAAAGTCGCGGTTTGCGCCTTTCTCCTGCAGTGTATTAACAAATAACTGACGCATACGCTGAATGCGCTGGCGCATATCGGTCAGCTCTTGTTCCCAGATCGCACGCAAAGCCTCGTTGCTCAGGATCGTGGCAACAACCGAAGCCCCGTGAGCCGGTGGGTTAGAATAGTTTGCGCGAATTACTGCTTTCATCTGGCTGAATGCACGATCGACAGTTTCACTGTCTGCGGCAACCAGAGTACAAGCGCCAACACGCTCGTTGTACAGGCCAAAGTTCTTAGAGTAGGAACTGGCGACGATCAGCTCTTTATGCAGAGCCGCGAAAGCGCGCAGACCTTCAGCATCCTCTTCCAGACCACGGGCGAAACCCTGGTAAGCGAAGTCAAATAGCGGCAGCCAGCCTTTCTCAACAGAAAGCTGCGCCAGCGTTTGCCATTGCTCCAGTGTAGGATCGATGCCGGTAGGGTTATGGCAGCAGCCGTGGAACAGGACAACGTCACCAGCCTGAGCTTCGTTCAGACTGTTAACTAAAGCGTCGAAGTCCAGAGTGTGATTTTCCGCATCGTAATAAGCGTATTCACGAACTTCCAGACCCGCAGAGTTAAATACGCTCTTATGGTTTGGCCAGCTTGGGTTGCTCACCCACACGCGCTTAACGCTGGTATTTTTTGCCAGGAAATCGGCAGCTACACGTAATGCCCCGGTACCACCTGGGGTCTGGGCTGTACGTGCACGTTTGTCATTGATTAAGGCGCTACCTTTACCAAACAGCAGTTCCTGAGTACAACGACCAAACTCAGGAATACCGTCAATGCCGAGGTAGTTTTTGGTGGTTTCATTTTCGAGCAGATACTGTTCAGCCTTTTTAACGCTGGTCAATACCGGGGTTTTGCCCGTCTCATCTTTATAGACACCAATCCCGAGGTTAATTTTGCCGGGACGTTCATCGGCACGAAACAGATCGGCCAGACCCAGAATCGGGTCGGCAGGAGCGGCGGTAATGTTCTCAAACATGACGAGGTTCCATTATGGTTACAGAAGGGAAGTCCGCTATCAGGGTAACGGGAGATTTACAAAATTCCAACTATTACTGATGAAAACGCAGGCTGTTTTTTCAAGACGTGAGATTGCTCTGGAAGGCATAAAAAAACAGGACCAAAGTCCTGTTTTTTCGGCATTTAACAAAGAGGTCTGCTATTAGAACTGGTAAACGATACCTACAGCAACGGTATCATCAGAACCTACGCCCAGTTTGTTGTCAGAATCGATCTGGTTGATGATGTAGTCAACATAGGTGGACATGTTTTTGTTGAAGTAGTAGGTTGCGCCCACTTCAACGTAGTTCACCAGATCAACATCACCGATGCCTTCTACGTCTTTCGCTTTAGATTTGGTGTAAGCGATGGACGGGCGCAGACCAAAGTCAAACTGGTATTGCGCAACTAACAGAACGTCTTGCGTTTTGTTGGCAAAGCCACCAGTGATCGGGGTGGCGTTACGGGTTTCACCGTAGTTTGCAGCCAGGTAGATGTTATTTGCATCATACTTCAGACCAGTTGCCCACTGTTCAGCTTTTTTACCCTGGCCGAGAGGCTGAGCTTCTTGCAGGTCGGTGCGGTCAGCTGCACCATAAGCACCAACGATACCAAAGCCTTCGAATTCGTAGCTGATGGAACCGCCAACACCGTCGCCGTTAGAACGTCGTGCAGTATCACGCTCGTTTTTACCCAGGTACTGAACAGCGAAGTTCAGGCCATCAACCAGACCAAAGAAGTTGGAGTTACGGTAGGTAGCAACGCCGCCTACACGACCAACGAAGAAGTCATCGCTGTATGCGGTATCGCCACCGAACTCTGGCAGCATATCGGTGTAGCCCAGTGCGTCATAAACAACACCGTAATTACGACCGTAATCGAAAGAACCTACGTCAGCGTATTTCAGACCAGCGAATGCCAGACGGGTTTTGTTGCCAGTTTGAGCGTCAGCACCTTCAGAGTTGTTACCCTGGAAGTTGTATTCCCACTGACCGTAACCGGTCAGATCGGAATTGATTTGAGTTTCCCCTTTAAAACCAAGGCGGGCATAGGTCATGTCACCATTGCCACCGTAACTGTTTTCACCGTTATCCTTGGAAAAATAATGCAGACCGACAGCTTTACCGTACAGATCTACTTTGTTGCCATCTTTGTTATAGATTTCTGCAGCGTTTGCAGTACCTGCTACTAACAGAGCAGGGACAATCACTGCCAGAATATTGCGCTTCATCATTATTTATTACCCTCATGGTTTTTTTTATAACACCTGCCACTGCCGCCAATAAGTTCTGTCAATGAATCTTTACGGAACTATTGATGAGAGTTTGGTGTTTTATGTATCTGCAGGCATCTTTCCATTCAAACTAACGTTTCGCTACCGTGAAAGTGCTACAAAGATAAAGATATAGTTACAAAAAGCAAAAGTGTGTAACCAATGGTAAAATTTAAGGGGCTTTGTGAACGCCGTCATATTTCCATTGGACTTTAATGATATTTGCAGTGAATTTGATCTATTTATATGATTTCCTTATGTTTAAATTAACTAAACGAAAATTTTCTTTCTGATCATTTTTCCCCGCAGTCTCGCTGAATCACGCTTTCAGGCGTCCAGAAAGCCAAAAATAAGTATAAAAATTGTGCTATCAGCTAAGAAATTGCTAATCCGCAATAAGACTGTGGGTTAATTTTTTGTTCGCAAATATTTCAGAGAAATATTCCGTAACAGGAAGAGGGGCCTTGAGGGGTTGCAAATAGATTGATTGACTTAACAAACAGATAACTTGACAGAAGGGGATAAAAAAGAGCCAGCGTGCGCTGGCTCTTTCAGGAAGTGAATTAGAAGCTGGCGTTACGCGGAGTACGTGGGAAAGGAATCACGTCACGCACGTTCTGTACGCCGGTCACGTAGGCAATCAGGCGTTCAAAGCCAAGACCGAAACCGGAATGTGGAACAGTACCGTAGCGACGCAGATCGCGATACCACCAGTAATCTTCTTTGTTCAGGCCCATCTCCAGCATGCGCTCGTCCAGCACGTCCAGACGCTCTTCACGCTGCGAACCACCAATGATCTCACCGATACCCGGCGCCAGTACGTCCATTGCGGCAACGGTTTTACCGTCTTCGTTAAGGCGCATATAGAACGCTTTAATGTCTTTCGGATAGTTTTTAACCACTACCGGTGCTTTAAAGTGTTCTTCCGCCAGATAACGCTCGTGCTCAGAAGAGAGATCGACGCCCCAGTAAACCGGGTTTTCAAATTTCTTACCGCAGTTTTCAAGGATGGTGACTGCTTCGGTGTAATCAACCTGGGCGAAGTCTGCTTCAATGAAACGTTCCAGGCGGCTTACAGCATCTTTGTCCACGCGTTCAGCGAAGAATTTCATGTCGTCAGCACGTTCTTCGAGAACTGCTTTGAAGACATATTTCAGCATGGCTTCAGCCAGACCGGCGATATCGTTCAGATTAGCAAACGCGACTTCTGGCTCCAGCATCCAGAATTCCGCCAGGTGACGACTGGTGTTGGAGTTTTCAGCACGGAAGGTCGGGCCGAAGGTATAAATTTTCGACAGCGCACAGGCATAAGTTTCGCCGTTCAACTGGCCAGATACGGTCAGGAAAGACTCTTTACCGAAGAAGTCTTTATCGAAATCGACTTTGCCCTGATCGTTACGTGGTAGGTTTTCCAGATCCAGCGTTGAAACGCGGAACATTTCGCCAGCGCCTTCGGTATCGGACGCGGTAATCAGCGGCGTAGAAACCCAGAAGAAGCCCTGCTCGTTAAAGAAGCGATGCAGTGCCTGTGCCAGCGTGTGGCGAACGCGTGCTACTGCGCCAATCAGGTTGGTACGCGGACGCAGGTGAGCGACTTCACGCAGATATTCGATGCTGTGGCGTTTTGCGGCCATCGGGTAAGTGTCTGGATCTTCAACCCAACCGGCAACTTCAACGTTGCTGGCCTGAATTTCAAATTGTTGCCCCTGGCCCGGCGATGCCACGACTTTACCCGTCACAATGACCGAGCAACCGGTGGTCAGACGCAGTACGTCTTCATTGTAATTGGGCAGAGAATTATTGATGACAGCCTGTACAGGATCAAAGCAGGAACCGTCATAAACGGCGAGGAAGGAGATGCCAGCTTTTGAATCTCGGCGGGTACGTACCCATCCGCGCACGGTGACTTCGCTGTCAACGGCTATGCGGCCCTGGAGTACGTCGGCTACAGGCACAACGCTCATAATATTCTCTCTGTTAATAGTCGGAAAAAATAAACACTTGTCCACCCGTCAATGGGGGGATACCTATGTTACCTGGCATCTGCAATCAGACAAGCAGAATTCGCAGATGGGGCAAAAGATTTCGGAATAAAAGGCAAAAAAGGAGCCGTTATGGCTCCCTGATGATATTAACTGGCTTTTTTAATGTGCGGAAGGTCGAATGCTTTACGCAGCGCGCGGACAAACGCTTTGTCATGGCAGATAGTTTTGCCAGGGCTGTCAGAAAGTTTCGCCACCGGTTTACCGTTACACTCCACCAGTTTAATCACGATATTCAAGGGTTTTACCTGAGGAATATCACAAGTCAGGCGTGTACCAATGCCAAAACTTAATTGTACGCGAGAAGAGAAGTGGCGATAAAGCTCAACCGCTTTAGGTAAATCCAGATTGTCGGAGAAAACCAGTATTTTGCTTTGCGGATCAATCCCCAGTTTCTCATAATGTGCAATCGCTTTTTCGCCCCATTCTACCGGGTCGCCAGAGTCATGACGCAAGCCCTGATAGCGGCTGGCAAACTCCACACCGAAATCACGTAAGAATGCATCCATCGTAATACAGTCGGTTAACGCAATCCCCAGTTGATCGGGATACTCTTCCAGCCAGGCAGCAAGTGCAGCTCGCTGGCTGTTGGCAAGGTCCGGGCTGATTTGCTGATGTGCCTGGAACCATTCGTGTGCCTGGGTTCCCATCGGCGTAAGGGAAAGGCGACGCGCCAGATCGTAATTACTGGTGCCAACGAACCACTTTTCCTGTTGCAGACGTTTAACGATGGTTTCTTGTACTTCGCGAGAAAAACGGCGGCGAGTGCCGAAATCCATCAGATGGAAGCGCGACATATCAAGGTCGGCGGTTAACGCCGAGAAGTTGACTAATTTGCTTTCCAGAGTGTCGAGGGCTTGCGCAACGTCGGCCTGCGGTGAGCGATAGCGATGTACCAGTTCACTAATGACCGCCAGCAAAGGAACTTCCCATAGGATGACTTCACGCCACGGACCGCTTAAACGAATATCCAGCTTACCGTTATCGTTGCTAACAGTGACCTGTTCCGGATTAAAGCGGAATTCACGCAGCCAGTCGAGATAGTCGGCTTTAAAGAAAGGCAGGGCAGAGAGCCACTGATATTCATCATCCCGCAGGCACAAGTTTTCCATCGCCTGAACCTGTTCACGAATAGCATCGGCATAAATACCCAGCAGATCGTCACCACGGCAACGAAATTCCGCCGCGACATGCACATCATAGTAGTGATGAAACACGGCTTGCTGCATATGCAACTTATAAGCATCTGTATCCAGCAACGAGTGCAGAACAGGAGAAGCGAATTGTGTCATAGGTGCGCAGTAGCGTCCTCTTACGGGAGCGTTTAGTACAATAAACATCTTAGGAAACTGCTGGAGTATACCTTGTTTCGCAATTTATTGAACCCCGATCACACCATATGCCACCTTTATGGTCGATAGCGTTGCGCTGTGTATGTTATACAAATGTAGCAATAAAAGCGTTTGTACCTGAAAAGATGAAGATTCTGCGTAGCGAGATTTACGCAACAGGAATAGACTGAACACCAGACTCTATAAAAGATGCTAAAGGTTATTTATGACTCAACAGCCACAAGCCAAATACCGTCACGATTATCGTGCGCCGGATTACCAGATTACTGATATTGACTTGACCTTTGACCTGGACGCGCAAAAGACGGTAGTTACCGCAGTCAGCCAGGCTGTCCGTCATGGTGCATCAGATGCACCGCTTCGTCTTGATGGCGAAGATCTTAAACTGGTTTCTATTCATATTAATGATGAGCCGTGGAACGCCTGGAAAGAAGAAGAGGGCGCACTGGTCATCAGTAATTTGCCGGAGTGTTTTACGCTCAAGATTGTTAATGAAATTAGTCCGGCAGCGAATACCGCGTTGGAAGGGCTTTATCAGTCAGGCGATGCGCTTTGCACTCAGTGTGAAGCCGAAGGTTTCCGCCATATTACGTATTATCTCGACCGCCCGGACGTGCTGGCGCGTTTTACCACCAAAATTATTGCCGATAAAACCAAATATCCATTCCTGCTTTCCAACGGTAACCGCGTTGCGCAAGGCGAACTGGAAAACGGACGTCACTGGGTACAGTGGCAGGACCCGTTCCCGAAACCGTGCTACCTGTTTGCGCTGGTGGCAGGCGACTTCGACGTGCTGCGCGACACCTTCACCACGCGTTCTGGCCGCGAAGTAGCGCTGGAGCTGTATGTCGATCGCGGCAACCTTGATCGCGCTCCGTGGGCGATGACGTCCCTGAAAAATTCCATGAAGTGGGATGAAGAACGCTTCGGCCTGGAGTATGACCTCGACATCTATATGATCGTTGCGGTGGATTTCTTCAATATGGGCGCGATGGAGAATAAAGGTCTGAATATCTTTAACTCCAAGTATGTACTGGCGCGCACCGACACCGCCACCGACAAAGATTACCTTGATATTGAACGCGTTATCGGTCATGAATATTTCCATAACTGGACCGGTAACCGTGTGACCTGCCGCGACTGGTTCCAGCTTAGTCTGAAAGAAGGCTTAACGGTGTTCCGCGATCAGGAATTCAGCTCTGACCTTGGTTCCCGCGCAGTTAACCGCATCAATAACGTGCGCACCATGCGCGGATTGCAGTTTGCGGAAGACGCCAGCCCGATGGCGCACCCGATCCGCCCGGACATGGTCATTGAAATGAACAACTTCTACACCCTGACCGTTTACGAGAAGGGCGCGGAAGTGATCCGTATGATCCACACCCTGCTGGGCGAAGAAAACTTCCAGAAAGGGATGCAGCTCTATTTCGAGCGCCATGATGGCAGTGCAGCGACCTGTGACGACTTTGTTCAGGCAATGGAAGATGCGTCGAATGTCGATCTCTCCCATTTCCGCCGTTGGTACAGTCAGTCCGGCACGCCGGTTGTGACCGTCAAAGACGACTACAATCCGGAAACCGAGCAGTACACCCTGACCATCAGCCAGCGCACGCCTGCTACGCCGGATCAGGCAGAAAAACAGCCGCTGCATATTCCGTTTGCCATCGAACTGTATGACAACGAAGGCAAAGTGATCCCGTTGCAGAAAGGCGATCATCCGGTGAATTCAGTGCTGAACGTCACCCAGGCGGAACAGACCTTTGTCTTTGATAATGTCTACTTCCAGCCGGTGCCTGCGCTGCTGTGCGAATTCTCTGCGCCAGTGAAACTGGAATATAAGTGGAGCGATCAGCAACTGACCTTCCTGATGCGTCATGCGCGTAATGACTTCTCTCGCTGGGACGCGGCGCAAAGTTTGCTGGCAACCTACATCAAGCTGAACGTCGCCCGTCATCAGCAAGGTCAACCATTGTCTTTACCAGCACACGTTGCCGATGCTTTCCGCGCGGTACTGCTGGATGAGAAGATTGACCCGGCACTGGCGGCAGAAATTCTGACACTGCCTTCCGTCAATGAAATGGCGGAACTGTTCGATATCATTGATCCGATTGCTATTGCCGAAGTACGCGAAGCACTCACTCGTACTCTGGCGACTGAACTGGCGGATGAGCTGCTGGCAATCTATAACGCGAATTACCAGAGTGAGTATCGCGTTGAGCATGAAGATATTGCGAAACGGACGCTGCGTAACGCCTGCCTGCGCTTCCTCGCTTTTGGTGAAACGCATCTGGCTGATGTGTTGGTGAGCAAGCAGTTCCACGAAGCGAACAATATGACCGATGCGCTGGCGGCGCTCTCTGCGGCGGTTGCTGCGCAGTTGCCATGCCGTGACAAGTTGATGCAGGAATACGACGATAAGTGGCATCAGGACGGTCTGGTGATGGATAAATGGTTTATCCTGCAAGCCACCAGCCCGGCGGCGAATGTGCTGGAGACGGTGCGTGGTCTGTTGCAGCATCGCTCATTTACCATGAGCAACCCGAACCGTATTCGTTCGTTAATTGGTGCATTTGCGGGCAGCAACCCGGCAGCGTTCCATGCCGAAGATGGCAGCGGTTACCAGTTCCTGGTGGAAATGCTTACCGACCTCAACAGCCGTAACCCACAGGTGGCTTCACGTCTGATTGAGCCGCTGATTCGCCTGAAACGTTATGATGCCAAACGTCAGGAGAAAATGCGCGCGGCGCTGGAACAGTTGAAAGGGCTGGAAAATCTCTCTGGCGATCTGTACGAGAAGATAACTAAAGCACTGGCTTGATACAAACATGCCTGATGCGACGCTTGACGCGTCTTATCAGGCCTACAAACCCGTTGAAACTGCTGGTTTTGTAGGCAGGATAAGGCGTTCACGCCGCATCCGGCAACCGTGTCCAACTGCCTGATGCGACGCTTGACGCGTCTTATCAGGCCTACAAGCCCGTTGAAGCTGCTGGTTTTGTGCGCCGCATCCGGCATATTAACCATGACGCCGAATCGGTTGTTCAGAATGCCCACGATGCATCACCCGCTGCAACACTTCCGCTTCCAGCTCCGCTAATCGTACTGATCCTAACCGGCGCGGACGGGGGATATCCACCGTCAAATCCAGACCAATTTTTCCTTCTTCAATTAACAGCACCCGGTCAGCCATCGCTACCGCTTCGCTCACATCATGCGTCACCAGCAAAACAGTAAAGCCATGATCCTGCCAGAGTGACACAATCAAATCCTGCATCTCCAGTCGCGTTAAAGCGTCCAGCGCACCGAGTGGTTCATCAAGCAACAATAAACCCGGTCGATGGATCAACGCTCGCGCCAGCGCCACACGCTGTTTCTGCCCGCCAGAAAGAGCGGCCGGCCATTCCCCCGCGCGATTCTCCAGCCCTACCGCAGCCAACGCCCGACGAGCGGCATCGCGCCACTGGCCTTTAAGGCCTAACCCAACGTTATCAATCACCGATTTCCATGGCAGCAGACGCGCATCCTGAAACATCATTCGCGTATCATCCTGAATCTCAGCCAGCGGTGTTGTGCCTGCCAGCACATCGCCTGCGGTTGGCGTTTCCAGCCCGGCCAGCAGTCGCAGCAGGGTACTTTTGCCACCACCGCTGCGGCCCACTACCGCCACAAACTGGCCTGCCGGAATATGCAAATCCAGTTGGTTCAGGACGATATTTTCCGCGTAATGTTTGCTTACCGCATTGAGCAGTAGCGGCGTACCCTGGTTCAGACGAGCAGTATTCATACAGTGGCCTCCTTCAGATGATAAGCCGGGTTCCAGCGCAACCAGAGGCGCTCTAAAAGTTGCGCGCTGACGTCAGCAAGTTTGCCGAGCAGGGCGTAGAGAATAATGGCAACCACCACCACGTCCGTTTGCAAAAACTCCCGCGCATTCATCGCCAGATAACCAATGCCAGAATTAGCAGAAATGGTTTCAGCAACAATCAGCGTTAGCCACATCAGACCTAACGCGAAGCGCACGCCGACCATAATTGAGGGTAGGGCGCCAGGCAGGATCACATGGATAAACAGCGGTAATCCGGATAAGCCATAGCTACGCGCCATTTCCACCAGCCCGCGATCGATATTACGGATGCCGTGCCAGGTATTGATATAAATGGGGAAAAGCGTGCCGAGCGCCACCAGAAAGATTTTCGCGGATTCATCAATGCCAAACCACAAAATCACCAGCGGGATCAGTGCCAGATGCGGCACGTTGCGCAACATCTGAATTGAGGTATCCAGCAGCCGTTCTCCCCAGCGCGACAGTCCGCTAATCAGTCCCAGAATCAACCCCAGCGATCCGCCAACTGAAAAGCCAATCAACGCCCGCCAGGAGCTGATCGCCAGATGCTGCCACAATTCGCCGCTGGCGGAGAGCGTCCAGAACGCCGTCACCACTCCTTCCGGAGAGGGCAAAATACGCGTCGACAGCCAGCCAACTGAGGAGGCCAGTTGCCACACCGCCACGATGCCCACCGGTAAAAACCAGGGGGCAACGCGTAATAACCACTTCTTCACTGGCGTTGCCATCATCGTGTTCCTTAGCTTTGCGCGACTTTACGGGGGATAAAATCATTCGCCACCGCTTCGCCTTGCGGATTCAGCGGTTGTGGCTGGGGAATTTCCGGGATGGCGACATCCAGAAGCGGGAACAGCAACTCGCCAACCCGATACGCTTCTTCCAGATGTGGATAGCCCGAAAGCACAAAACTGTCGATGCCAAGCGCGGCGTATTCGTTGATTCGCGCGGCGACCGTAGGACCATCGCCCACCAGCGCCGTCCCGGCACCGCCGCGGACTAAGCCAACGCCCGCCCATAAATTGGGGCTGATCTCCAGATTGTCGCGCTTGCCGTTATGTAGCGCCGCCATTCGCTGTTGTCCTACGGAATCCGTCCGAGCGAATGCGGCCTGTGCTTTGGCGATAGTCTCATCATCAAGATGAGAGATTAACCGCTCGGCGGCCTGCCACGCTTCGTCGTTGGTTTCGCGGACAATCACATGCAGGCGAATACCGAAACGAATTTTTCGTCCATGCGCGGCAGCTTTCGCCCGCACTTGTTCGATTTTCTCTTTAACCAGTTCTGGTGGTTCGCCCCAGGTGAGGTAGAGATCAACTTGTTCTGCCGCCAGCTCCTGGGCGACGTCTGACGATCCGCCAAAGTAAAGCGGAGGATATGGCTGTTGAATCGGCGGGAAGAGCAGTTTGGCTCCCCGCACATGAATATGTTTTCCGTTGAAATCGACGGTTTCGCCCAGCAATAAACGTCGCCAGACCTGGGTAAATTCCGCCGAGGCTTCGTAACGCTCGCTATGATTAAGGAACACGCCGTCGCCTGCCAGCTCTTGTGGATCGCTGCCTGTGACTAGGTTAAACAATGCACGCCCATTAGAGAGACGGTCAAGCGTGGCGGCCTGGCGGGCGGCAACGGTAGGTGAGGTTACGCTGGGGCGCAGGGCGACAAGAAACTTCAGCCGCTGCGTCACCGGGATCATCGACGCCGCAACCAGCCACGCATCTTCACACGATCGCCCCGTTGGAATTAGCACACCGGTAAAGCCAAGACGTTCCGCCGCTTGCGCAATTTGTTGCAGATAACCGTGATCAACCGGGCGTGAACCTTCTTCCGTTCCCAGGTAATGTCCGTCACCGTGGGTCGGTAAAAACCAGAACATATTCAGACTCATAATTGTTTTCCTTCCAGTTGCGTGGGCTGCCAGATGCGCTGGCGAATATCGACTTTTTTCGGCACCAGACGGTTTTCATAAAACAGATCTGCTGTTTGCTGCTGTAAGGCGGCAACCTCGGCGTTAACCGGTTTGATGGTGGTAGGAGGGCGATGATCTAAGTAAGAGGCAATTACCGGAGCCGGTAAGCCCATTGTTTTTGCCAGTAAAGCGATGCTTTGCTCGCGCTGGCTGCGGGTTAACGCATCGGCCTCACTAAAGGTTGTGAGCACACCCTGAATAAAGGTGCCGTTTTTTTCTGCATAGGGACGAGCGGCCAGATAAAACGATCCGGTTTGATTGAGACTGGTGCCATCTTTCAACACCCGCACGCCGCCCTGTAATAACGCGGCGGAGTAGTAGGGATCCCAGATAGCCCAGGCGTCGACGTTACCTTGCTGGAACGCGGCGCGGGCATCAGCTGGCGTCAGGTAAGTGGGCTGGATATCGGTGAATTTAAGCCCGGCCTGTTGCAGGGCGCGCAGTAAAAGGTTGTGCGAACTGGAGCCTTTCTGAAAGGCAACTTTGTGGCCTTTAAGATCGGCCACGGTTTTGATCGGGCTGTTTTCTGCCACCAGAATCACTTCGGCTTTTGGCTTTGGCGGCTCGACGCCCACATACAGCAAATCAGCCCCGGCGGCCTGAGCAAAGATGGGCGGAATATCCCCGGTACTGCCGAGATCAATACTGCCGACGTTCAGCGCTTCCAGCATCTGCGGGCCAGCCGGGAACTCCACCCAGGAGATTTTGGTTTGCGGATAGCGTTTTTCCAGCAACTGGTAATTTTTCGCCAGTACCGAACTGATGTTGCTTTTCTGATAGCCAATCCGTAACACCTCGGGCGAAGATTCCGCGGCAACCGCGAGTGTAGAGACGCTAAGTAAGCCCGCCAGCGCCAGTTTAATGATGTTACGCATGGGCATTACCTCGCAGAGACAGAAGGTCAGGAACCTGAACATCGCGGCGGTGCAATGCCTGCCAGAAAGTTTCAAGCGCGGTATCAAGACGGGTTTGTAGATTTGGCGTGAATAGCGGCTTGTGCTGATAATCAATCACCTGCGAGTCATCGGCAAACACGCCGTGCAGGATCTCCTGGGCTTTCAGCGCACTTAAAACTGGTTTAAGGGCATAATCGACCGCCAGTAGATGGGCCACGGTGCCGCCCGTCGCCAGCGGTAGCACTACTTTGCCTTGCAAAGCGCGTTCTGGCAGCAGGTCGAGCAGGGTTTTCAGCGCACCGGAATAGGCGGCTTTATACACAGGCGTGGCGACGATCAGCCCATCGGCCTGTTGCAGCTGTTCGGTGAAGGTCTTGAGTGCCGGACTATCGAAACGGGCATAGAGCAGATCTTCCGGGGCGAAGTTTTGCAGATTCCAGTGATAAACCTCAACATCCAGGCCATTCAGTTTTTCCCGCGCATATTCCAGTAAGGAACTGGAGCGAGAAGGAAAGCGAGGACTACCCGCCAGGGTGATGACACGCATACTCTCTCCTTATAACCAATTGTTCTTGTTTTGTTAACATTGATAACAATTCGGTCAGTCTGACAGAGGGCGTTCGTGAGTCGAAATGATTTATCTGAAGAAGGAAAGCCAAAAAAAGCATAAAAAAGGCGCAACAAGAAAACGTTTGCTATTTATTGCCGCAGGTCAATTCCCTTTTGCTGCGAACTCGCACATAATACGCCCCCGGTTTGCACACCGGGAATCCAGGAGAGTTCATGTACTACCCCTTCGTTCGTAAAGCCCTTTTCCAGCTCGATCCAGAGCGCGCACACGAGTTTACTTTTCAGCAATTACGCCGCATCACCGGAACACCATTTGAAGCGCTTGTTCGGCAAAATGTTCCAGCGAAGCCGGTTAACTGTATGGGACTGACCTTTAAAAACCCGCTTGGCCTGGCTGCCGGTCTTGATAAAGACGGGGAGTGTATTGATGCCCTTGGTGCAATGGGATTTGGATCGATCGAGATCGGTACTGTCACCCCGCGTCCACAACCAGGAAACGATAAACCTCGTCTTTTTCGCCTGGTAGATGCTGAAGGTTTAATAAACCGTATGGGTTTTAATAACCTCGGCGTTGATAACCTCGTAGAGAACGTTAAAAAAGCCCATTACGACGGTGTTCTGGGAATCAATATCGGCAAAAATAAAGATACGCCGGTTGAGCAAGGCAAAGATGACTATCTGATTTGTATGGAAAAAATCTACGCCTATGCAGGATATATTGCCATCAATATTTCATCACCAAATACCCCGGGATTACGCACTCTGCAATATGGCGAAGCGCTGGATGATTTATTAACGGCAATTAAAAATAAACAAAATGATCTGCAAGCGCACCACCACAAATATGTACCAATAGCAGTGAAGATCGCGCCGGATCTTTCTGAAGAAGAGTTGATCCAGGTCGCCGATAGTTTAGTTCGCCATAATATTGATGGCGTCATTGCAACTAATACGACCCTCGATCGTTCTTTAGTTCAGGGAATGAAAAATTGTGATCAAACTGGTGGCTTAAGTGGTCGTCCCTTACAATTAAAAAGTACGGAAATTATTCGTCGCTTGTCGCAGGAATTAAACGGCCGCTTACCGATTATTGGTGTTGGTGGTATTGACTCGGTAATCGCTGCTCGCGAGAAGATAGCTGCGGGGGCTTCTTTGGTGCAAATTTATTCCGGTTTTATTTTTAAAGGTCCGCCGCTGATTAAAGAAATCGTTAACCATATCTAATTATTTCTTTCATTTTCTCTTTATAAGATAATCAGGGCTTTATTTTCAGCCCTGGTTGTTTTATATTCATTGCTGTTACTTATTTAGACATTTTGTACTTTTCTTGTTGAGGTTATTAAGCGAAGCAACAATGGAATATGTTGCAGTGGATTTATAGGGTAGAGGAGAAGCATATGCGAATTAAACCAGACGATAATTGGCGTTGGTATTATGATGAAGAGCATGATCGAATGATGCTTGATTTAGCCAATGGCATGCTATTTCGCTCACGTTTTGCGCGCAAGATGTTGACACCAGACGCCTTTTCTCCTGCGGGATTCTGCGTTGATGACGCCGCGCTCTATTTCTCGTTTGAAGAAAAATGCCGCGACCTTAACTTATCAAAAGAACAAAAAGCTGAACTGGTGCTTAATGCGCTGGTGGCAGTTCGTTATCTCAAACCGCAAATGCCGAAAAGCTGGCATTTTGTTTCTCATGGTGAAATGTGGTCGCCAGTGCCGGGTGATGCAGCCTGTGTCTGGTTAAGCGATACCAATGAACAAGTCAGCCTTCTGGTTGTTGAATCTGGTGAAAATGCCGCGCTGTGCCTCCTTGCGCAGCCTTGTGTTGTCATCGCTGGTCGCGCCATGCAACTGGGTGACGCCATCAAAATTATGAATGACAGGCTGAAACCTCATATGAGTTATGACAGCTTCAGCCTTGAACAGGCCGTTTAACCTTTCAGTTTCAATGCAGTCTTCGGTACACAACTACAGCAAAGAATTGTCCCGTCGTCGCTCATAGCTGATTTTTTCAGCGGGGTGACTTCGCCTTCCAGAAGCTGAACTCGACAACTTCCACATATGCCCGCGCGACAAGAATAGGGGATCCGAATCCCTTGATTTTCTAATTGTTCTAACAATACCTGTTGATTATTACCGCGAAATGCCAGTCCTTGCCAGTCGATATCTACATTCGCATCCATTTGCTGCTTTGTCGGGAGAGTATCGTCTGAGGCTGCCGCGCCGTAGATTTTCGCCGGTGCAGTAGCAAGAATTTCCACTGCATCACCAACACGAACAACGCCACTATTGCGGGCAATTAAATTCTGACCAAAATCGACATCGCCATTATCCTGGGCAGTACGGAAGGATTGCAGCGTTTTTAACGGTTCGCCTGCCGGATGCTTTTGTCCTTTTTCCGGGCTGACAGTGGTGAAAATGCAGCGGCTGCAGGGCTTTACCACGTCAAACACCACATCGCCAATGCGAATCACTTTCCAGGTATCTTCTTCCCAGGCTGCCGCGCCGGAAACCACCAGATTGGGGCGAAATTGCTCCATTTTTACACTTGCCGGGCAGCGTTGCTGCACATCACGCAGTGAGGCTTCATTAGCGAGCAGATACGGATAGCCATCAGCAAACGACAAGGGTACAGTGTTATGGCGTTTTACGCGCCGTGTCATCTGCGGTCCTACCCAGCGCAATTGCACTTCACGGGAGAAAAAGCCGCTTAACCATTTGTTGATCTCATCTGGCGCAATGCGTGCAGTAAAATGGTTACCCCACACTTCGGTTGGCGCGTCCTGCATAGCGAAATCAGCAAAACGGATGTATGCGCTGCTGCCATCTGGCGCGGTGAGATGTAAGCCGTCATGCACGGGCGAAGGGGTAAATCGCACCATCTGCGGAAACTGGCGGGCAGTAATAAACGTACCGTCAGGTTCTGTGACCATAAAGGTGCGATCGAAGGCCAGACCGCTGACATCAGCCAGAGCATGTGTCAGACCGATGCCGCGCATCGATTTAACAGGATGAATAAAAAGCCGGGTTAATGTCGTCACGGTGCGGTCCTCAAATGAAAATAAGCCCTCAACTTTATGACATGACGCGCTTATTAGCTATAATGCGCAACAATTTTCTTAGTGCCTATCCCGTTAGGCTATTTTATTTGTCAGTTTAGCCCTGGGCAGTACTCGAAATCCTCACGTACTGGTGTACGTTCCGGTTTCTCCATGCTGTCCATGTCCAAACTGACTGCAACAATTACGCCTACTGCGGTAGGCCTTAGAGTAAAAGTGACGATATGAATTCTCTGTTTGCCAGTACGGCCCGTGGGCTGGAAGAGCTGTTAAAAACTGAACTCGAAAACCTGGGGGCCGTTGAATGCCAGGTGGTTCAGGGTGGGGTCCATTTCAAGGGCGACACGCGGCTTGTTTACCAGAGCCTGATGTGGAGTCGCCTGGCCTCACGTATTATGTTGCCGCTGGGCGAGTGCAAGGTTTACAGCGACTTAGACCTTTATCTCGGCGTTCAGGCGATCAACTGGACAGAGATGTTTAATCCTGGCGCGACCTTTGCTGTCCACTTCAGCGGTCTGAATGACACCATCCGCAACAGCCAGTACGGCGCGATGAAAGTCAAAGATGCGATCGTTGATGCTTTCACCCGTAAGAATCTGCCGCGTCCGAATGTCGATCGTGATGCGCCGGATATCCGCGTGAACGTCTGGCTAAATAAAGAAACCGCCAGCATCGCTCTCGATTTAAGTGGTGATGGTTTGCATCTGCGCGGCTATCGCGATCGTGCGGGTATTGCGCCGATCAAAGAAACTCTGGCGGCGGCAATTGTGATGCGTTCCGGTTGGCAGTCAGGAACACCGCTGCTCGATCCAATGTGTGGTTCTGGTACGTTGCTGATTGAAGCGGCGATGCTGGCGACCGACCGCGCACCGGGCTTGCACCGCGGGCGTTGGGGCTTTAGCGGCTGGGCGCAACATGATGAAGCTATCTGGCAAGAAGTAAAAGCGGAAGCGCAAACCCGCGCCCGTAAAGGTCTGGCTGAGTACAACTCTCATTTCTACGGTTCCGACAGCGATGCGCGGGTGATTCAACGTGCGCGCACCAACGCCCGTCTTGCGGGGATTGGCGAACTGATCACTTTTGAAGTGAAAGATGTCGCGCAATTGACCAATCCGCTGCCAAAAGGACCGTACGGTACAGTGTTGAGCAACCCGCCTTACGGCGAACGTCTGGACAGCGAACCGGCGCTGATTGCGCTGCATAGCCTGCTGGGCCGAATCATGAAAAACCAGTTCGGCGGCTGGAATCTCTCTTTATTCAGTGCCTCGCCGGATCTGTTAAGTTGCCTGCAGCTGCGTGCAGACAAACAGTACAAAGCGAAAAACGGTCCATTAGACTGCGTGCAGAAAAATTACCACGTTGCCGAAAGCACTCCAGACAGCAAACCGGCAATGGTGGCAGAAGACTACGCCAACCGTCTGCGTAAGAACCTCAAAAAATTCGAGAAGTGGGCGCGTCAGGAAGGCATTGAATGCTACCGCCTGTACGACGCCGATCTACCGGAATACAACGTTGCCGTTGACCGTTATGCCGACTGGGTGGTGGTGCAGGAGTATGCGCCGCCGAAAACCATTGATGCGCACAAAGCGCGTCAACGTCTGTTCGATATTATCGCGGCGACCATTTCGGTACTCGGGATTGCGCCAAACAAACTGGTGCTGAAAACCCGTGAACGCCAGAAGGGCAAAAATCAGTACCAGAAACTGGGCGAGAAGGGCGAGTTTCTTGAAGTTACCGAATATAACGCTCACCTGTGGGTGAACCTGACGGATTATCTTGATACTGGTTTGTTCCTCGATCACCGTATCGCCCGTCGTATGCTCGGTCAGATGAGCAAAGGCAAAGATTTCCTCAACCTGTTCTCCTATACCGGTAGCGCCACTGTGCACGCGGGATTAGGCGGCGCGCGCAGCACCACTACGGTGGATATGTCGCGTACCTATCTGGAGTGGGCAGAACGTAACCTGCGCCTTAACGGCTTAACCGGTCGTGCGCATCGCCTGATTCAGGCCGACTGCCTGGCGTGGTTACGTGAAGCAAATGAACAGTTCGATCTGATATTTATCGATCCACCAACCTTCTCTAACTCGAAACGAATGGAAGATGCGTTTGATGTTCAGCGCGATCATCTGGCGCTGATGAAAGATTTGAAACGTCTGCTGCGTGCTGGTGGGACGATCATGTTCTCGAACAACAAACGTGGCTTCCGTATGGATCTCGATGGACTGGCAAAACTAGGACTGAAAGCACAAGAAATTACGCAAAAAACGCTCTCCCAGGATTTCGCCCGTAACCGCCAGATCCACAACTGCTGGCTGATTACCGCAGCCTGAAAGGAATAGTAATGTCATTAATCAGTATGCATGGCGCATGGCTGTCGTTCAGCGACGCGCCGCTTCTCGATAACGCAGAACTGCATATCGAAGATAACGAACGTGTTTGTCTGGTGGGCCGTAACGGTGCAGGCAAATCGACGTTAATGAAAATCCTTAACCGTGAACAGGGGCTGGATGACGGTCGCATTATTTACGAGCAAGATTTGATCGTTGCGCGTTTGCAGCAGGATCCACCGCGTAACGTTGAGGGTAGCGTTTATGATTTTGTTGCCGAAGGCATTGAAGAACAAGCGGAATACCTGAAACGCTATCACGATATTTCGCGCCTGGTGATGAACGACCCGAGCGAGAAGAATCTCAACGAACTGGCGAAGGTTCAGGAACAGTTGGATCACCACAACCTGTGGCAACTGGAAAACCGCATCAACGAAGTGCTGGCGCAGCTTGGGCTGGATCCTAACGTCGCGCTGTCGTCGCTTTCCGGCGGCTGGTTGCGTAAAGCCGCATTAGGGCGAGCGCTGGTGAGTAATCCGCGCGTGTTGCTGCTCGACGAACCGACAAACCACCTGGATATTGAAACCATCGACTGGCTGGAAGGTTTCCTGAAAACGTTCAGCGGTACGATTATTTTCATCTCCCACGACCGTTCATTTATTCGCAATATGGCGACGCGTATTGTCGATCTCGATCGCGGCAAACTGGTCACCTATCCGGGTAATTACGACCAGTATTTGTTGGAAAAAGAAGAAGCTCTGCGCGTGGAAGAACTACAAAATGCCGAGTTCGATCGCAAACTGGCACAGGAAGAAGTGTGGATCCGTCAGGGGATCAAAGCACGCCGTACCCGTAATGAAGGCCGCGTGCGTGCGCTGAAAGCAATGCGTCGCGAGCGTGGCGAACGTCGCGAAGTGATGGGTACTGCAAAGATGCAGGTGGAAGAGGCCAGTCGCTCCGGTAAGATCGTTTTCGAAATGGAAGACGTTTGCTACCAGGTTGACGGCAAGCAACTGGTGAAAGATTTTTCTGCCCAGGTACTGCGTGGCGATAAAATTGCCCTGATTGGCCCGAATGGCTGTGGCAAAACCACGTTGCTGAAACTGATGCTTGGTCAACTTCAGCCGGACAGCGGACGCATTCACGTCGGCACTAAACTGGAAGTCGCCTATTTTGACCAGCACCGCGCGGAACTCGATCCCGACAAAACGGTGATGGATAACCTTGCTGAAGGTAAGCAAGAGGTGATGGTTAACGGTAAACCGCGCCATGTACTGGGCTATTTACAGGACTTCCTGTTCCATCCGAAACGGGCGATGACGCCGGTGCGCGCGCTTTCTGGCGGGGAACGTAACCGTCTGCTTTTGGCGCGTCTGTTCCTGAAACCCAGTAACTTACTGATCCTCGACGAACCGACCAACGATCTCGATGTTGAAACGCTGGAACTGCTTGAAGAGCTGATCGACAGCTACCAGGGTACAGTATTGCTGGTTAGTCACGATCGTCAGTTTGTTGATAACACCGTAACAGAGTGCTGGATCTTCGAAGGTGGCGGCAAAATTGGCCGTTATGTCGGCGGTTATCACGACGCGCGCGGACAGCAAGAACAGTATGTGGCGTTAAAACAGCCTGCGGTGAAAAAAAACGAAGAAGTAGCTGCGCCGAAAGCAGAAACTGTAAAACGCAGCAGTAGCAAACTAAGCTATAAATTGCAGCGCGAATTAGAACAGTTACCGCAACTGCTTGAAGATTTAGAAGCAAAACTGGAAGCCTTACAGGCGCAGGTGGCAGATGCCTCTTTCTTCAGCCAGCCACATGAGCATACGCAAAAAGTGCTCGCTGATCTGACTTCCGCTGAACAGGAACTGGAGCAGGCATTTGAACGTTGGGAGTATCTTGAAGCGTTAAAAAATGGTGGCTGATCGCTAATCAGTTAAGTGAAAAGAGAGACTGCTGATAACGGCCAAATTGCCTGATGCGCTACGCTTATCTGGCCTGGGTGGAAACGTCAATTTATTGCGTTTCCACGAGCTCCCTGAGCGGATAATGCGGTAGTTCAGCATCCGGCATTGAAAGCGAGTGCTATGTCAGCATTCTGTAGAATAGCGCATCATTAAGGAGTACCAATGTGCGAACATCATCATGCCGCGAAGCACATCCTGTGTTCGCAGTGTGACATGCTGGTGGTTTTACCCCACCTTGAGCATGGTCAGAAGGCGGCATGTCCTCGGTGTGGCACAACGTTAACCGTTGCGTGGGATGCCCCTCGACAGCGTCCTACCGCTTATGCGTTGGCTGCACTGTTCATGCTGCTGCTGTCCAACCTGTTCCCTTTTGTCAATATGAACGTTGCGGGGGTAACCAGTGAGATTACGTTGCTGGAAATCCCGGGCGTACTGTTTTCCGAGGACTATGCCAGCCTCGGTACTTTTTTCCTGTTGTTTGTGCAACTGGTCCCCGCGTTTTGCCTGATTACTATTTTACTGTTGGTTAATCGCGCGGAAATACCTGTTCGTTTAAAAGAACAACTGGGGCGGGTACTTTTTCAGCTTAAAACCTGGGGAATGGCGGAGATTTTCCTTGCCGGTGTGTTGGTCAGTTTTGTCAAACTGATGGCTTACGGCAGCATTGGCGTGGGCAGTAGTTTCATTCCCTGGTGTTTATTTTGTGTGCTGCAATTACGCGCCTTTCAGTGCGTTGATCGCCGCTGGTTATGGGATGATATTGCCCCGATGCCAGAGCTTCACCAGACGCTGAAACCCGGCATAACGGGAATACGCCAGGGGCTGCGCTCTTGCTCATGCTGTACGGCAATTCTTCCTGCCGATGATCCAGTGTGTCCGCGCTGTGGCACCAAAGGATATATTCGACGCAAAAACAGCCTGCAATGGACATTGGCACTGCTTTTTACGTCGATCATGTTATATCTCCCGGCGAACATCTTACCCATTATGGTGACCGATTTTTTAGGCTCTAAGATGCCGTCGACCATTCTCGCCGGGGTCATCTTATTATGGAGCGAAGGCTCTTATCCGGTTGCCGCCGTCATCTTTTTAGCCAGTATCATGGTGCCAACTTTAAAGATGATCGCTATAGCTTGGCTGTGCTGGGATGCGAAAGGGCACGGCAAGCGTGATAGTGAAAGAATGCATTTGATTTACGAAGTTGTTGAGTTTGTAGGCCGCTGGTCAATGATTGACGTTTTCGTGATAGCGGTGCTCTCGGCGCTGGTGCGTATGGGAGGCTTAATGAGTATTTATCCGGCAATGGGTGCATTAATGTTTGCTTTAGTCGTCATTATGACAATGTTTTCTGCGATGACGTTTGATCCACGTTTGTCGTGGGATCGTCAACCTGAACCAGAGCATGAGGAGTCCTGACAGTATGGAATCTAATAGTGGGGAAGCCAAAATCCAGAAAGTGAAGAACTGGTCCCCTGTGTGGATATTTCCCATCGTTACGGCACTCATCGGGGCCTGGGTACTTTTTTATCATTACAGTCATCAAGGGCCGGAAGTTACCCTGATCACTGCTAATGCGGAAGGAATAGAAGGCGGCAAGACTACCATTAAAAGTCGTAGCGTGGACGTCGGTGTGGTCGAAAGTGCCACGCTGGCTGATGATTTAACGCATGTTGAAATCAAAGCGCGTCTCAACGCCGGTATGGAAAAACTGCTGCACAAAGATACGGTCTTTTGGGTAGTGAAACCACAAATTGGTCGTGAAGGCATTAGTGGCCTTGGTACGTTGCTTTCCGGGGTGTATATCGAGTTGCAACCGGGGGCTGCAGGCAGCAAGCAAACAAAATATGATTTGCTTGATTCTCCACCGTTGGCCCCACCAGATGCCAAAGGGATCCGTGTCATTCTTGACAGCAACAAAGCTGGCCAGCTCACGGCGGGAGATCCCGTCCTGTTTCGTGGCTATCGCGTAGGGTCGGTTGAAACCAGCACCTTCGATACCCAGAAGCGTAATATCAGCTATCAACTGTTCATCAATGCGCCTTATGACCGCCTGGTAACGAGCAACGTTCGCTTCTGGAAAGATAGCGGCATAGCGGTGGATCTGACCTCGGCGGGGATGCGCGTAGAGATGGGGTCATTGACGACGTTGCTAAGTGGTGGTGTCAGCTTTGACGTGCCTGAAGGACTGGACTTGGGACAGCCGGTTGCGCCAAAAACGTCATTCGTTTTGTATGATGATCAGAAGAGTATCCAGGATTCACTGTACACAGATCACATTGATTATCTGATGTTCTTTAAAGATTCGGTACGCGGTCTGCAACCTGGCGCGCCAGTGGAATTCCGCGGTATTCGTCTCGGTACGGTAAGCAAAGTGCCATTCTTTGCGCCGAATATGCGTCAGGTCTTTAACGATGATTATCGCATTCCAGTCATGGTGCGTATTGAACCAGAACGACTGAAAATGCAGCTAGGTGAAAATGCTGATGTGGTAGAACACCTGGCCGAATTGCTGAAGCGCGGTTTACGCGGTTCACTGAAAACCGGGAATCTGGTCACGGGAGCGCTGTACGTCGATCTGGACTTCTATCCAAATGCTCCGGCAATTACCGGTGTGCGTGAGTTTAATGGCTATCAAATAATCCCGACCGTTAGCGGTGGTCTGGCGCAAATCCAGCAACGTCTGATGGAAGCGTTGGATAAGATTAACAAACTGCCGTTGAACCCGATGATTGAACAGGCGACCAGTACGCTGTCGGAAAGTCAGCGCACGATGAAAAACCTGCAGACTACGCTGGATAGTATGAACAAGATCCTTGCCAGTCAGTCGATGCAACAGTTGCCGACGGATATGCAGTCGACACTGCGCGAATTGAATCGTAGCATGCAGGGCTTCCAGCCGGGTTCCGCAGCTTATAACAAGATGGTTGCGGATATGCAGCGTCTTGATCAGGTATTGCGTGAACTGCAACCGGTTCTGAAAACGCTCAACGAGAAGAGCAACGCGCTGGTATTTGAAGCGAAGGATAAAAAAGATCCAGAGCCGAAGAGGGCAAAACAATGAAAAAGTGGCTAGTGACGATAGCGGCACTGTGGCTGGCCGGATGCAGCTCCGGTGAAATTAACAAAAACTATTACCAATTGCCTGTGGTGCAGAGCGGTACGCAAAGTACCGCCAGCCAGGGTAACCGCCTGCTATGGGTCGAGCAGGTTTCCGTACCTGATTATCTGGCAGGGAATGGCGTGGTATACCAGACCAGTGATGTGAAGTATGTGATTGCCAATAACAACCTGTGGGCCAGCCCGCTGGATCAACAGTTGCGCAATACTTTGGTCGCTAACCTGAGTGCGCAACTGCCCGGTTGGGTCGTAGCCTCCCAGCCTTTGGGAAGTACCCAGGACACGCTTAATGTGACTGTGACAGAGTTTAACGGCCGTTACGATGGTAAGGTGATAGTGAGTGGCGAGTGGCTACTAAACCATCAGGGACAACTGATAAAACGTCCGTTCCGTGTGGAAGGGGTGCAGAATCAGGATGGCTACGATGAAATGGTCAAAGTGCTGGCCAGTGTCTGGAGTCAGGAAGCCGCTACTATTGCGCAAGAGATAAAGCGTCTACCTTAATTATAAAGATTTGTAAATATAACCGTCTCCGGCATGTAGCCTGAGGCGGTTTTTTTGTTTATAAGCCATGGGAAAACTTGTTCCGCTTCACATTTTTTGTACAACCGACATGCCCGTGTAGCTCACAAATATGGCAGTGGCGTGAATTTTGCGCATTGACGGCAGTTATGATTCGCGGTATTGCTTAACTGTGATTGCACATTTAGTAATCACTGTTTTCTTTTCCACCAGAAACCAGTATGAGGGAAACGAGGCATGAAGAGACAAAAACGAGATCGCCTGGAACGGGCACATCAACGTGGTTATCAGGCCGGCATCGCCGGACGCTCAAAAGAAATGTGTCCCTATCAGACGCTGAATCAAAGGTCACAATGGCTGGGAGGCTGGCGAGAAGCCATGGCGGACAGGGTGGTAATGGCCTGATTCTGTCTCTTTAAAAAGAAACCTCCGCATTGCGGAGGTTTCGCCTTTTTATACTCTGTCTGATTAAAATCAGAATGCAGACGTATCCTGGAACAGACCTACTTTCAGGTCGTTGGCGGTATAGATCAAACGACCATCAACCAGCACTTCGCCATCCGCCAGGCCCATAATGAGACGACGGTTAACAATGCGTTTAAAGTGAATACGATAGGTCACTTTTTTCGCCGTCGGCAGCACCTGGCCTGTGAATTTCACTTCGCCAACGCCCAGGGCGCGGCCTTTACCTTCGCCGCCCAGCCAGCCGAGGTAGAATCCTACCAGCTGCCACATCGCGTCCAGGCCCAGGCAGCCCGGCATTACCGGATCGCCGATGAAGTGGCAACCGAAGAACCACAGGTCCGGATTAATATCCAGCTCTGCTTCTACATACCCTTTGTCGAAGTTACCGCCCGTTTCAGTCATTTTGACCACACGGTCCATCATCAGCATGTTCGGTGCTGGCAATTGTGGGCCTTTAGCACCAAACAGTTCACCGCGACCAGAGGCAAGAAGGTCTTCTTTTGTATAGGATTCGCGTTTATCTACCATGTTCTCTGTAAGCCTTATTTTATTGAAGCACGCAGGATAGCTAACACGTGTACGCTGAACAAGTCCGATCAGTTCGGAATAAACCAGTTCAGCCAACGTAGTGGCCACGGAAAACGGTGACGCCCTTCCTGTTGCGATGCTTGCGCGATACGTTCCTGGATAGTTTGCATCAGCGTCGTCTGGCCTTCGCCATCCCACACCAGATTTAATAATAACGGCAGTGCATCAGTCACATCGTCCACTGCCCAGATGGTGAATTTGCCTTCCTCTACCGCCTTCACCAGTTCACTGTGAAGACTTAAATGGCGAACGTTAGCGCTGGGGATAATCACACCTTGCTTCCCACTTAACTCACGCTGCTGGCAGATAGCAAAGAAGCCTTCGATTTTCTCATTCAGACCGCCCACAGGCTGGGCGCGACCAAACTGATCCACTGAACCTGTAATAGCGATACTCTGATTCACCGGGACATCAGCAAGGGCGCTGATCAGAGCGCAGAGCTCGGCCATTGATGCGCTGTCACCATCCACTTCACTGTAAGATTGCTCAAAGGTCAGTGACGCCGAGAAAGGGATCTGTTGCTCAAGCTGAAGTTCCGACATCAAAAACGCTTGCATGATCATCATCCCTTTAGCGTGAATGTTGCCGCCAAGCTCCGCTTTTCGTTCGATGTCGGTGAATTCACCATCGCCAATATGCACAACGCAGCTAATGCGAGAAGGTTCGCCAAATGCGCGTGGATGGCCTGGAAATTCAATGACCGAAAGGGCGTTAATTTGCCCGATGCGTTCACCTTCGGTTTCAATCAGGATCTGCTCCTGAAGGATTTCATCCTGCATACGCTCGGCGAGGAAACCTTCGCGCCATTCCCGCTGCTGTAGCATTAAGTTTAGCTGCTCGCCGGAGAAGGTATCACCTTCGCACAATGAAGCGACTTCTTTACACTGGCGGAGGATCCACTGCGGACTAAGGGGCAGCGTTTCTTGCTCACCGGTATAGCGTACTGCTTCGCGGATAAGTACCGGCCAGGCATCGGCATCTGGCGCTGGCAAGTGGTTAAGTCTGGCAATAAAAGTCACCCAGCGACACCACTGGCGTACGGATTCGGCATCGACTATCTGCAGAGTATCTTCAAATTCGCTATAGATCGCTTGTTCAGACAGTTCTGGCTCCATCTCCTGGAAATCGGCCAATGAATCGCGTTCGCCTACCAGAATGACTTTCAGCTTCAATGGCATTGAAGGTACAGAGACGGGGAGAGGGCGCGACTCATCAAATGCTACCCAATCGAAGCGTTCGCGGTTGACGATGTTCTTCAGACGCATCCACAGCAATGGCTGGGCCAGCAGTGTACGCAAGGAGATAATCAAAATGCCGCCATTGGCCTGATGTACCAGTCCTGGCTGCAAGGTAATGTCGCCATTAAACTGGCGCAAACAGCCAAAAAGCTGTTCGGCTTCAGCCCAGTCAGCAGTAACAACCTGGGTTAAGGTTGCAAAATTATCGTCAGTGCTAACTGCGTTCCGTAAGCGTATGGTGTGGCCGGAAATCTCATAGTGAGCGCCCATCAGTTGGCCTGCATCGCTTTGTAGCGCGCGTGCAGCATCGGCTATAAGATTCAGATAATCGGATTCTTCCGGCGCTTTTGCCAGTATAAAAGAGGATGATGCCCGCGCGTGCAGCAACTGCTCAAGCGCAAATTGCAGTCGCGGTTGAGTGTCACTGAATAAAGGATCGTTTTCGTCAATCAAATGTGGCTGTGCGAATACTTCCTGATAGCTTTCGGTATCAGGAATCAGGTCACGCCATGCAAGTTTCGTAATGGTCAAAGTCGATGTTTTTTAGTCTGTTGTCAAAGGCGCGATTATACCGTAACCGGCACTGCAGCACACGTAGAAAGCACCGACAAAAGTCCCGGCATGCGCGTTAAAGCTCACAGGACAGAGATTCTTTTCATCACGCAGGTAAAAAGCTGATATTCTGTAAAGAGTTACACGGTAACATTGAGATCGCTATGAAATATCAACAACTTGAAAATCTTGAAAGTGGTTGGAAATGGAAATATCTGGTGAAGAAGCACCGTGAAGGTGAGTTGATCACCCGTTACATAGAGGCCAGTGCCGCCCAGGAAGCCGTCGATGTGTTGCTATCGCTGGAGAACGAACCTGTACTCGTAAATGGCTGGATTGAAAAACATATGAATCCAGAGCTGCTTAATCGCATGAAACAGACGATTCGGGCCAGACGAAAACGGCACTTTAATGCGGAGCATCAGCATACGCGCAAGAAATCTATCGATCTGGAATTTATTGTCTGGCAACGGTTAGCAGGGCTTGCGCAACGTCGTGGTAAAACGCTATCCGAAACGATTGTCCAGCTGATTGAAGATGCGGAAAACAAAGAGAAGTATGCGAATAAAATGTCTTCTTTGAAGCAGGATTTGCAGGCATTACTTGGTAAGGAATAACTGGCGAAGGTCATTTACTTTACTACAGATGAAAAAAAACCCCGCAGTAGCGGGGTTTTTTATTAGACGAGAACTTAAGCCTGCGGCTGAGTTACAACGTCTTTGATGCCTTTAACTTCGATCTCTACGCGACGATCCGGAGCCAGGCAGTCGATCAGAGCAGCACGCTGTTTCACGTTGTCACAGGTGTTGCCAGTAACCGGGTTAGATTCGCCCATACCACGTGCGGAGATCTTGTCAGACGGGATACCTTTGGAGATCAGGTAATCAACGACGGACTGAGCACGACGCTCGGACAGACCCTGGTTGTAGGCGTCAGAACCGATGCGGTCAGTGTAACCCAGAACAACTACGGAACCGTCTTTCGGATCCAGGTTGCTCAGCTGGCTGTACAGCTGATCCAGAGCAGCCTGACCTTCCGGTTTCAGGGTTGCTTTGTTGAAGTTGAACAGAACGTCAGACTTCAGAGTGAAGTGCTTGGTCTGTACTTCCGGTGCCGGAGCTGGAGCCGGAGCAACTACTGGAGCTGCTTCGCCCTGACCGAAACGGTAGGAAACACCCAGGCTCAGCAGACCGTTGTCCGGACGAGTACCGATGGTGTTAGCGTCACCGATGTTGTTGGTCCACTGATATTCCAGACGGGTAGCGATTTCTGGAGTGATCGCGTATTCAACACCGCCTGCGAATACCGGAGAAACGCCGGTGTCGTGGTCTTTAAAGGATGGGCCACCAGGTACGTTAGCCTTGGTGTCTGCGCGCCATACCATACCACCCAGACGAGTGTAGATGTCCAGATCGTCAGTGATTGGGTAACCCAGTTTAGCGGTCAGCTGAACGCCCTGAGCTTTGTATGCGCCGTTGATGTTGTCGCCTTTGTACGGCATACGACCTAACCAGTCGTAACCCATTTCAAAGCCAACATACGGGTTAACCTGGTAACCACCAAAAGCACCTGCACCCAGTTGGTTTTCGTGGGTCGGACCATTGTTAGGAATGAAACCAGTGTCATGGTACTGGGACCAGCCCAGTTTAGCACCAGTGTACCAGGTGTTATCTTTCGGAGCGGCCTGCGCTACGGTAGCGAAACCAGCCAGTGCCACTGCAATCGCGATAGCTGTCTTTTTCATTTTTTGCGCCTCGTTATCATCCAAAATACGCCATGAATATCTCCAACGAGATAACACGGTTAAATCCTTCACCGGGGGATCTGCTCAATTGTAACTCTGCCGATAAATTCGGCTTATGCCGAGCACCCCTGGCGATGTAAAGTCTACAACGTAGTTGAAAACTTACAAGTGTGAACTCCGTCAGGCATATGAAAAAAAAGACTTGTATAAGGTGCGTTTAACCTTTTTTGTTAACGATACTTTACAGGATAAAATCGCGGAAACCGCTTCAGACAAGCCTCCACAAGTAAAATTAGTGACAAGTGAAAGCGTCTACGGGTTAACAAAAAAAGTTCCAGGATTAATCCTAAATTTACTTAATGATACAAATTTGAGTGAATTTTTAGCCCAGAAAGTTGTCTCGTGGCGTGAGAGTGTGTGCTTACTGGACGCATAATAAACCCCATTGCGTTACCTTCATTGGCGGCATCAACAAGATCAGCATGCTCTTCTTCTGTCAGATCGTCTGCCAACCAACCGATCACTACGCTGTAATTTCCCGTACGCAAAGCACGAACCATCGATTCCACGGTGTGACAAGGGGAAAGCTGGCTTATCTGCATCACCTTAGTTAAGGGTAGTCCCGCTGCCTGAACCCATTCACGACTTAGTTTTTGTTGCGGCGTTAACCAAAGTTGCCAACGCGATTGTTGGCCGAGTTGCTGTAATAATGGCAAAAGCAGGAGTTGCGTCATCATGGGCTGATCTTCGCGATAGACAACTTCACTAATTAGCCCGGCTGTAGTGTTTTCCGTAGAGACACGCGCAATTTTGCTTGCTGTGGAGGAGAACATCGAAGAACGATTTGCGTAGCCTGAAGTGTACATAATCAATCCAGCCCTGTGAGTTACTGTATGGATATACAGTACATCCAGTGACAACAAAGATCAACACAAATTTCGGAAAGAGCCTCGCAATTTTTGTCGTTGGTGACCTGAAAACTTAAATTAATCTTGCCCCTTGAGAATAAGTTGCCTATTTTCGTATTTAACGGATCCGTTAATGTGAATCATTCTTTTATATTATGATTTTAAAAGGAATTTTATGAAAAGCCTCTCCTACAAGCGGATCTATAAGTCACAAGAATACCTGTCGACGTTAGGCACTATTGAATATCGATCGTTGTTTGGCAGTTACAGTCTGACCGTTGACGATACAGTGTTTGCGATGGTTTCTGATGGTGAGTTGTATCTTCGGGCTTGTGAGCAAAGCGCACAGTACTGTGTAAAACATCCACCAGTCTGGCTGACATACAAAAAGTGTGGCCGTCCCGTTACTCTCAATTACTACCGGGTTGATGAAAGCTTATGGCGGAATCAACAGAAGTTGGTGCGGTTGTCGAAATATTCGCTGGACGCTGCGCTTAAAGAGAAAAGTACGCGCGACACCCAGCAACGGCTGAAAGATTTGCCCAATATGTCTTATCACCTGGAAGCGATTCTCGGGGAAGTGGGGATTAAGGATGTTCGGGCGCTACGTATACTTGGGGCGAAAATGTGCTGGTTGCGACTACGGCAGCATAACAGTCTGGTGACAGAAAAGATTCTGTTCATGCTTGAAGGCGCAATTATCGGTATTCATGAAGCTGCGCTCCCGGTGGCACGCCGCCAGGAGCTTGCAGAATGGGCAGATTCTATTACACCGAAACAGGAGTTTCCTGAGGAACTTGAGTAATCCGGCGTTGCAGACGGCCAATTTCTGGCAGTAATGCAATCAGTAACCCGATTTGCTGTACGACCAGAGGTTCTTTGCTGTCTGCCCGCGGTTCAAGTTGTTGCATCCGCTGTTTCAGGCCAGCTAATGCCTGATTGACGCGTTCTTCATCGGCAGGTTGATGATGTAGCGCGTCATCAACATAGCAAACTGCGTCATCAAGAAACGCCAGAATTTCAGGGTTGGTTAACTGCTCGCGGTGTGCGCCGAGGGCAGAAATATAGCTGGTAAAAGTATGGTTAAGGCACAGTAAACGGAACGCGTCATCGCGAATTTGCGGTGTGACGTTCGGTTCACTGGACATATTCGACACCACCGACGCCAGTTCAGCATCACGGTTGTGAGCATCGCGTCGGGCAATACGATACGCCAGACGGTTGTCACGCCCCTGATGATATTGCTCAAGAATGGCATCGAGATAACGGCAGTTAGCATCCGTCGCGCGTTCAAGCATTCGCGGCAAATTACGAAACCGCCAGTCGGGCCAGATGTAGCTCACTGCCGCCCATGCTATTGCACAGCCGATCAGCGTATCGATTACGCGAGGCAGCGCGACTTCAAAACCTTCACCCAGCAAGTTGAAGCACAGTAACACCAGAAGCGTAATGAACATCGTTGCATGAGCGTATTGCACGTTACGGAAGGCAAAAAAGAGCACGCCGGTAATCACCAGCAGCACCAGTTGTCCTTCCAGTGACGGAACAAACCACAGCACAGGAATACCAATCGCAATACCCACCAACGTACCAATAATCCTTAACTTCAGACGGTGGCGCGTGGCGTTATAGTTTGGCTGGCAGACAAACAGACTTGTCAGCAGGATCCAATACCCGTGATGCATTCCGGTTATCTGAATGATGGCGTAACCAACACACAATACCAGCGACATTCTCACTGCATGGCGAAATAGTGCAGACTCCGGCGTTAAGTTACGTTTAAGACGCAGCCAGATATCGCTAAACCCGCGAGGGCTGTCGTCGGCGAGTTCATTTTCGTCTGCATTGGGGGGCAGCGCCTGGGCTTGTTCTGATTCAATAGTCGCCAGTTGGGCATCTATGGCACGTAAATTGTTCAGCAGGAATCCCAGTATTTTTAGCAGATCGGCGGGCGCACCATTTTCGCGCATCCGCTCAAGTGCGGCGTCAATATGCGTAAAAGCGCGTTCAAAATGTGGATCGTGCTGATAAGGCTGACGCAGCAAAATACAGCGTGACAATTGTTGGCAAGCCTGGCCCTGCATCGACATCAGGCGCTGGAAGCGGAACAGCACATCGCTGTGGCGAAAATGTTCTCGCAGCGTTTGATACTGAATATGTGAAGAGCTTGCCCGCTCGTGGATATCCTGCGCTACAAAATAGTAATGTAGTGTACGACGCGTTCCCCGCTGACCGCGGTCGCCGCGTAAGCGGGTCAGTAACGAGATTTTCGTCTGGTTCAGCGTCACCATAAGTTGCCCGTTGGCGAGCGCCAAATCATACAGCGGTGCCTGGCTTTCATCCTCAATATCAGGATCAAACATACGTGACTTGAGTTCCAGATACCGCGCCAGTTGTTCATAACAACGAGCCAGGTTGTCCTGCAACGGGCGGACAGGGAACAGCAAATGACCAATAAGCGTCAGGATGTTGTACCAAACCGCACCAGCAAGCAGATAGATAGGCTGCTGATACCAGTGCTCATACAGGGAGGTTCCCAGCATCGTATAAATGGCAATCAGCAATGCACCGAAAGCGATGGTCGCATAGCGTTGACCCAGACCGCCGAGCAAAATGAAGCCGCTGGTGGAGAGCGTTAAACCAATGGCGAACAGCCAGGGCCACGGAAATAACAGCTCTACTGAAGCCGAGGCAATAAAAAAACAGAACAGCGTAATAATGAGATTACGCAGACGTCCCGCCAGTCGGTCGTCGAGATCGGTCAGTGCTGCCGCCACCATTCCGAGAGTCAGCGGAATCGTAAGTTTTACATCACCCAGCCACCACGGAAACGCAGTGGTGCCGCAAAGTGCGATAAAAATGCGCGCGTAATACAGCCAGGTGCTGTTCCAGGTATAGCGTTTGAGCAAAGGACTTAGCATAAAGGCCATAATGTTGGATTATTGGAAACGGCGACGTGCATTGGCTTCACGCGCAGCTTGAGCTGTTTCTACCGATACCACGCGGCGTCCGACCGGCCACAGTGCAATAGCGGCAATTTTAAAGTTCGCAATACCAACCGGAATACCAATGATGGAAATGCATTGCGCGATACCTGTTGCGATATGCATCAGACATAGCCACCAGCCGAAGAAAACCAGCCAGAAAATATTCAGCACCGTACCGCCAGTGTTAAGCAGCACATTTTTGCCTGCCGGGTTTAGTTCATCGACATGAATAGCTTCATTGCCATAAGGCAGCAGAGACAGTTTGGTTATCTCCCAGCAGGACCGTGTCAGCGGTAAGGTGAAAATCAGCACAATACTGACCAGGGTCGCTAACAGCCAGCCAAGAGTGGTGGCGAATCCGCCAAGCACAAAGTTCAGAATGTTCAAAACGGTACGCATAAAACCTCGCTTTACTGTGGTTTTCAGTAATGGGCGGCAATTGTAACGTTTTTTTGGGCTGGAGCACGTTTTCTCTGGCGGTTACACTGATAAGAAATGACATCGTGTGGATCTACAGAGACATGGAACTGAAAGCGACAACTCTTGGCAAACGTCTGGCACAGCACCCTTACGATCGGGCGGTGATCCTCAATGCCGGGATAAAAGTTTCCGGCGATCGCCACGAATACCTTATTCCTTTCAATCAATTACTGGCTATTCACTGCAAACGTGGTTTGGTATGGGGTGAGCTGGAATTTGTATTGCCTGATGAAAAAGTCGTGCGTCTGCATGGCACTGAATGGGCAGAGACGCAGCGTTTTCACCATCATCTTGATGCTCACTGGCGGCGCTGGAGCGAGGAAATGAGCGAAATTGCCGCTGGCGTATTGCAGCAACAACTGGATCTTATTGCTGCTCGCACTGGAGAAAATAAATGGCTGACGCGGGAGCAAACCACTGGGGTACAGCAACAAATTCGTCAGGCTTTGTCAGCGTTGCCATTACCGGTTAATCGCCTGGAGGAATTTGATAACTGTCGTGAGGCGTGGCGCAAATGTCAGGCCTGGCTGAAAGATATTGAAGCCAGTCGGTTGCAGCATAATCAGGCGTATACCGAAACCATGCTTAACGAATATGCGGATTTTTTCCGTCAGGTTGAGTCTTCACCGCTTAATCCGGCGCAGGCCCGGGCGGTGGTTAATGGTGAGCATTCCCTGTTAGTGCTGGCTGGCGCAGGAAGCGGAAAAACGTCTGTGCTGGTGGCGCGCGCTGGCTGGTTATTGGCGCGTGGTGAAGCATCACCCGAGCAAATTTTATTGCTGGCGTTTGGTCGAAAAGCGGCGGAAGAGATGGACGAGCGGATCCGCGAACGGCTGCATACCGAAGAGATTACCGCGCGCACGTTTCATTCTCTGGCCCTGCATATTATTCAGCAAGGCAGCAAAAAAGTACCGACAGTCAGCAACCTGGAAAATGACACCGCAGCCCGCCATGAACTCTTTATTGCTGAGTGGCGCAAGCAGTGTAGTGAAAAGAAAGCACAGGCGAAGGGCTGGCGACAATGGTTGATGGAAGAACTGCAGTGGTCAGTGCCAGAAGGCAACTTCTGGGATGATGAAAAATTGCAGCGTCGTCTCGCATCTCGCCTCGATCGCTGGGTCAGTCTGATGCGGATGCACGGCGGCGCGCAGGCTGAAATGATTGCCAGTGCGCCAGAAGAGATTCGGGATCTGTTCAGTAAACGAATCAAATTGATGGCACCGTTGCTGAAAGCCTGGAAAGGTGCGCTGAAAGCGGAAAACGCCGTCGATTTTTCAGGTCTGATACATCAGGCGATTGCTATCCTTGAGAAAGGGCGGTTTATCAGTCCGTGGAAACATATTCTGGTTGATGAATTCCAGGACATCTCCCCACAGCGAGCGGCCTTGCTGGCAGCATTGCGTAAACAAAATAGTCAGACAACGTTGTTTGCTGTTGGCGATGACTGGCAGGCTATTTACCGCTTCAGCGGCGCGCAAATGTCGCTCACCACGGCCTTCCATGAAAACTTCGGTGAAGGCGATCGCTGTGATTTAGACACGACTTACCGTTTCAATAGCCGTATCGGAGAGGTGGCAAACCGTTTTATTCAGCAGAACCCTAATCAGTTGAAAAAACCGCTGAATAGCTTAACGAATGGTGACAAAAAAGCCGTCACCTTGTTGGATGAGAGTCAGCTTGACGCTTTACTGGACAAGCTATCTGGTTATGTCAAACCCGAAGAGCGCATTCTGGTACTAGCGCGTTACCATCATCTGAAGCCCGTTACTCTGGATAAAGCCACGACGCGCTGGCCGAAGCTGCAAATCGACTTTATGACCATTCATGCCAGCAAAGGGCAACAGGCCGACTACGTCATCATCGTTGGTTTGCAGGAGGGGAGTGATGGCTTCCCGGCTGTGGCGCGTGAGTCCATTATGGAAGAGGCGCTACTGCCGCCAGTAGAGGACTATCCGGACGCCGAAGAACGGCGATTAATGTACGTTGCGCTCACTCGCGCACGGCATCGGGTTTGGGTACTGTTCAGCAAAGAGAATCCTTCTCCCTTTGTGGACGACCTGAAAAAACTGGATGTACCGGTAGCAAGGAAACCGTAAGAAACAGGCGGCGAGTGCCGCCTGTGCGAACTTACTTCAGGCGTTCTGCGAGATAACGTTGATAATCCGGGATCAGAATATCTACAGCGTCGTTGAAATGTGGTGACTGGATGATGAAATCAGCCGTTGCCACGTTGGTGGCGACCGGAATGTTCCACACCGTCGCCAGACGCAGCAACGCTTTCACGTCGGGGTCGTGTGGTACAGCATTCAGCGGGTCCCAGAAGAAAATCAGCACATCAATTTTCCCTTCTGAGATCAATGCGCCAACCTGCTGATCGCCGCCCATCGGGCCGCTCAGCATCGCGTTGACGTTCATTCCTGTCGCGCGGGAAATTAAGTTACCCGTGGTGCCCGTTGCATAAAGTTCGTGCTGCTCCAGAAGCGGCTGATGCCGTTCCACCCAGCTCATGAGCATTTGCTTGCAGTGATCATGTGCCACCAGCGCAATATGTTTACGCGCCGCCATTGTGCGAGTTGTCAGTTCCATAATTTACATCCGTAGTTAACTTTCCTACAGACTACTGTAAGCACTTATCGCTGCAAGATAAAGACTGAAAAAGCCTGCGCACAGGCACAAAAATCTCAGGAAGAAGGTTGTTTTTCCGCCCATTGCAGAAAGTTATTACGCGTTTGTGGGTCAGCCAGTTTAAACCAATACTTCAGCCGTTGTTCAGTGAGCACCTGTGACTGCGGAGGAATCGCATCCAGTTCCGAAACGCCGGAGAGCAGTGTACTGTCGTCCGCCATCATAGTGGCAAATTGCGGTAGCGAAGCGCGTTTTGCGGATTTGTTATAGCGTTCGACTTCCAGCTCATAATCGATTGTTTTCCCGGCAGAGGTAATGGCGAGAATATCCAGCTTCACCGGAATCGGCGTCGCATCGCCATCTAACAATTCAAGGTTCGGCGCTGCGTCAAAATGGTTCGCTTCTCGTTCATTCTCCAGGCGAGGGAGACGAAAATTCACCTGACTAATGAGCTGGGTATTAAAGCTAACGACCAGCGGCGGGGAGATATAAAGTCGTTCTTCGTTACTGGAAAGATGGATTGTCTTTTCAACGCGAAACACTAACTGATGTGGTCCATTATCCAGTTCGATGCTATCAGCACCGCGAAGCAGAGAACTGGAAACCTTTTTGCCGTCGAGTATCAGGAGATCAACATCGCTGGATAGCCGCAGTGTGGTGGCAAAAACGGATACCGGCAAACACAGTGCAATCAAGGTGGTCATAATGCCGGTTTTCATAGGTAGCTCCTGTCCAAAGACCGCCCGACTAATAATGTATCAAAATTTTTCTTTAATCATACTTACTAACATATAGACATGTTTTCTGCTTTTGCTCTCATACATTCGTAGTAGCTACATGGTTGGCATGTCGGGATTGTCGTACACTTTGGTAAATAGTCTGGAGGAAATGATGAAAGAAACCGATATTGCAGGCATTTTAACGTCCACTCGCACCATTGCGCTGGTGGGAGCAAGTGACAAACCCGATCGTCCAAGTTATCGCGTAATGAAGTATCTGCTCGATCAGGGCTATCACGTTATTCCCGTCTCCCCAAAGGTCGCCGGTAAAACGCTGTTAGGCCAGCAAGGTTACGGCACGCTGGCGGAGGTTCCGGAAAAAGTGGATATGGTCGATGTTTTCCGTAATTCAGAAGCAGCATGGGGTGTGGCGCAGGAGGCGATCGCTATTGGTGCGAAAACCTTATGGATGCAGCTGGGTGTTATAAATGAACAGGCGGCAGTGCTGGCGCGTGATGCAGGGCTAAACGTGGTGATGGATCGCTGCCCGGCGATTGAGATCCCTCGTCTGGGCCTGGCGAAATAAAAAAATACCCGGAAGGCGAAAACCTTCCGGGCATGTTTATGAGGATTAGTTACGCAGACGCGGCGCCTGGAGTTGTTTGCGGATAGTCTGCGCTAGCTCATCCATTGACGGTTGCTCTGGATGTTCATCCTGCAATTCGCTACTTAGCTGGGCTTCAGCCAGGTAGGTATGAACCGGTAGGCCGTTGTCATCCTCCATCACCACGTGATACCACGGAGCGGCGCGAAGCTCGTCATTCACCGCCAGCTCATCAGGCGACGGTTCAGAGAGCGAGTAAACCGGGTCGATATCCACGACCACTCCGAGATAACCTAACAGGGAATGGCGGACCTGCTGGCCGATACCGAATTTGCTGGCAATCATAGTCACCTCCCGGGAAATCTTTACCTTTGATATATGGGCAAAATTTCACTTTTCAAGTTACATGACGCGACAGGCAAACCCTTTCAGATATAGCCCTTCCGGGTAGGTAGCGATCACCGGGTGATCGGCGGCCTGACGGAACTGCTCTATAAATTGTACATCACGACCGGCATCAATTGCGGCGTCAGCGATGATTTTCTGAAATAAATCGCTGGTCATCAGGCCAGAACATGAGAAAGTCAGGAGAACTCCGCCTTCATTCAACAGCTGAATGGCCAGCATGTTGATGTCTTTATAGCCACGGCATGCGCCCATCAACTGGCTTTTATTCTCAACAAACTTCGGCGGGTCCATCACGATAACGTCAAATTTTTCACCGCGATCGCGATAGGTACGCAGCAATTTAAAGACGTCATCACGGACAAACTCAGCCTTGCTCAGATCCAGCTTGTTCAGCTCAACGTTCTGCCGCGCGATATCCAGGGCTTCCTGCGAAGTATCGACGCTGACTACCTGGCTGCATCCACCCATTAATGCCGAGACGGCGAAACCACCGGTATAGGAGAAACAGTTGAGTACGCGTTTATTTTCAACGTAGCGGCGGGTAGCCAGGCGGCTGTCACGCTGGTCCAGGTAGTAGCCCGTTTTGTGGCCGTGTTGAATGTCCACCAGCAGCTTCATACCGTGTTCTTCAATCGGCAGCAGGGCAGGCGGCAGCTCGCCGGTAACGGGGCCCTGGGTCAGCTCCATACCTTCTTTTTTACGTACAGCGACGTCGCTGCGGTCGTAAATTGCGCACTCCGGATAGATCGTTTGCAGGGCGCTAATTAATGCCGCGCGCTGATACTCTGCGCCAGCACTCAGCAGTTGCAGCACCAGAAAATTGCCGAAGCGGTCGATAGTAATGCCAGGCAGGCCATCAGATTCGCCAGCAATTAAACGATAGCTGTCGAGGCCATCTTTTTTCGCCAGCCAGTCGCGCCACTTTTGCGCCTGTTGTAAACGGCGAGTAAAAAAGGCAATGTCGATGGATTCTGACGGGTCAAACGTCCAGACGCGCGCACGGATTTGCGATGCTGGCGAATAAGCGCCGCGTGCTAACCATTTTCCCTGATGATCAACAATATCGATGGTTTCTCCGAGGCTGGCTTTACCTTCCATTCGGGCAACGGCGCCGGAAAAGACCCACGGATGGCGACGAAGTAATGATTTTTCGCGCCCTTTGGCTAACACTAAACGTACACTCATAATTAACTATTCTGTCGATGCAAAGAAATGGGCGCCATTGTCCGGAGTTTTCCATGGATTTGCAACGCGTCCATTAAGGATAAGGGGAGCAGTCATGTCGAAAGTCTGCATAATTGCCTGGGTATACGGCCGGGTTCAGGGGGTAGGATTTCGCTATACCACCCAGTACGAAGCGAAAAGATTGGGATTAACCGGTTACGCCAAAAATCTTGACGATGGCAGCGTGGAAGTCGTTGCCTGCGGTGAAGAAGGGCAGGTGGAAAAATTAATGCAGTGGTTAAAAAGCGGCGGCCCGCGTTCAGCGCGTGTGGAGCGGGTGCTTAGCGAGCCGCATCATCCCTCCGGGGAGTTAACGGATTTTCGTATTCGTTAAATGCATTTCACAGGTTTAGGCAGGCCAGCAATTTTGGTGGCTTGCTTTGCCGGGCCTTTCGGGAACAGTCGGTACAGATAACGGCTATTGCCTTTCTCTTCACCAAATTTATTCGCCATCGCTTTAACCAGCATACGAATTGCCGGAGAGGTATTAAATTCCAGGTAGAAGTCACGTACAAAACGCACCACCTCCCAGTGTTCTGGCGACAGTGTAATACCTTCGTTCTCTGCAATGACCACCGCCAGTGGTTCGCTCCACTGGCTACTCTCTTTGAGATAGCCTTCGGTATCGGTTTCTATCTCTTTACCTTCGAAGATCAGCATAATTATTTACTACCTTAGTCAGACTGGCGGCAGTGTAACAAAAAACAAAGCCCCGCATAAAGCGAGGCTCAGAAAGAGATAGCGGGCGAGATTAATCGCGGCTGGCGAAGCCCAGAATGCTCAACAGGCTAACGAAGATGTTATACAGCGACACATACAGGCTCACAGTGGCACGAATGTAGTTCGTTTCACCGCCGTGGATGATGTTGCTGGTTTCAAACAGAATTGCGCCAGAGGAGATCAGAATGAACACCGCGCTGATCGCCAGATGCAGAGCAGGCAGTTGCAGGAAGATATTCGCTACCATCCCGATCAGGACAACAACAATACCTGCCATCAGCATACCGCCGAGGAACGACATATCCTTGCGAGTGGTCAGCACATACGCAGAGCAGCAGAAGAACACTAATGCCGTACCGCCCAACGCCATGGCAATTACGTCACCCATTCCGGCTGACAGATAGGTGTTCAGAATTGGCCCGAGGATATAACCCAGAAAACCGGTAAACGCGAACGCGGAGATAATCCCGGTCGGCTTATTCGCCGTTTTATAGGTCAGGAACATCAAACCATACATACCCACCAGCGTCAGAATCAGCCCCGGAGATGGCAGCATCAGAACCGTACTGGCCGTCGCGGTAATCGCCGAAAAGGCCAGTGTCAGGCTCAGGAGAAAATAGGTATTACGCAGCACCTTATGGGTGCTAAGCAGCGATGTACGGTCATGTGAAGAACTAACAATACGATCCATTGAGTCACTCTCTATGACAGATGTAATTAATGAAGCAGCATAATGATAATGCCGAAAGCTACCCAGAGGTTTTACCCATCTTTACGCATTTGATCTGGAACAGGTTTAGCAGAGGATGGTTAAGCCACTGAGTGTGGTATAGCATTTTGACAGGCAAAAGAAAAAGGGGTTAGCATTTAGCTAACCCCTTATCTTATTTGGCGGAAGCGCAGAGATTCGAACTCTGGAACCCTTTCGGGTTGCCGGTTTTCAAGACCGGTGCCTTCAACCGCTCGGCCACACTTCCGGAATGACGCGAACTATAAACATCCCGATGCGTCGTGTAAACCCCCAATTTGTTTGTTTGCTTGAAAAACAGACAAATGCGCGTTGATTGCGTGAAATAACAGCAATTTGGGTATTCTGTCGCCATAAAAATGAGCTCGTAATCGTTCTGCGCCAAACCTTAAGGAAAATAAGGCCCATTTTTATCGCTAAAAGACAAATCCACACAGTTTGTATTGTTTTGTGCAAAAGTTTCACTACGCTTTATTAACAATACTTTCTGGCGACGTGCGCCAGTGCAGAAGGATGAGCTTTCGTTTTCAGCCTCTCACGTAAAACGATGGTTTGCCTTGCTACAGGGACGTCGCTTGCCGACCATATGCGCCCGGCGTCCTGCTGGTGTCGCAAGGAGAAGAGACGTGCGATATGAATAACGAGGAGACATTTTACCAGGCCATGCGGCGTCAGGGGGTCACCCGGCGCAGCTTTCTCAAATATTGCAGTCTGGCTGCAACCTCGCTGGGATTAGGCGCGGGAATGGCACCAAAGATTGCCTGGGCGCTGGAAAATAAACCGCGCATTCCGGTGGTGTGGATCCACGGTCTGGAATGCACCTGCTGTACCGAATCTTTTATCCGCTCCGCTCACCCACTGGCGAAGGATGTCATTCTTTCCCTTATTTCTCTCGACTACGACGATACTCTGATGGCTGCTGCCGGAACTCAGGCGGAAGAAGTCTTTGAAGACATCATCACACAATACAATGGCAAATATATCCTTGCGGTAGAGGGCAATCCGCCACTGGGCGAGCAGGGGATGTTCTGTATCAGCAGCGGTAGGCCGTTTATTGAAAAACTCAAACGTGCCGCTGCCGGAGCCAGTGCGATTATCGCATGGGGAACCTGCGCTTCATGGGGCTGCGTGCAGGCCGCGCGGCCCAATCCGACGCAGGCAACGCCTATCGACAAAGTCATCACCGACAAACCTATTATCAAAGTGCCAGGCTGCCCGCCGATCCCGGATGTGATGAGCGCCATCATTACTTACATGGTGACGTTCGATCGCCTGCCGGATGTCGACAGAATGGGGCGTCCGCTGATGTTCTATGGTCAGCGTATTCACGATAAATGCTATCGCCGCGCCCACTTCGACGCCGGAGAGTTTGTGCAGAGTTGGGATGATGACGCGGCGCGTAAAGGTTACTGCCTGTACAAAATGGGCTGCAAAGGGCCAACTACGTATAACGCCTGCTCCTCTACCCGCTGGAACGATGGCGTTTCCTTCCCGATTCAGTCTGGTCACGGTTGTCTTGGCTGTTCTGAAAATGGCTTCTGGGATCGCGGCTCGTTCTACAGCCGCGTGGTCGATATTCCGCAAATGGGGACTCACTCCACCGCCGATACCGTCGGTTTAACCGCGCTTGGCGTGGTGGCTGCGGCGGTTGGCGTACATGCAGTCGCCAGCGCCGTTGACCAGCGCAGACGTCATAACCAGCAACTTGCAGAAGCAGAACAACAGCCGGGCAACGAGGATAAACAGGCATGAGCACTCAGTACGAAACTCAGGGATACACCATCAACAATGCCGGACGTCGCCTGGTGGTTGATCCAATCACGCGCATCGAAGGCCATATGCGCTGCGAAGTAAATATCAACGATCAGAATGTGATAACCAATGCCGTCTCCTGCGGCACTATGTTTCGCGGGCTGGAGATCATCCTGCAAGGGCGCGATCCGCGCGATGCGTGGGCGTTCGTTGAACGTATCTGCGGCGTCTGTACCGGCGTACACGCTCTGGCTTCGGTTTACGCCATCGAAGATGCCATCGGTATTAAAGTGCCGGACAACGCCAATATCATCCGCAATATTATGCTGGCAACGCTCTGGTGCCACGATCACCTGGTGCATTTCTATCAGCTCGCCGGGATGGACTGGATCGATGTGTTAGATGCGTTGAAAGCCGATCCGCGGAAAACCTCCGAACTGGCGCAAAGCCTCTCTTCGTGGCCGAAATCGTCCCCTGGCTATTTCTTCGACGTACAAAACCGACTGAAGAAATTTGTTGAAGGCGGGCAGTTGGGGATCTTCCGTAACGGCTACTGGGGCCATCCGCAATATAAACTGCCGCCAGAAGCCAACCTGATGGGCTTTGCCCACTATCTCGAAGCTCTCGATTTTCAGCGTGAAATTGTCAAAATCCACGCGGTCTTTGGCGGTAAAAACCCTCATCCAAACTGGATTGTCGGCGGGATGCCATGCGCAATTAACATTGACGAAAGCGGCGCGGTCGGCGCGGTCAATATGGAACGCCTGAACCTGGTGCAGTCGATTATCACCCGTACGGCGGACTTCATTAATAACGTGATGATCCCCGACGCTTTAGCCATCGGCCAGTTCAACAAACCGTGGAGCGAAATCGGCACGGGCCTTTCGGATCAATGCGTCCTCAGCTACGGTGCGTTCCCCGATATCGCCAACGACTTTGGCGAAAAAAGTCTGCTGATGCCTGGCGGCGCAGTAATTAACGGCGACTTCAAAAACGTGCTGCCAGTAGATTTGGTTGATCCGCAGCAGGTGCAGGAGTTTGTCGATCACGCCTGGTATCGTTATCCCGACGATCGGGTTGGACGTCATCCCTTCGATGGTATTACCGATCCGTGGTACAACCCCGGCGATGTCAAAGGCAGTGATACTAACATTCAGCAACTGAATGAACAGGAACGCTACTCGTGGATCAAAGCGCCACGCTGGCGCGGTCATGCGATGGAAGTGGGGCCGCTGGCGCGCACGTTGATCGCTTACCACAAAGGCGATGCGGCAACCGTTGAGTCTGTCGATCGCATGATGTCGGCACTGAACCTGCCGCTTTATGGCATCCAGTCAACGTTGGGCCGCATTTTGTGCCGCGCGCACGAAGCGCAGTGGGCCGCAGGTAAGTTGCAATACTTCTTTGACAAGCTGATGACCAACCTGAAAAACGGCAACCTCGCCACCGCCTCCACTGAAAAATGGGAGCCTGCTACCTGGCCGAAAGAGTGCCGGGGCGTCGGTTTTACCGAAGCGCCGCGCGGGGCGTTAGGTCACTGGGCCGCCATTCGCGATGGCAAGATTGATCTCTATCAGTGCGTGGTGCCGACCACCTGGAACGCCAGCCCGCGCGATCCCAAAGGGCAAATTGGTGCGTATGAAGCGGCGCTGATGAACACCAAAATGGCTATTCCTGAACAGCCGCTGGAAATCCTGCGTACTTTGCACAGCTTCGACCCGTGCCTCGCCTGTTCAACTCACGTGCTAGGCGACTATGGCAGCGAGCTTATCTCCGTGCAGGTGCGTTAACAGCGAAGGAGAATCATCATGCAACAGAAAAGCGACAACGTTGTCAGCCACTATGTCTTTGAAGCGCCCGTGCGGATCTGGCACTGGCTGACGGTGCTGTGCATGGCAGTGTTGATGGTTACTGGCTACTTTATTGGTAAACCGCTGCCTTCGGTCAGCGGCGAGGCGACTTATCTGTTCTACATGGGGTACATCCGGTTAATTCACTTCAGTGCTGGGATGATTTTTACCGTGATATTACTGATGCGGATCTACTGGGCATTTGTCGGTAATCGCTACTCACGCGAGCTGTTCATCGTGCCGGTGTGGCGTAAACGCTGGTGGTTGGGCGTGTGGTATGAAATCCGCTGGTATCTGTTTCTGGCAAAACGCCCGAGTGCTGATATTGGTCATAATCCCATCGCCCAGGCCGCGATGTTCGGCTATTTCCTGATGTCCGTTTTTATGATCGTCACCGGTTTTGCGCTGTTCAGCGAACATAGTCAGTATGCCATCTTCACACCGTTCCGTTACGTGGTGGAATTTTTCTACTGGACGGGCGGCAACTCAATGGACATTCACAGCTGGCATCGGCTGGGGATGTGGCTGATTGGCGCGTTTGTGATCGGTCATGTGTATATGGCGCTGCGTGAAGACATCATGTCTGATGACACGGTGATCTCCACTATGGTGAATGGCTACCGCAGCCACAAATTTTTTAAAGTCAAAAGCAACAAGGAGCGTTCATGAGCGAGCAACGCGTGGTGGTAATGGGGCTGGGTAACCTGCTGTGGGCCGATGAAGGCTTCGGCGTGCGGGTGGCAGAACGGCTGTATGCCCATTATCACTGGCCCGAGGAAGTGGAGATTGTTGATGGCGGCACTCAGGGGCTGAACTTGCTGGGCTATGTCGAAAGCGCCAGCCACTTGTTGATTCTCGATGCCATTGATTATGGGCTGGAGCCAGGAACGCTACGAACCTATGTCGGAGAACGTATTCCGGCCTATCTCAGCGCGAAGAAAATGAGCCTGCACCAGAACAGTTTCTCCGAAGTGCTGGCGCTGGCAGATATCCGCGGACATCTGCCAGCACATATTGCCCTCGTCGGCCTGCAACCCGCGATGCTCGACGACTACGGCGGCAGCCTGAGCGAACTGGCGCGAGAGCAACTGCCCGCTGCGGAACAGGCGGCGCTGGTCCAGTTGGCTGAGTGGGGAGTTGTACCGCAACCGACTGAGGAGTCTCGTTGTCTCAATTATGACTGTCTGTCGATGGAAAATTACGAAGGCGTTCGCTTGCGCCAGTACCGGATGACGCTGGAGGAGCAGGGATGAGCAACGACACGCCATTTGATGCGTTGTGGCAACGAATGCTGGCGCGCGGCTGGACGCAGGTTAGTGAATCCTGTCTTGATGACTGGCTTACGCAAGCGCCAGACGGCGTGGTGTTGTTAAGCTGTGACCCAAAACGGACGCCTGAAGTCAGCGACAATCCGGTAATGATCGGCGAGCTACTGCGCGAGTTTCCAGACTATGTGTGGAAGGTGGCGATTGCCGATCTTGAGCAGAGCGAAGCCATCGGCGATCGCTTTGGCGTCTTTCGCTTTCCCGCCACTTTAGTGTTTACCGGCGGAAACTATCGCGGCGTGCTGAATGGTATTCACCCGTGGGCGGAACTGATAAACCTGATGCGCGGGCTTGTCGAACCGCAGCAGGAGCGTGCCTCATGAGCGAAACTTTTTTCCATCTGCTGGGGCCAGGAACGCAACCGAACGATGACAGTTTCAGCATGAATCCACTGCCGATCACCTGTCAGGTGAATGATGAACCGAGTATGGCGGCCCTGGAGCAATGTGCTCACAGCCCGCAGGTGATGGCGCTGTTAAACGAGTTACAACATCAACTAAGTCAACGCCAGCCGCCGTTGGGCGAGGTGCTGGCAGTCGATCTGTTAAATCTCAACGCCGACGATCGTCACTTTATCAATACGCTTCTCGGGGAAGGGGAAGTGTCAGTGCGCATTCAGCAGGCTGACGACAGTGAAAGTGAAATACAGGAGGCGATCTTCTGCGGATTATGGCGGGTGCGCAGACGTCGCGGCGAAAAGTTGCTGGAGGACAAACTGGAGGCTGGCTGCGCGCCGCTGGCGTTGTGGCAGGCGGCAACGCAAAATCTCTTGCCGACAGATTCGCTGTTACCGCCGCCCATTGATGGCCTGATGAATGGCCTACCGTTGGCGCATGAGTTACTGGCACATGTACGTAACCCCGACGCGCAGCCGCACAGCATTAATCTGACGCAATTACCCATCAGCGAGGCTGATCGGCTTTTTCTCTCACGTCTCTGTGGGCCGGGAAATATTCAGATTCGCACCATTGGCTATGGCGAGAGCTATATCAACGCCACGGGGTTACGCCATGTCTGGCATTTACGCTGTATGGACACCTTAAAAGGCCCTCTGCTTGAGAGTTATGAAATCTGCCCGATACCCGAAGTTGTGCTGGCTGCGCCGGAAGATCTGGCGGACTCTGCGCAGCGTCTCGGCGAGGTTTGTCAGTGGCTGGCGGAAAGCGCACAACAGTAAAAACGGTGGCAAATATCGCTTTCGGTCCTGTGAATATCGCAATTAGCGAATACAACTACCTACAAACTGTAAGGATAAAAAGAGGGATCTACTATTAAAGGGTTATTACCCTCTCTTCGCCTACAGGAGTTAGCATGTGGGATGTTATTGACTTATCGCGCTGGCAGTTTGCGCTGACCGCGCTGTATCACTTTTTATTTGTGCCCCTTACCCTGGGGCTGATTTTTTTGCTGGCCATCATGGAAACTATTTACGTGGTTACCGGCAAAACAATCTACCGCGATATGACGCGTTTCTGGGGTAAGCTCTTCGGTATCAACTTTGCTCTCGGCGTGGCCACCGGCCTGACGATGGAGTTTCAGTTTGGTACTAACTGGTCATTCTATTCCAACTATGTAGGCGACATTTTCGGCGCACCGCTGGCGATGGAAGCATTAATGGCCTTCTTCCTCGAATCCACTTTTGTTGGTCTGTTCTTCTTCGGCTGGCAACGCCTGAACAAATATCAACACCTGTTGGTCACCTGGCTGGTGGCATTCGGTTCAAATATCTCCGCATTGTGGATCTTGAATGCCAATGGCTGGATGCAGTTCCCGACCGGGGCGCATTTCGATATCGATACCCTGCGTATGGAGATGACCAGCTTCAGCGATCTGGTCTTTAACCCTGTCAGCCAGGTGAAATTTGTGCACACGGTGATGGCAGGTTATGTGACCGGGGCGATGTTCATTATGGCGATCAGCGCGTGGTATTTGCTGCGTGGGCGGGAGCGCGACGTTGCACTCCGCTCGTTTGCCATCGGTTCTGTCTTCGGGACCCTGGCGATAATCGGCGCGCTGCAACTCGGAGACAGCTCTGCATATGAAGTCGCACGAGTACAGCCGGTAAAACTGGCGGCAATGGAAGGGGAGTGGCAAACTGAACCTGCACCCGCGCCGTTCCATCTCGTTGCCTGGCCGGAACAGGATCAAGAACGCAACGCTTTTGCCATTAAAATCCCGGCCCTGTTAGGGATCCTCGCCACTCATTCATTGGATAAACCTGTTCCCGGGCTGAAAAATTTGATGGCCGAAACCTACCCACGGCTGCAACGCGGACGCATAGCCTGGCTGTTAATGCAGGAGATATCGCAGGGCAACCGCGAGCCGCATGTATTACAGGCGTTTCGCGAGTTAGAAGGCGATCTCGGTTACGGCATGCTGCTCTCTCGTTATGCACCGGATATGAATCAGGTCACTGCTGCGCAGTACCAGGCGGCGATGCGTGGCGCAATCCCGCAAGTTGCGCCGGTATTCTGGAGTTTCCGCATCATGGTTGGCTGCGGTTCGCTGCTGTTACTGGTGATGCTGATTGCGCTCGTCCAGACGCTGCGCGGCAAAATCGATCAACATCGCTGGGTGCTGAAAATGGCGCTCTGGAGTTTGCCACTGCCGTGGATTGCCATTGAGGCCGGGTGGTTTATGACCGAGTTTGGTCGTCAGCCGTGGGCGATTCAGGACATCTTACCGACATACTCCGCGCACTCTGCATTAACCACGGGCCAACTGGCCTTCTCTCTGATCATGATCGTAGGACTTTACACCCTGTTCTTAATCGCCGAAGTCTACCTGATGCAGAAATATGCCCGCCTGGGGCCGAGTGCGATGCAGAGTGAACAACCAGCGCAGCAACAGGGGTAAAGGAGAGAGTCATGTTTGATTATGAAACATTACGGTTCATCTGGTGGCTGCTGATGGGCGTCATCCTGGTGGTCTTTATGGTCACCGACGGATTTGATATGGGGATCGGTTGTCTGCTGCCACTGGTGGCGCGTGACGATGATGAACGCCGGATAGTGATCAACAGCGTTGGCGCTCACTGGGAGGGTAACCAGGTCTGGCTGATCCTCGCAGGTGGGGCATTATTTGCCGCCTGGCCCAGAGTCTACGCAGCGGCGTTTTCTGGCTTTTATGTGGCGATGATCCTGGTGCTGTGCTCGCTGTTCTTCCGCCCGTTAGCTTTTGATTATCGCGGCAAAATAGCGGATGCCCGCTGGCGCAAAATGTGGGATGCCGGTCTGGTCATTGGTAGTCTGGTCCCGCCTGTGGTCTTTGGTATTGCGTTTGGTAACTTGTTACTTGGCGTGCCGTTTAGCTTCACACCACAATTACGCGTGGAGTATCTCGGTAGCTTCTGGCAGTTGCTGACGCCATTCCCTTTGCTGTGCGGCTTGCTCAGTCTGGGTATGGTGATTTTGCAAGGGGGCGTCTGGTTGCAGCTGAAAACCGTTGGCGCTATTCATCTGCGTTCACAACTGGCGACCAAACGCGCCGCGCTGCTGGTGATGCTCTGCTTCCTGCTGGCGGGATACTGGCTGTGGGTCGGTATTGATGGCTTTGTGTTACTCGCTCAGGATGTCAACGGTCCGTCCAATCCACTGATGAAAATGGTGACGGTACTGCCAGGCGCCTGGATGAATAACTTCATCGAATCGCCAGTTTTGTGGATCTTCCCACTGCTCGGTTTCTTCTGCCCGTTACTGACGGCGATGGCAATTTATCGTGGTCGCCCCGGTTGGGGATTTCTGATGGCGTCATTGATGCAATTTGGTGTGATTTTCACCGCTGGCGTTACGTTATTTCCCTTTGTTATGCCTTCGAGTATCAGTCCGATATCCAGCCTGACCGTGTGGGACAGTACCTCCAGCCAACTGACACTTAGCATTATGTTAGTAATTGTACTGATATTTTTGCCAATAGTGTTGCTCTACACTCTATGGAGCTACTACAAAATGTGGGGTCGTATGACGACTGAAACTCTGCGCCGTCACGATCATGAGCTGTACTAAGGAGCATGAACAATGTGGTATCTATTGTGGTTCGTCGGCATTTTGTTGATGTGTTCGCTTTCTACCGTCGTGTTGGTATGGCTGGATCCGCGCCTGAAGGGATGACTGGGCGCACAACGAACTTAGGCCTGATACGACGCGTCGCATCAGGCAGTCATGTCGGATATGAAAAACGGAAACATATCGATGAAAGCGATTTTGATCCCATTTTTATCTCTTCTGATTCCGTTAACCTCGTCACCTGCATTCGCTCAGAGTGAGCCGGAACTGAAGCTGGAGCGGGTGGTGATTGTCAGCCGTCATGGCGTGCGTGCGCCCACCAAAGCCACGCCACTCATGCAGGATGTCACTCCAGACACATGGCCTGAGTGGCCGGTGAAATTGGGCTGGTTGACCCCGCGTGGCGGCGAACTGGTCACTTATCTTGGACATTATCAACGCCAACGCCTGGTCGCTGACGGTTTACTGGCAAAAAATGGCTGCCCGAAACCTGATCAGGTTGCGATTATTGCGGATGTCGATGAACGTACGAGTAAAACAGGTGAAGCCTTTGCTGCCGGGCTGGCACCCAACTGTACGATTACAGTCCATACCCAGCCAGATACTTCCCGGCCCGATCCCCTGTTTAATCCCCTTAAAACTGGCGTTTGCCAACTGGATAAGACCAACGTTACCGCGACTATTCTCAGTAGAGCAGGGGGATCGATAGCGGAGTTTACCGAGCATCGGCAAACCGCATTTCGCGAACTGGAGCAGGTTCTCAATTTCCAGCAATCAAATCTGTGCCTTAAACGAGACAATCAGGACGAAAGTTGTACGTTGACCCAGGCATTGCCGTCCGAACTCAAAGTGAGGGATGACAATGTATCTCTGACCGGTGCGGCAAGTCTGGCTTCAATGCTGACGGAGATATTTCTCCTGCAACAGGCACAGGGAATGCCGGAGCCTGGCTGGGGGCGAATTACTGATTCACACCAGTGGAACACCTTGCTAAGTCTGCATAACGCGCAGTTTTATTTGCTGCAACGGACACCAGAGGTTGCCCGTAGTCGCGCCACGCCGTTGCTGGATTTAGTGCTGACGGCGCTGACGCCAAATAACACGCAACAACAGGTTTATGGCGTGACATTACCCACTTCGCTGCTATTTATTGCCGGACACGACACTAATCTGGCGAATCTGGGGGGCGCGCTAGAGCTTAACTGGACGCTACCAGGCCAGCCGGATAATACCCCACCGGGGGGCGAACTGGTTTTTGAACGTTGGCGGCGACTTAGTGATAACAGCCAGTGGATTCAGGTATCGCTGGTATTCCAGACCCTACAGCAGATGCGTGACAAAACTCCGTTGTCGCTAAAAACTCCGCCAGGCGAAGTGGCGTTAACGTTGGCTGAGTGTGGCGAAAGAAACGCGCAGGGCATGTGTTCGTTGGCTGGTTTTACGCAAATCGTGAATGAAGCACGCATTCCGGCATGCACTCTCCATCAGGACAAATAAACATTTGCCGCTGAGGGGCCACGCAGGCCATTGACGCGGCAAAATTCCACGCGTAACCCTGGGGTGAGCACTTCTGCGTCGCGGGGGGTGAATGCGGAAATATGGACCTGGACTTCTTTACGACCGTCGGAGGGGATGATGAATCCTTTGCCACTTTTGCGATCAAAGGTTTTGACAATTCCTGTCATTTTACGGGACAAACAAATTCCTTACTGATAAATCTGCGCTGCACTATACGGTCTAAATAAAATAAAGCCAGTTTTATTTAAGACCGCTGGACGGCCAAAATAAAGTTTGCTTAATCTTATTTATCATGCGTTAATAGCTGCGTCGGTTTGAAAGACAGACATCATACAAAGTAGTTTACTAAAGCAGTTCTCATTATCAGGCATTATCCCCTTCTTTTGAGTCTCTCTCCTGAACACTAAGTAGTTTCTGTATTAAAGCCCTGTTTGCCGAAAGGCCCAAAATGAAGGAAGTAATAATATGTCTAATAAAATGACTGGTTTAGTAAAATGGTTTAACGCAGATAAAGGTTTCGGCTTTATCACTCCTGATGATGGCAGCAAGGACGTTTTCGTCCATTTCACCGCCATCCAGAGCAATGAATTCCGCACGCTGAACGAAAATCAGAAAGTCGAATTTTCTATTGAGCAGGGGCAACGTGGTCCCTCGGCAGCGAACGTTGTTACGCTCTAAGGTTGCCGCTATTACTCAGCATCTCCATTTCCGCTGTCCATGTTGTCATGGTTCACAGTACCGCACATCGGCATTCGATGTGACGGAGCGAAACCCTTTAGGTGCAAAGTGTATTTTCTGTAAATCGATGATGATCACCTTTGATAACATCGCATTGCAAATACGCACTGACCAGACACCACTGGATTTCACCAAATAATATCAGGCTCCCTCGTGGAGCCTTTTTTATATCTGGCTTATTTTTCCTCAATTCTGTATGTATAATAAGCGATAACCTGTTGATTATTGAATCTTTCAGGGAGATGGCTTATAACATTTCTTGCCTGACCAGGTACCGGGAACCAACACCTTACTGGCGTGTTGCTGTCTTTTAAGACCAGAAGAGGTTAACAGTGAATATTGAAGAGCTAAAAAAACAAGCCGAAACGGAAATCTCAGATTTTATCGCGCAAAAAATCGCCGAATTTAACAAGAACACAGGGAAAGAAGTCTCTGAAATTCGCTTCACCGCGCGGGAGAAAATGACCGGGCTTGAAAGTTATGATGTCAAAATCAAAATAATGTGATTTTGTGAACATCACCCCGTGCGAGGTGATGTTCCGCTTGTTGCTAATTTAGTGACCAATCATTGGCGCTTGTGGAATTAAGCGTCGGTACAACTCTTCTGGCACCGGGCTCTGCCATACTCCCGCATACATCGCATAAGCAATCACCGCGAACATAATTCCCAATACCAGTAGTGCCATGAGCCAGCCAGACAAGGCAAAGACCTTTTTATTTGCCGCAGGTTTTTGCAGCGAAAAGGTCAATGTTGAGGCCACCGGGCATGACTCCACGCAGGTCATACAACCGGTACATTCCACCGTTCTGACCTGAATTAATTTATCGACTGGGATCCGTGATGGGCAATTTTTCGCACATTTACCGCAGTCGATACAGCTTTCGGCATTGCGACGAATCTTAAACGGCGATAATAGCGAAACCAGTCCCATCAGCGCACCATATGGGCAGAGATAACGACACCAGGCATGGCGAATAAACAGGCTGGCAATCAGCAAAACCGTCACGCTGATTAATGTCGCTTTCCCCATATGGCGAAAGAAATCGAGCATTTTAACGTCCATCACCACGCTATAAGGCGATAGCATAAAATAGTGAATCGCCTGGGCGGGCATGAATAACGCGATATAAAGAAAAAAGCTTAATAGCAAATATTTCACCGCGCGTAGAGGAATATCCAGCCAGCGGGGAGGGGCGAATTGTCGACCAAACAGTTTTTTCCCGAGATCGCCAATTAATTCAGAGAGCGTACCAACAGGGCATAGCCACGAACAAAAGGCTTTTTTCAGCAGTAAGCTAATAATGATAAAAGCGGCCAATAACAGCATCGCGGCGGCGTGCACGGAAGGTAACTGACCTGTTGCAAGGCTGTATTTCAGATTCATCAGACCAGCAATCGGCAGCCAACCTTCAATGCCCCCCGGTCTGGCGACAAATGCCGTATTACCTGCCGTTTCGTAATAGCGCACCCAGTACCAAAAGGTGACGGCAATATAAATATTGATTGCCAACAGTAATAATTGCGTCGCTTTACGCCAGGTCGTGGCATTGCGCCAGTCATTCCACGGTAATTTACCGCCCGTCGTGCCTGGCCGTCGCTGCCAGCGGATTCTTTTTTTCTCTGTCATAATTTTGCCCGCCCGTTAAGTTGCATACTAAATACCACTATTCTAAGTTTTCTCAACGGGATGATATTGATTCACATCGGGTTTGGGGCGTTCTTATTCAGCCACTGTTCTAGGGCCGCGATGCTACGCGTAATTTCTTCACGCGGCAGGGCCGCGGTTAATGGTTCCAGCTCAAGTTGTCCGCACAACTGACTGGCACTGCGCATGCCCAGACTGGCACAGCTGCTTTTCAACTGGTGCGCGGCACGTTTGATTTTGTCGCTGTCGTGACTGGCGCGGGCAGTGTCCATTTCATCGAGAAGGGGCAGGGCATGTTGTTTAAATAATGCTAGCCATTCGTGGATTTTCTCCACCCCCATTAACTGCGCATCTTCATTGAGCTGCGATACATCCAGTGGTTGATGGTTATGTGTTTGCAGGTGCAGATAGTGAGCCAGTAACTGACCAAGCACTTCACGCGACACCGGTTTAGGGATAATTCCGCGAAATAGCGAACTGGTACGCTGGCGCAGCGTTTCGTCGATGACATGGGCGCTAAAGCCAATCAAAACCAGCGACGGATATAGCAGCGAAAGTTGCCGGGCAAGTGTAATGCCGTCGATATCCGGCAGATCAAAATCCACCAGCGCGGCAGCAAACGGTTCACTATTTTGCAGCGTCTCTAAAGCCTGCGCGGCATTTCCTACGGCCGCGACCTGAGCGCCACTGGTGTTAAGTATCTCGATGGTAATACGCTGCGTTAGCGGGTTATCTTCAATCAACAGTAATCGTAAACCGTCCAGACGCACCGCCTGATTGACTGTTTTTGGTGCGGGCGCAGTGGCAACACGTAACGGTAACCGTAAGCCAAAACAGCTTCCTACTCCCGGCTTGCTGGTGGCGGTCAGTTCGCCGCCCATCGCCTGAGCCAGACTGGTACTGATAGTCAGCCCCAGGCCGCTGCCGCCGCGTTTGCCGCTCACCTGAACAAACGGCTGAAAGATATCAGCCAGTTTCGCGGGATCAATACCACAGCCGCTGTCTTCCACTTCGACAAGCCATTGCTCGCCATCAGTGCGACTACGCAGAATAATGTGCCCTTCGTCGGTGAAACGCAGGGCGTTGCTCAACAAATTGGTAATAACCTGGCGAATACGGCGCGGATCGCCCATTAACGCGGTTGGGACATCGTCGGCAATTTCCGTTACCAGGCGAATCGGGCGACCTTTCACCCGTCCGCTCATTAATTGCAGGGTACTTTCCAGCAGTGGGCGCGGTTCAAAGGGCTCATCGCTGACCGAAACATTCTTGCCGCCTGCTTCGATAGCCGAATAATCGAGAATATCGTTGAGGATGGTCAGTAATGATTCGCCAGAGTCAGTAATCGCCCGCAAATCATCACGCTGGGCGTTAAGCGCCGGGTTATCTGCCAGCAACTGCGCGGTGCCGAGAATTCCGTACAGCGGAGTGCGGATCTCATGGCTCATCGCAGCCAGAAACGCAGATTTTGCCTGGCTGGCTTTTTCTGCTTCCGCCCGTGCCTGTCGGTGTTCTATCACCAGTTCCTGCAATTCAGCTGTACGCGCTTTGACCTGCGCCGCCAGCTGTTCGCGGTGGCGATTAAGCGCATGAACACTGCTGCGAAAAGCATCCATCAGCCGCCCGATGGTGTCCAGCTCCCGCACGCCAGCGGTTTCCGGGAAAGGGGAGTCGATATCACCGTCCAGCAGCCGTTGCAGAGCCTGCGTTTGTTCGGCAAGTGGACGCGTGACTGAGCGATAAACCACGCGCCAGAGGATCAGAATCAATGAGCAAAGTGAAACGACGCCCAGCAGTAGCAGGTTAAACCGTACATGTTCACTGGCGCTTTCCAGATGTGTAAGTCCAGCACGATTACGCTGCTCAATGGTTGCGACCAACTGATTAACTTCGTTGCTGAACTGTGCAAACTGCACAATATTATTTTGCGTCAGCGTCTGCAGGTGAGTATTGAGTGCTTTTTCACGTTGGTACAGCGCCAGTAACTCGACATATCGTTGTACTGTCTCCAGTGCCTTTTCCGCCTGCGCGCGAACCGGCGGAGCTTTAATACGTCTTTGTTGAAGCTGTACCCTGTTAAGCGCGTTTTTCAGTTGAACAGGTAGCCTGTTCTTATTTTTTTCACTCTCCTCCAGCTCCAGTTTCATAACGAAATGCTGTATTTGCAGAGCGCTAAAGCGCATTTCGTGCATCTGCCTGACGTACTCACGATCGCCAGCAACCCACTGTTCGACGGCGCTCTCCGCCGACCTGTTATGATTGTAGCCAAACACACTTTGCGGGCCAGACTGCGGTGATGCGGTGGCGATGGCTATGTAATGGGTCTGGGATTGCGCGATGTTGGCGATTTCTCCGGCCGCGGCGACGATTTGCTGGCTGAGTTGTTGCTGTTGATCGTGGAGTTTCAGCCGCTGACCGACCAGATCGCCCTGTTGACGTAGCGAGTGGTCAATCTCATAGGCTTGCCGTTCAATAGCTATCGTTTCAAACCCTTTCTCGCGCAGCCCCTGCAACAGGGAGTCAATTTTCAGCTTCTGCGCCGATAACGTTCTCCCCTGGGATTGCCACATCTCTGCGCTATCCGTGTTGTTCAGATTTTGGGCGGTAAAGAGTTCCCACGCGCTGGCCTCACTCAACTGACGGGCCATATTCATGGTTGGGATCAGGGCCAGAGTATTGGTCTGAGCGCTTTGAGTTAAAACGCGCAGGTTATACCAACCTACAAAGATACTTACCAGAGTCAGCAATGCCATCAGGGCAAACGCCATCCACAATCTTTTGGCCAGAGTGAAAATCATCCTTGGTGCACCACATTACCTGAATCGGTGGATTAATAGACATCAGCGGCTAAGAAATACCCTTCGCCATGCTGCGTAACTAACAGGTTGGCGCTGAGTTTATGACGCAAACGGCGGATCAGTACGTCCACAGTGCGCAAATCGGGGTTTTCTACCCGCCGGGCGGAGAGCATACGCAGCAGTCGTTCGCGGCTGAGGATCTCGCCAGGATTAGTGACAAAGGCCACCAGCATTTCGTATTCCGCGCGGGTGAGTTTGATAGGTCGGTCGTCCTGATCCAACGTGTGGCGTGAGATATTCAGACAATATCCGGCAAAACGATAGCAGTTATCCTGAGAGAGAGCGTTGGCCTGACGGGCCAGATCGATACGCCAGAGCAGATTTTTTACCCGTACCACGAGTTCACGCAGCTCCAGCGGTTTGATGACATAATCATCGGCGCCCATCTCAAGCCCGACAATTCGATCAATAGGATCGCTGCGCCCGGTCACCAGAATAATCCCCACCGTTGAGCGTTCGCGCAGGGCTCGGGTGAGCATTAAGCCGTTTTCATCGGGCAGGTTAATATCCAGCAAAATGAGATCAACAGGCTGGTTTTCCATAATTTCCCGTAGTCCGTCGCCGCTTGCCGTGACCGACACGAGATACCCTTCCTGGATGAAGTAGCTTTGCAAACGTGCCTGCGTCACAGGCTCATCTTCAACAATGACAATATGGTGTGACATCCCTGCTTTCCCGATCTTCCTGTTCATATCCATTCATATGCTGTCATAAGCCATTCATCCTGACGAGTGCCGCTATTCATATTTGCTTATTAAGATCACAGTTGCCAAATTATATTTTTACAGGAGTTATTATGAGACGACTATGGAGTGCGCTGCGTCGGCCAAGTGCGCGTTGGTCGGTGTTAGCGCTGGTGCTGATGGGGATCGTGATCGGTATTGCCTTGATTGTGTTACCTCACTTCGGGATCAAGGCCACCAGCAGCACTGAGTTTTGCGTCAGTTGCCACAGTATGACGCCGGTGTATGAAGAATATAAAAAGTCGGCGCATTTCCAGAATGCTTCCGGCGTACGCGCCGAGTGTCATGACTGCCACGTCCCGTCAGATTTACCGGGAATGCTGAAGCGGAAACTGGAAGCGAGTAATGAGGTGTATCAGACCGTTATTGGTCACTCCATCGATACCCCTGAGAAATTCAACGCTAAACGCGCAGAACTCGCCGAGCGCGAATGGGCGCGGATGAAAGAGAACAATTCAGCGACCTGCCGTTCCTGCCATAACTACGACGCGATGGATCATGCAAAGCAGCATCCGGAAGCCGCACGTCAAATGGCCGCCGCAGCGAAAGATAATCAGACCTGTATCGACTGCCATAAAGGCATTGCCCACCAGCTGCCGGATATGAGCAGCGGCTCGCGTAAACAGTTCGAAGAGCTACGCGCCAGCGGCAGAGATGATAAAGACATCCTTTATTCTATAGATATAAAGCCGCTTTATGCAGCAAAGGATGATAAAGAAGCGACGGGTTCACTGCTGCCAGCCTCTGAAGTGAAAGTGCTTAAACGTGACGGCGACTGGTTGCAGGTGGCTATCATCGGCTGGACGGAAAGCGCTGGAACTCAACGGGTTCTGACCGAGTTGCCCGGCAAACGGATTTTTGTCGCCTCTATTCGCGGCGATATCCAGCAGCAGGCGAAAATGCTGGAGAAAACCACCGTTGCTGACACCAAAACCGAGTGGAGTAAGATGCAGGCCACCGCATGGTTGAAGAAGGGCGATATGGTCGACGACATCAAACCAATCTGGGCCTATGGCGATACGCTGTACAGCAGTGCCTGTAAACAGTGTCACGGCGCGTCAGCAACGACCCATTACGACGCCAACGGTTGGATCGGCCAAATCAACGGCATGATTGGTTTTACCAGCCTGGATAAACGGGAAGAACGCACCATGCTGAAATATCTGCAAATGCATGCGTCGGATACCGCAGGGAAGTCTCACAGCGATAAGGAAGGAAAATAATGAAAAATAAAGACATTTTTCAGGCATCACGTCGACGCTTTCTTACCCAGCTTGGCGGCTTAACGCTGGCAGGGATGCTGGGGCCATCGCTGTTAACTCCACGCCGCGTTAACGCAGCGCAAGCTGTTACGTCGAAAGAGGGTATCCTGACCGGTTCGCGGTTTGGCGCCATTCGCGCGACGGTGAAAGACGGGCGCTTTGTGGCGGTGAAACCGTTTGAACTGGATAAGTACCCGACGAAAATTATCGCCGGGCTGCCGGATCACGTCCACAATCCGGCGCGTATTCGCTACCCAATGGTACGAGTCGACTGGCTGCGTAAGCGCCATCTGAGTGACACCACTCAGCGCGGCGATAACCGTTTTGTCCGCGTCACTTGGGATGAAGCCCTGGACATGTTCTATGAAGAACTGGAACGGGTGCAAAAAAACTATGGCCCCAGTGCGTTACTGACCGCCAGCGGCGGGCAATCATCAGGTAAATTTCATAGCGCCGGGGGAATGCTGTCGAAAGCCATCGCACTACATGGCAATAAAGTGAGTACCGGCGGTGACTATTCCACCGGGGCAGCGCAGGTGATCCTGCCGCGGGTGGTGGGATCAATGGAAGTTTACGAACAACAAACATCCTGGCCGTTAGTGTTGCAAAACAGCAAAATCATCGTCATGTGGGGCACCGATTTGGTGAAGAATCAGCAGGTTAATTTCCGCTGCCCGTCTCACGATGTTTATGAATATTACGAGCAACTGAAAGAAAAGGTGGCGGCGGGCGAAATCGAAGTCATCAGCATCGACCCGGTGGTCAGTTCAACGCATGAATATCTGGGGCGCGAGCACGTTAAACATATTGTTGTTAACCCGCAAACCGATGTACCGCTACAACTGGCGATGGCCCATACCCTGTACAGCGAAAATCTGTACGACAAACAATTCATTGCTGATTATTGCGTCGGTTTCGAGCAATTTCTGCCGTATTTGCTGGGTGAGAAAGATGGCCAGCCGAAGGATGCCGTCTGGGCAGAAAAACTGTGTGGCATTGACGCCGAAACGATCCGCATGCTGGCGCGGAAAATGGCGGGCACAAGAACGCAAATTATGGCTGGCTGGTGCGCCCAACGTATGCAGCACGGCGAGCAGTGGTCATGGATGATTGTGGTGCTGGCGGCAATGCTCGGGCAGATTGGCCTGCCAGGTGGCGGTTTTGGTTTTAGTTGGCACAGCAGCGGCTCAGGCGTGCCAGGTCGTAAAGGGATTATCCTGAGCGGTTTTCCCGGTGCCACGAAAATTCCGCCAGTTCATAACAACAACGATTACAAAGGTTACAGCAGCACCATCCCAACGGCCCGTTATATCGACGCCATTCTGGAACCGGGGAAAGAGATCAACTGGGACGGCAAAACAGTTAAGTTGCCGCCGCTGAAAATGTGTGTTTTCGCCGGGACCAATCCGTTCCACCGCCATCAGCAGATCAACCGCATAATCGAAGGCTGGCGCAAGTTGGAGACGGTGATTTCCATTGATAACCAGTGGACCTCCAGTTGCCGCTTTTCCGACATTGTATTACCCGCAACCACACAGTTTGAGCGTAACGATCTCGACCAGTTTGGTGACTATGCCAGCCATGGGCTTATCACCACTAAACAGGTGGTGCAGCCGCAATTTGAGGCGCGCAACGACTTTGATATTTTTCGCGAGTTGTGCCGCCGCTTTGACCGTGAGGAAGCCTTTACTGAAGGGCTGGACGAGATGGGCTGGCTCAAGCGCATCTGGCAGGACGCGCTCCAGCAGGCCAAAGGACTCGGCATCCATTTACCGACCTTTGATGAGTTGTGGAACAGTAAAGAATACGTGGTCTATGACCATCCGCAGATGTTCGTGCGTCATCAGGCATTCCGCGAAGATCCCGACCTCGAACCGCTGGGGACGCCGAGCGGGTTGATTGAGATCTACTCGCAAACTATCGCCGACATGCACTATGACGATTGTCAGGGGCATCCAATGTGGTTTGAGAAAATTGAACGTTCCCACGGTGGACCTGGTTCGCAGAAGTATCCACTGCATCTGCAATCGGTGCATCCCGATTATCGCGTCCACTCGCAACTGTGTGAATCTGAAACACTGCGTCAGCATTACAGCGTAGCGGGCAAAGAGCCGGTATATATCAGCCCACAGGATGCCCGTGCGCGCGGGATTGCTAACGGTGATGTGGTGCGTGTCTTTAACGATCGGGGGCAGGTTCTGGTGGGCGCGGTGGTTTCTGATCTCTATGCACCAGGCGTGATCCGGATCCATGAAGGCGCCTGGTATGATCCGGATAAAGGCGGTGAGCTCAATGCGCTGTGTAAATACGGTAACCCTAATGTGCTAACGCCCGACATCGGGACTTCGCAACTGGCGCAGGCCACCAGCTCACACACGACCATTGTGGAAATTGAAAAATTCACCGGTCCAATAGAGAAGGTAACGGCGTTTAGCGGTCCGATTGAGATGGTGGCGCAGTGCGAATATGTTCCGGCACCGCAGGTGAAATCATGACTTCACTAACGGTGGAACAGAATGCCTGTATCTACGCCTGGCTGGCGCAGTTGTTCTCCCGTGAACTGGACGATGAACAACTGACGCAAATCGCCAGTGCACAGATGGCTGAATGGTTTTCTTTGCTGAAACGCGAGCCGCCGCTGACTGCGGCGGTGAATGAGCTGGAAGCTAAAATCGCCGCCTTGACGGTACGTGACGACGCCCGTCTGGAACTTGCCGCTGACTTTTGCAGCCTGTTTTTGATGACTGACAAGCAGGCGGCACTGCCGTATGCATCGGCGTATCAGCAGGACCCACAGGTGATCAAAGGCTTACTGGCTGAGGCAGGGATGGACACCAGTGGCAATTTCAACGAACCGGCAGATCATCTGGCGATTTTTCTTGAATTGTTAAGTTATCTGCATTTTGCCCGGGGAGAGGGGATTGTACCTGCACAGGAAGTTGACAATCTGCGGCAAAAAACACTGACGGCGCTGCGGCAATGGTTACCAGAGTTTGCTGTGCGTTGCCATCAGTATGACAGCTTTGGTTTTTACGCGGCACTAAGCCAGTTATTGCTTGCAATAACCAATAGAGATAATGCCGATTGGTAGGCCTGATAAGACGCGTTAAGCGTCGCATCAGGCATTATGGCAGAGCCGCCGGATGCGGCGTAAATGCCTTATCCGGCCTACGGAAAGGGGGATTTTTGTAGGCCTGATAAGACGCGTCAAGCGTCGCATCAGGCATTATGGCAGCCAGTTCCGGCAGCCACACTCACGGGTGAGCCACAAACCGGGAAAGCCGCTGGCGTAGCAGGCGGTTTTCCTGTTTCAGATGTGCAATATCATCCATTAACGTTAGCGCCACCGCGATCCCCGGCCAGTCCAGCGCCAGTTCCTGACGCAGACGTACCGCGCGTTGCACCACAATGGCGGCATGGTCATCAAATACCCAGGTTGTTTCCTGGATCTCTCTCGGTTCAACCACCCCCAAACCGACAATTTCATTCAACTCCTCTTCAGAAATGCCGGTATGCAGGCAAAACTCGGTAATGGTAAAAGTCACCGTAACATGAGCCATTATGCTTTCCCCCAATCTTTACGTGGATCAAAAGACGACTGGGCGTCTGCCAGTTGTTGCCACAGCGCGGCAGTATTTTCATCCGGTTTCGGCGGCATGACGATTTTCAGCACAGCATACAAGTCACCAGTCTGTTTTTTGCTTACCAGACCTTTGCCTTTAATGCGCAATCGTTGCCCGGCCTGACTGCCTGGCGGAATGGTCAACAAAATGCTTTCTTTCAGCGTTGGTACAGTGACTTTGCTACCCAGAGCCGCTTCCCACGGGCTAACCGGCACCACAATTTCCAGATCCTGACCGACAATATCAAACAACGGATGCGGGGCTATATGAATCACCAGCCACAGGTCGCCATTTGGACCACCGTTTTCGCCTGGCGTCCCCTGGCCTTTCAGGCGGATACGTTGACCATTGCCGACGCCCGCCGGGATCTTCACATTCAGCGTTTTCGGGATTTCCTGTTCGATCATGCCAAAGGCGTTATAAACCGGCAGGTTATAGCTGATGGTACGTTTGTGCTCAGTAAGCGTTTCTTCCAGGAATACCGCAACTTCAATTTCAATATCGTGGCCACGTGTGGCGGGGCGTTGACGGCTCTGGCGGGCATGTTGACCGAAAATTGACGAGAAGATATCGTCAAAATCTTCGGCATTGAAACTCTGACCGTCGCCATGCTGGAACTGGCGGTTGAATTGCGGATCGTTGCGATGCTGCCACATCTGATCATATTCAGCGCGACGCTGTTCATCACTTAGCACTTCCCAGGCTTCAGCAACCTCTTTGAAGCGGGCTTCGGCATCGGGCTCTTTGCTGACATCAGGATGGTATTTGCGGGCCAGTCGACGATAGGCGGTCTTGATTGTCTTGAGATCGTCCGTCGGTTTCACGCCCATGATGGCGTAATAATCCTTTAATTCCATAGCGTTATCTCGCGTAAATCAATACAGACAAAGGGAAACCCCTGACAAGGTATCAGAGTTAAGTGTAGGGGAAATCAGAAAAAATCGTAGGCCAGTGATAAAAACATAACTAAAAATGATATTTTCAGCCTGAATTTTGGCAGGTAAAAGAGGGGACGTTTAACCTTCACAGATGCCCCATGACGACGTTGTCAGGGGGCTGAAAATGGTGACTTATCCTGCTTTTACCGCAGTGACCATCACTTCAACCAGAATCTCCGGGCGGGCCATCTCAGCCTGTACGGTAGCGCGAGCCGGGCTATGTCCTTCTGGCAGCCAGCTAACCCATACGTCGTTGAAATCGGCAAAATCGCGGCTGATATCTTTCAGCCATACCTGAGCGGACAAGAGATGAAATTTATCACTGCCAGCTTCAGCAAGTAATGCGTCGATTTTCTCCAGCACTTCGCGCGTTTGTTGCGCGATGTCAGGCGTATTGCTCTTCGGTGTCTGACCGGAGAGAAATACAAGATTGCCATATTCCACACTGGCGGCAAGACGAGGTTGTGGGTTATTACGTTTGATATTCAAGCTGATTGGCTCCATGTCAGTCCATCAAGGGAAATTGCGGGATCTTCGCCCGACAGCAGCGCGCCTAACACTACGGCACTACCTGCCGCCAGCGTAAAACCCAGACTGCCCTGACCAAGATTCATCCACAGATTTTGATACTTCGCCCGTCCTAATAGTGGCGGACCCGCAGGGGTGGATGGACGCATACCTGTCCATAATTCGGCATCATCGATGCCTTGCAGTTGTGGAAAACTGCTAGCTACGATCTGCTTTAAGGCATTGATTCGTTCAGGGCGCAATTCATTTCCGTCATAGCCAATATCGACCATAGCGGCGATACGCAACCGCTCACCGAGTCGGGCATAGACAATTTTATGACCGTAGTCGGTGACACTGATTTGCGGTGCGATCCCCATTTCTTGTGGGAAGGGGAGCGTCAGACTGTAACCTTTCAGACCGCAGATCGGTACGTGAGTCCCGGTTTCGGCAAGTAAATGCTTACTACCATTACCCGCGGCAACGACATAATCATCCGCAACCAGCGTTCCTGTGCTGGTGGTAATGGAGTCAATGCGCTCGCCTTTTTTATTCAACTGCAAAACTTCACAATCGGTTTGTAGCGAAAAATTTGCGCTGGCATTAAGTTTGGCAAGTAATGCCTGGCAGAACTTATAGCAGTCCGCCGTTTCATCTCCGGGAGAGTAAATACCGCCATACAATGAATGACCAATATGTTTTAGTGCTGGTTCAAGATGAACGCACTCTTCGCGTGATAAAGCCTGTTGAAATTGCGGATTAATACCTTTTGCCGCTTTGGCTAAATCTTGCGGGCGGCGATGAATAATCAGTTTGCCAGAACGGCGCCAGTGAAAATCATCAAGATTATCTTCCAGCAGCCACTCTTCCATGACCTGACGGCTTAACAGTGATAAGCGTAAAATATGGTCGCCATTGAGTTTATTTGTCCGGCTATTGCAGGCCAATAAAAATTCCAGCAACCAGCGCCACTGGCTAAATGACATGCGCAAACGCATATTCAGGGGAGAGTTGCTTTTCCCCATCCATTTAAGCCCCTGCATCGGTACGCCTTTATCCGCCAGAGGAGCAACGTAGCGATAACTGAGTTGACCACCATTAGCGAAACTGGTGGCGATACCTGCCTGACTGTTGCGTTCTAACAATTGTACCTGATGGCCCTGTTTTACCAGCACCCATGCTGTTGCCAGACCAATTACCCCGCCGCCAATAATTACAATGCGTTTTTTCATCACCTGAGATATCCACCGCTAATAAATGCGTTGGGGGTATGTCAAAGCATTTAGGCCTGAGGAGCAATTGACTTTTTATTTTCAGGGTATAACTCAAGGTTAATGGCTCGCAGTTGCTGGCGTAATTGCTGGCAAAGGAAATCGACAAATTTTTGTGTAATGGGACTAAGTGAAACGTCGGCACGGCGTAGCAAACAAAGGTCTATTTTCATTGGGGGTTCGATGGGGTGAATCGTCTCTGCCGGAAGGTTATGACGGGCAGAGAAAATATCGGTAATACTGCATCCCATTCCGCGTTTTACAAATTCCGTGGCCATGTAATAGGTCTGGACATTCAGGCGCGTCGTCAAAAAATCACGTCGTTTAGCTATTGCATCGGAAAGGGAATGAGGGCCGGGAGAAATCCAGCGTTGTTGGTCAATCTTGTCTATTTCTACTGCGCCCAGGCGATAGTCCCGGTCGATATAAACCAGCGGAACTTCGGCTATCAGCGTCGTCATAATTTCCCCCTGTTGAATCGGCTGTAGCGTCAGGGCCAGATCAATCTCACGCAGATCAAGCTTTTTAACCAACGTTTCAGTGTGCTCTGTCGTCAGTGTCATGACCAGATTCGCATTCTGCTGGTAAAACGCCGTGACTATTTCCGGCACCAGACTTAATCCCAGGCTTGGCAGGCATCCCAGGGCTATTCTGGCTCGCGGATCTCGCGTCAGGTTATCGGCCAGCAGTCGCAGGTTGTCGAGTTCGTGATAAATCGACTGCGCTTTTTCAAAAAGTGTGATCGCTTCGCTGGTTGGAAGAAGCTTGCCACGAACTCGCTGAAAGAGCTGAAAACCGAGTTTTTGCTCAGCGTTTTTTAACGCTTTACTGGCGGCCGGTTGGGAAATATTCAGCGATTCCGCTGCCCGTGAAAGTGTCCCGCATGTCATCACAGCATAGAAGATTTCCAGGTGGCGCAGTTTCATTAAGAGTTAACCCAGAGTTATAGACGATAGATAAAAAGTCATTTCATGGTAACACCGAGTTAACATAAATTTAATCTGTAACGTCTGTTCTGGTAACAATGCGTTATTTGCCCACCTAAAGGGGTTAATTACGAACTCAGAATAATACCTGTAGTACCCGGACAAACCCTCAGTGCATTTTGCTAACAATAATAACGAGGGGGGATATTTTCTGAGCTGTCCAAATACATCGGCTGATATTGAAAGTCGATTCGATGGGGTTAAGGAGTTATATGAGTGACTCAATGCTCGCTGGTGGTTTACTAACCAGACAAAATATCACCAAAAAGAATGTCATTATTGGTTTGTTATTGATTGCATTTTTACTGATAGCGTTCTGGTGCCAGGGGCGTCCAGGTAATGAACTCGGACTGCTTGGTTTTACACCACTGGTGGCGTTAGCGGTGCTCTCGTTGATAGGCGTCGATATTGTTCTGGCGGTTATTTCATCGATTATTATTGCGATGATAATGACTTCCACCGGCTTACCTGAAATGGGTGCCATGCTGGCAAAATCGACGGGATCGTTTATCGCCACTGTTGGTTTGATCATTATGCTTGGCGCAGGCGTAGGTGAAGTGGCAACACGTACCGGAGCCGCCGTTGAACTGGTCAAATTTGTGGTGCATCGTATCGGGCTTTCCAGCCAGACACGGGTCAAATTTGGCATCGTTGTCTCATCCATTCTTATCTGTGGCGCGCTGGGTACTATGGCAGGCGGTAATGCCATTATTGTTGCGGTGATTATTCCCGTGGCGGCTGCAGTACGGCTGACACCGCCTACAGTGGCTGCACTGATGATGACGGCGGGGTCAGTGGGATTGTTTACCGGGCCATTTACTCCCAGTACCGTGACGATTTTACAACTCGGCGGCCTGACTTATCCGCAATACCTGATGTACGTCGGGCTGCCAATGAGCGCCGTGACGTTATTTGCTGGCTGGATAATGGCCGGGCGAATTCAGAAGATGACGGAAGGAAAATTACACTACGAAGTGGATCTCTCAGAGAAAACTCAGGAAGAAGAGGATCCTGCCCGCGATCGTCGTCGCAAACTCAGCGCCCTGGCATTTGCTGCAACCATTATTGTGATGGCGGTTATTGGCGTAGTGATAAAAGCAGGTTTTAGTTTTGCCATTATCGTTATGCTGTTGGTGGCGTTGATCACCGGGCTGGTGGGCGGATTAAGCCCAACCGGGATCCTGCAAGCGCTGTATAAAGGCTGTGGCAGACTGGTGTGGATGTTTCTGCTCTACTGGCTGTATAACCCGATTCTGGAACTTATGGATAGCCTGCAGGCGTATCAGGGATTGCTCGAATACACACAACCACTGTTAACCGGGATATCTCCGGCATGGCTTTGCTTCTGTATTTTTGCCTTTAACATTATCGGTCATGTGCCAGGTGCTGCTGTTGCTCAGATGACCTTCACGCATAAAATATTTGGTCCGATGTTGATGGCTGCGGGAGTGCCGCCACAGGGTACAACGGCAGTATTATTAGCCTCATCGCAAGTGGACTGGTTTGGGCCTTTCCCTTCATCGGATATGTTCGGTCAAATGGGGCTGGCACAATCTACTCACCTGAAATATATGCTTTATAACGGTTGGGCCATTGTCATTGCCAATATCATTCTTTTTGCCTTGCTGTTTCAGGTATTAGTTTAACGATACAAACCAGGCGATAGCGCGACTACTGTCCGTTATCGCCTGACGGTTTCCCGCCTCGTCATCTGCTAAATTGCGAACCTGTTCCCGGAAAAATGCCATATTTCTGTCACACTCTTAATTGATTGATAACTAAAGAGGTGATGGGAATGAAAAAAACGCTAATCGCTGCGGCCGTGGCTGGAATGGTTTTACTCTCTTCGAATGCGCAGGCACAGATCACACCGGAAGGCTATCAGTTACAACAAGTGTTGCTGATGAGCCGTCATAATTTACGTGCGCCATTGGCAAATAATGGCAGTGTGCTTGAGCAGTCGACGCCGAATAAATGGCCGGAGTGGGATGTTCCTGGTGGACAACTCACGACCAAAGGCGGCGTGCTGGAAGTGTATATGGGCCATTACATGCGTGAGTGGCTGGCAGAGCAGGGAATAGTGAAAACGGGTGAATGCCCGCCGCCGGACACCGTTTATGCCTATGCCAATAGTTTGCAACGCACTGTCGCCACTGCGCAGTTCTTTATTACCGGCGCATTCCCAGGGTGTGATATTCCTGTTCATCACCAGGAAAAAATGGGCACTATGGACCCAACCTTTAATCCGGTGATCACCGATGATTCCGCCGCATTCAGTGAGCAGGCGGTGGCGGCAATGGAAAAAGAGCTCGGTAAACTTCAGCTTACTGACAGCTACCAGTTACTGGAAAAAATCGTTAACTATAAAGATTCTCCTGCCTGCAAAGAGAAACAGCAGTGCTCGTTGGTGGACGGTAAAAATACCTTTAGCGCGAAGTATCAACAAGAACCAGGCGTTTCCGGGCCGCTAAAAGTGGGCAACTCGCTGGTAGATGCGTTCACCCTGCAATACTACGAAGGTTTCCCAATGGATCAGGTGGCCTGGGGGGAGATCAAATCAGATCAACAATGGAAAGTGTTGTCGAAGCTGAAAAACGGTTACCAGGATAGCCTGTTTACTTCACCGGAAGTGGCGCGCAATGTCGCGAAACCGCTGGTCAGTTATATCGACAAAGCCCTGGTTACCGATCGTGCCAGTGCGCCGAAAATCACAGTGCTGGTTGGGCACGACTCAAACATTGCCTCTCTGTTAACGGCGCTGGATTTCAAACCGTATCAACTGCATGACCAGAACGAACGCACGCCGATTGGCGGCAAAATCGTTTTCCAGCGTTGGCATGACAGCAAAGCCAACCGCGACCTGATGAAAATCGAGTATGTGTACCAGAGTTCGGAACAGTTGCGTAATGCCGACGCGTTAACGTTGCAGGCTCCGGCTCAACGCGTGACGCTTGAACTTACCGGCTGCCCGATAGATGCCAACGGTTTTTGCCCGATGGATAAGTTTGATAGCGTGTTGAATGAAGCGGTGAAATAACAGAAAGCTCCCCCGCGAGAAGCGGGGAATATGAGACTGATGACAAACGTGAGATTGCCTGATGCGCTACGCTTATCAGGCCTACCCGAGAATTGCACTATATCGAATTTGCACGATCGCGTAGGCCGGATAAGGCGTTCACGCCGCATCCGGCATGAACAAAGCGCACTTTGTCAACAATTTGAAAGCTCCCCCGCGAGACGCGGGGGAGTTACTGATTAAACGTTTTTACGTTCGATGGTCTGTTCGCCCCAAAAAAGCGAATCTTTATCGGTCTTAGCAAAGGCTTTGACTAACACTTCATCGCTACCTTCTTCCCAAATCTTTTCCGCCATTTTTTCGTCGTACCCGGCGACTTCGAAAATGGCCTCGGCTATTTCCGGCGACGTATTGCGCAGAGATGCCCATTCACCCACGTGATGAGCTTTCGCTTCTTGAGTTGGCATGCGTATCCTCCTGTTGAAGATTAGCCGTTAAGTTTAACTGCCAGACCAGCGACATATTCCCCCTGATAACGTGCGATAGACAACTCTTCCAGGCTGGGTTGGCGTGAACCGTCACCGCCTGCAATGGTGGTTGCGCCGTACGGCGTTCCGCCGCGAACCTGCGAGACGTCAAAAAGTTCCTGCGCTGCGTAGCCAATAGGGACAATCACCATGCCGTGGTGCGCAAGTGTCGTCCAGGTGGATGTGATGGTTTGTTCCTGACCGCCGCCGGTGCCGGTAGAGCTAAAGACGCTCGCCAGTTTTCCGTACAATGCGCCAGAAGCCCACAGGCCGCCAGTCTGGTCGAGGAAGGTACGCATTTGCCCGGACATATTGCCAAAGCGGGTTGGCGTACCAAAAATAATGGCGTCGTAATCGGCCAGTTCTTGCGGAGTTGCAACGGGTGCAGTTTGCGTTTTACCGCCTGCTTTTTCGAATAATTGCGGCTGCATGGTTTCCGGTACACGCTTAACAACAACTTCTGCGCCATCGACTTTGCTTGCGCCTTCAGCGACTGCGCGCGCCATCGTTTCGATATGTCCGTACATGGAATAATAAAGCACCAGAACTTTAGCCATTTCTAACCACTCCTCGTGTTATCTCTATTCCGTAGCGATTCGCTACCACTCTTTTAAAGATAAGACGTCCTTTTCAGAGTGCAAATTTCACAACCACTTATTTGATTTATAACAACTTTCACAAGCGCGTAAATTTGTCGCAAAATGATACATTTTTATCCCATAGCGTTTTTTTAATCATAAGAGAGGCTTATGGATAATTATTGGAAATGATATCTATTCTCGCTCAGAACCTGTTGCAGGATATTACCAAACGCGGGTCCACCCGCGTCAGTTCACTAAGCTTAGTCCCACGTAGCGAAAATATGGCACCGCCATACGCCGCGTTAATCCTATGCAATGCAATATGATGTCTACATCAAGACGGAGGTCAGTAATGGCAAACCATCGAGGCGGTTCAGGTAATTTTGCAGAAGACCGCGAAAGAGCATCAGAAGCAGGTAAAAAAGGTGGACAGCACAGCGGGGGTAATTTCAAGAATGACCCGCAGCGCGCATCTGAAGCAGGTAAAAAAGGTGGGAAGAGCAGTCACGGCAAAAGCGACAACTAGCCGGGCTAATCAATGACGAATGCATTTTTGACTGTAGCTCGTCAAAAAGCCACCACCGCCGGTTACCCGGCGGTTGATACTGATGACAAATGCACGATTGCCTGATGCTTATCAGGCCTACCAGAAGATTGCAATATATTGAATTTGCACTGTTTTGTAGGCCGGATAAGGCGTTTACGTCGCATCCGGCATGAACAATGCGTACGTTGTCAACAATCTGCACCGCCGGGTAATCCCGGCGGTTTTCTGTTTATGGCTCCTGATGAACAACTTCTGGCGGTGGAACGTCAACCAACTTTCTGCTTAACAACGCATTGAGTAAAATCGCGCCAAAAGTTGCTGTACCGATCCCTCCCAACGTAAAACCGCCCAGCGCGATGCTGATATTCGGGTTAATGCCCTGACCGTTAAAGCCCGTCGCGGCGATCACCACGCCAACAAAAGCCGCGCTGGAACCGAGATAACTGGGGACGCGTCCGCCGGTAATAAAGAAAAACAATAAAGTGAAAGTCAGACGGGGCGCTGCATCCTGCATATCCTTTTCAGCCGCGTAATGGCTTGTTTGCAAAGCGGATGCCAGTTTTTAAAAATTCAATGTTATTAATGTGTTAATGTTTAGTTGTTGGAAATGACTGGTAAAAAGTGGACTAAACGGTCAAAACAGTTGCACATAAATCATGCGTTCGTGCGCGATGAGAGTGCAGAAGGTCGAGGCCAGACGGGGGTTTTGCTATCCTGTTGCTAATCTACAAGAGGGGAGAGCGCATGACGCAAGGCGCAGTGAAAACAACGGGTAAACGTTCGCGCGCAGTGAGCGCGAAGAAAAAAGCGATTCTTAGCGCGGCACTGGACACTTTTTCGCAATTCGGTTTTCACGGCACAAGGCTGGAGCAAATTGCAGAGTTGGCGGGCGTTTCTAAAACCAATCTGCTGTATTACTTCCCGTCGAAAGAGGCACTGTATATTGCCGTGCTGCGGCAAATTCTCGATATCTGGTTGGCGCCGTTAAAGGCGTTTCGTGAAGATTTCGCCCCGCTGGCGGCGATCAAAGAGTACATTCGTCTGAAGCTGGAAGTCTCCCGCGATTATCCGCAGGCTTCGCGCCTGTTCTGTATGGAGATGCTGGCAGGTGCGCCGCTGTTAATGGATGAACTGACGGGCGATTTGAAGGCGTTAATTGATGAGAAATCAGCGCTGATTGCAGGCTGGGTCAAGAGTGGCAAACTCGCGCCGATTGACCCGCAGCATTTGATTTTTATGATCTGGGCTTCCACTCAACATTACGCCGATTTTGCCCCTCAGGTGGAGGCGGTGACAGGCGCGACGTTGCGCGATGAGGTGTTTTTCAATCAAACGGTTGAAAACGTGCAGCGGATTATTATTGAAGGGATTCGACCACGTTAAAGATGCCGGAGGAGGTTGCAACATCCTCCGGCTACCTGTTTAACCGATCGTCATTAAACTGGCGTTACCCCCGGCAGCAGCGGTATTCACACTCAGCGAACGTTCGATATACAGCCGTTCCAGCAGGATATTGCTTTCGCCACGGGCAAAACCCTGCACCGAAACAATTGCGCCATCCCGCGCGGCAACCGCTTCACACAATGCGCGAAGCTGATCCGAATCACCGTGGAAGATCACCGCATCAAACGGTTGAGCGGTTATATTTTCCGCTTTCGCCAGTTGAATACGTTCGCTGACTGCCGATGGCAATGCCTTCACTAACTGACGATGCAGCGCGTCATCCGGCCACAGCACCTGGCTGCCCACCGCCAGCACGGCGGCAAGCTGAGTCAGCGCATCCTGTTCATCATCCGCGATACACAATACGCGCTCACGGGGCAGCAGCGTCCAGGTGTTGCGTTCACCCGTCGGCCCTGGCAGCAATCGTTGTGTTCCTGCCTGCGCCAGCTCGCCATATTGTGTACATAACGCCTGTAATTCTGGACGATTTGCTGCCCATTCCCGCAGTGCATTCAGCGGTTGAGTCAATGCGGCTTTCAACTGCGCATCGACAGGATACTCCGCATCCTGACGGGCGAGCGTCACCGCCAGCGCGCTTTCCGGGCGATTCGCCAGCAGACGGTAGAGATAGAGCGGACCGCCAGCTTTCGGCCCGGTGCCGGACAACCCTTCGCCGCCGAACGGTTGCACCCCAACCACCGCGCCAACCATATTACGGTTAACATACAAGTTGCCGACATGGGCCGAGCCAGTGACCTGGGCGATGGTTTCATCAATACGCGTATGGACGCCAAGCGTCAGGCCATAGCCGGAAGCGTTAATCTGCTCGATCAGTTCCGGCAGCTGGTTACGGTTATAACGCACCACATGCAGCACCGGACCAAAGACCTCTTTTTGCAATTCGGCAAAGTCATCCAGTTCGATAAGCGTCGGGGCGACAAAGGTGCCGCTTTGCCATTCTCGGGCATCTTCACTGTTTTCCCGCACCGCCTGGAACACCGGACGGCCTTTGCTACGCATGGTCTGAATATGACGCTCGATATTGCCTTTCGCTTCGCTATCAATCACCGGACCGATATCCGTGGTCAGGCGACCAGGATCACCCATTCGACACTCGGCCATTGCGCCGCGCAGCATTTTCAACGTGTGGTCGGCAATCTCATCTTGCAGGCACAGCACGCGCAGTGCCGAACAACGCTGACCCGCACTGTCGAAGGCCGAGGCCAGCACATCTATTACTACTTGTTCGGTCAGGGCGGAGGAATCGACAATCATCGCGTTCATGCCGCCGGTTTCAGCGATGAGCGGAATAGGGCGCCCCTGAGCGTCCAGGCGGCTGGCGATATTGCGTTGCAGTAACGTAGCGACTTCGGTTGAACCGGTAAACATCACCCCGCGCACGCGATCATCACCCGTCAGTTGCGCACCCACGGTTTCCCCCTGACCTGGCAGCAATTGCACTACGCCTGGCGGTACACCCGCTTCCAGCAAAATGGCGATCCCTTGCGCGGCAATCAGCGGCGTTTGTTCTGCCGGTTTTGCCAGTACGCTGTTACCTGCCGCCAGTGCGGCAGCAATCTGCCCGGTGAAAATAGCCAGCGGGAAGTTCCACGGACTGATACACACTACAGGCCCTAATGGACGGTGGGTTTCGTTAGCGAAATCATCCCGCACCTGTCCGGCGTAGTAGTGGAGAAAATCGACCGCTTCGCGCACTTCGGCAATGGCGTTGCTGAAGGTTTTTCCGGCTTCACGCACCAGAATACCAATCAGTTGCTGCATCTGGCTTTCCATTAGCACGGCAGCGCGATGCAAAATCGCCGCGCGTTCAGCCGGAGGAGTGGCAAACCAGATTGGCGCGTTATTAACCGCACTTTCAAGCGCCAGTTCTACTTCACGCGGTGTGGCTTCACGCACATAGCCCACAATATCTTTCGGTTCCGCAGGGTTAATAACGGGCGACATCTCACCAGCCGTGGCCGGTTGTTCCAGCATTGGCAAGGCCTGCCATTTTTGCAGTGCACTATTGAGCAGGGCAGAAGAGAGCGAGGCCAGACGGTGTTCATTGGCGAGATCCAGCCCTGCCGAGTTGTCGCGTCCGTGACCGTAAAGATCGCGCGGCAGGGGAATTTTCGGATGCGGTAATCCAGTTTGCCCTTCCTGTTGCGCCAGTTTTTCTACCGCAGTGACCGGATCGGCGACCAGTTCATCCAGTGGCAAAGAGGTGTCGGCAATACGGTTAACAAACGAGGTGTTAGCACCGTTTTCCAGCAGGCGGCGCACCAGATACGCCAACAGCGTTTCATGTGTGCCAACCGGAGCATAAATACGACACGGACGGTTAAGTTTGCCGTCGGCAGCTTTCCCGGTGACCTGCTCATACAGTGGCTCGCCCATACCGTGCAGGCACTGGAACTCGTACTGACCCGGGTAGTAGTTTTGACCCGCCAGTTGATAAATCGCCGCCAGCGTATGGGCGTTGTGCGTCGCGAACTGCGGGTAGATTAAATTCGGCACCGCCAGCAGCTTTTTCGCACAGGCGAGATAAGAAACGTCGGTATACACCTTGCGGGTATAAACCGGATAACCTTCAAGGCCGTCCATCTGCGCACGCTTGATTTCACTATCCCAGTACGCGCCTTTCACCAGGCGAATCATCAGACGGCGACGGCTGCGGGTTGCGAGATCAATCAGGTAATCAATCACCAGCGGGCAGCGTTTCTGATAAGCCTGAATAACAAAACCGATACCGTTCCAGCCTGCCAGTTCCGGCTCGAAACAGAGTTTTTCCAGCAGATCGAGGGAGATCTCCAGACGATCGGCCTCTTCGGCATCGATGTTAATACCAATATCGTACTGACGCGCCAGCAGGGTGAGTGATTTCAGACGTGGGTACAGCTCTTCCATTACGCGGTCATACTGGGCGCGGCTGTAACGCGGATGCAGCGCCGACAGCTTGATTGAAATGCCCGGACCTTCATAGATGCCACGACCATTGGATGCTTTACCAATGGCGTGAATCGCCTGCTGATAGGAAACCATATACGCTTGCGCGTCCGCGGCAGTCAGCGCGGCTTCGCCCAGCATATCGTAAGAGTAACGGAAACCTTTCTCTTCCAGCTTGCGGGCATTGGCTAACGCTTCCGCAATAGTCTCTCCAGTGACGAACTGCTCGCCCATCAGGCGCATCGCCATATCCACACCTTTGCGGATCAGCGGCTCACCGCTTTTACCGATAATGCGATTCAGCGAGCGGGAGAGGCTGGCTTCGTTATGGGTGGAAACAAGTTTGCCGGTAAACAGCAGCCCCCAGGTGGCGGCATTAACAAACAAAGACGGGCTACGACCAATGTGTGACTGCCAGTTACCGTTGCTGATTTTGTCGCGAATTAACGCATCACGGGTGGCTTTGTCGGGAATACGTAACAACGCTTCCGCTAAACACATCAGCGCCACGCCTTCCTGCGATGACAGCGAAAACTCCTGCAATAACCCCTGAACCATACCTGCGCGACCACTGGCGTTTTTTTGATTACGCAGTTTATCGGCCAGTTGATACGCCAGTTTGTGCGCCTGTTCGGCAACTGACTGCGGCAGGCGAGCTTGTTCCAGCAGCATAGAAACCGCTTCGGTTTCCGGGCGGCGATAGGCCGCGGTGATAGCGGCGCGGGAAACCGACTGGGGCAAAATTTGCTCGGCAAAGTCGAGGAAAGGCTGGTGTGGTTCCTCTGCCGGATTCGGCGCTTCATCGCTCTCATTGGCTGCGCCAGAAAGCAGTGCAGGCAGCTCCGGCAAGGTATCGCTATTTTCCAGTTGTTCAAGATAAGAAAAAATCGCCTGCTTAATTAACCAGTGCGGTGTGCGATCGATACGTGTCGCGGCAGACTTAATACGCTCACGCGTCGCGTCGTCCAGCTTAACCCCCATGGTGGTGGTTCCCATGCCATTGCTCCTGTTGTTCTGAAAAGTGCAACTTAACGTTATCGTGAAATATCTATTATGTTGCAACTTTGTGCAACCACGTTAAATGTGACTTACGTAGCAAGCTTAAAAATGAATGAAATGTTAATAAAAGAAATCGATATGACAGGGATTAAAAAAGTAATGCAGACTTTTTCTCTGCGGCAGTTAACATTTTTGAAAGGTGCAACCGTAAAAAATGTGAGGAAGTGCAACCTGATGAAAAATAGTATCGCTGGGTAATAAAATTTGATGTAAATGATGTGTTAAATCGATTGTGAATAACCAGCACTTCCGGCAGGATACGGTCGCCCTGGTAAAACATAAACTCTGTTACCCCGTTCCGGTGGCAGATATAACGGCAAGTTTCGACATTGCCGATAATAATTTTTGGAGACTTTAGATGGCTATTAGCACACCGATGTTGGTGACATTTTGTGTCTATATCTTTGGCATGATATTGATCGGGTTTATCGCCTGGCGATCAACCAAAAACTTTGACGACTATATTCTGGGCGGTCGTAGCCTTGGGCCATTCGTGACGGCATTATCGGCGGGTGCGTCGGATATGAGCGGCTGGCTGTTAATGGGGTTGCCGGGCGCAGTCTTTCTTTCCGGGATTTCCGAAAGCTGGATCGCCATCGGCCTGACATTAGGCGCGTGGATCAACTGGAAGCTGGTGGCCGGGCGGTTGCGTGTTCATACCGAATACAATAATAACGCCTTAACTCTGCCGGATTATTTCACCGGGCGCTTTGAAGATAAAAGCCGCATTTTGCGCATTATCTCCGCGCTGGTTATTTTGCTGTTCTTCACCATTTATTGCGCTTCGGGCATTGTGGCAGGCGCGCGCCTGTTTGAAAGCACCTTCGGCATGAGCTACGAAACGGCTCTGTGGGCGGGAGCTGTGGCGACGATCCTTTACACCTTTATTGGCGGTTTCCTGGCGGTGAGCTGGACTGACACTGTACAGGCCAGCCTGATGATTTTTGCCCTGATCCTGACGCCGGTTATCGTCATTATCAGTGTCGGTGGCTTTGGCGACTCGCTGGAAGTGATCAAACAAAAGAGCATCGAAAACGTGGATATGCTCAAAGGGCTGAACTTTGTTGCCATTATCTCGCTGATGGGCTGGGGGCTGGGTTATTTCGGTCAGCCGCACATTCTGGCGCGTTTTATGGCGGCGGATTCTCACCACAGCATTGTCCATGCGCGTCGTATCAGTATGACCTGGATGATCCTCTGCCTGGCAGGGGCGGTGGCTGTTGGCTTCTTTGGGATTGCTTACTTTAACGATCATCCGGCGTTGGCGGGTGCGGTAAATCAGAACGCCGAGCGTGTGTTTATCGAACTGGCGCAAATTCTGTTTAACCCGTGGATTGCCGGGATTCTGCTGTCGGCGATTCTGGCGGCGGTGATGTCAACCTTAAGCTGCCAGTTGCTGGTGTGCTCCAGTGCGATTACCGAAGATTTATACAAAGCGTTTCTGCGTAAACATGCCAGCCAGAAAGAGCTGGTGTGGGTAGGGCGTGTGATGGTGCTGGTAGTGGCGCTGGTGGCGATTGCGCTGGCGGCAAACCCGGAAAACCGCGTGCTGGGCTTAGTGAGCTACGCGTGGGCAGGCTTTGGCGCGGCGTTTGGTCCGGTGGTGCTGTTCTCGGTGATGTGGTCACGCATGACGCGCAACGGTGCGCTGGCGGGGATGATCATCGGTGCGCTGACGGTTATCGTCTGGAAGCAGTTCGGCTGGCTGGGTCTGTACGAAATTATTCCGGGCTTTATCTTTGGTAGCATTGGAATTGTGGTGTTCAGTTTGCTGGGTAAAGCGCCGTCAGCGGCGATGCAAAAACGCTTTGCCGAGGCCGATGCGCACTATCATTCAGCGCCGCCGTCACGGTTGCAGGAAAGCTAAGGGACTTAGCCTGCGGCGGTTTTGTTTGGCTTCAGCAGCGTGTTGCGCAGCATTAAAATAGTTGTGTGGTTCTTGCCGGATAAGGCGTTTACGCGGCATCTGGCAAGAACACATGGCTCGTTGTAAACAATCCCATCTTTCTACCCTGGAATAATCGTTTATATCCCGGGCATTATCTCTCTTTGTTTACATTCCAACATCATTTTATAAACATTCCGCTTGTATTTTTCTTCATCGTAATGATAATCGCTATCACTGCGATTTACTTTTCTTTGCATAGATTGACTCAGAAAAACGTTTAAGGGTGGTGGCATGTTTGTTCCGTTTCTCATTATGTTGCGCGAAGGACTTGAAGCCGCGCTGATTGTCAGTTTGATTGCCAGCTATCTTAAGCGTACCCAGCGAGGCCGGTGGATTGGTGTCATGTGGATTGGCGTGTTGCTTGCCGCTGCGTTGTGCCTGGGCTTGGGTATCTTCATTAACGAAACTACCGGCGAATTCCCGCAAAAAGAACAGGAACTGTTTGAAGGTATCGTGGCAGTGATCGCTGTGGTGATCCTCACCTGGATGGTTTTCTGGATGCGCAAAGTGTCGCGCAACGTCAAAGTGCAACTGGAACAAGCAGTCGATAGCGCATTGCAGCGTGGAAATCATCATGGCTGGGCGCTGGTGATGATGGTCTTTTTTGCTGTTGCAAGGGAAGGGCTGGAGTCGGTCTTTTTCCTGCTGGCGGCATTTCAACAAGATGTCGGGATTTGGCCGCCGCTGGGTGCAATGCTCGGTCTTGCTACTGCCGTGGTGCTCGGCTTCCTGCTCTACTGGGGCGGTATTCGTCTTAATCTCGGCGCATTTTTCAAATGGACCAGCCTGTTTATTCTCTTCGTCGCCGCAGGGCTGGCAGCTGGTGCCATTCGCGCATTTCATGAAGCTGGCCTGTGGAACCACTTTCAGGAAATCGCCTTCGATATGAGCGCGGTGCTCTCAACTCACTCGCTATTTGGCACGCTAATGGAAGGGATTTTTGGCTATCAGGAAGCGCCGAGCGTCAGCGAAGTCGCCGTCTGGTTTATTTATCTCATCCCGGCGCTGGTGGCATTTGCTCTGCCACCACGTGCAGGGGCGACAGCGTCTCGCTCCGCATAACGAATACGACGCAAACTCTTGCTTAGTTACAACATACTTTAAAGGGATAGTCTCGTCATGACCATTAACTTTCGCCGTAACGCATTGCAGTTGAGCGTGGCTGCGCTGTTTTCTTCTGCTTTTATGGCTAACGCCGCTGATGTGCCGCAGGTCAAAGTGACCGTGACGGATAAGCAGTGCGAACCGATGTCCATTACGGTTAACGCCGGGAAAACGCAATTTATCATTCAGAACCACAGCCAGAAGGCGCTGGAGTGGGAGATCCTTAAAGGCGTAATGGTAGTGGAAGAGCGGGAAAATATCGCCCCTGGCTTTAGCCAGAAAATGACGGCGAATTTACAGCCTGGCGAATACGATATGACCTGCGGTCTGCTCACTAACCCGAAAGGGAAGTTGATCGTTAAAGGTGAGGCAACGGCGGATGCGGCGCAAAGTGATGCGCTGTTAAGTCTTGGTGGTGCAATTACTGCATATAAAGCGTATGTCATGGCAGAAACCACGCAGCTGGTGACCGACACTAAAGCCTTTACCGACGCCATCAAAGCAGGCGATATCGAAAAAGCGAAAGCACTGTATGCGCCGACGCGTCAGCACTATGAGCGCATCGAACCGATTGCTGAACTGTTCTCCGATCTGGATGGCAGCATTGACGCCCGTGAAGATGATTACGAGCAAAAAGCCGCCGATCCAAAATTCACCGGTTTCCACCGTCTGGAAAAAGCATTGTTTGGCGACAACACCACCAAAGGGATGGATACGTACGCTGACCAGCTTTATACCGATGTGGTCGATTTGCAAAAACGCATCAGTGAACTGGCTTTCCCACCTTCAAAAGTGGTCGGCGGCGCAGCCGGACTGATTGAGGAAGTGGCAGCCAGCAAAATCAGCGGTGAAGAAGATCGCTATAGCCACACCGATCTGTGGGACTTCCAGGCTAACGTTGAAGGCTCGCAGAAAATTGTCGATCTGCTGCGTCCACAACTGCAAAAAGCCAACCCGGAGCTGCTGGCAAAAGTCGATGCTAACTTCAAAAAGGTCGATACCATTCTGGCGAAATACCGTACCAAAGACGGTTTTGAAACCTACGACAAGCTGACCGACGCCGACCGTAACGCGCTGAAAGGGCCGATTACTGCGCTGGCGGAAGATCTGGCGCAACTTCGCGGTGTGCTGGGGCTGGACTAAGCGTTATGCAGTATGAAGATGAAAACGGCGTGAATGAACTGTCACGCCGACGTTTATTGAAAGGGATTGGTGCGCTGGCGCTGGCGGGAAGTTGTCCGGTCGCTCATGCACAAAAAACGCAAAGTGCGCCGGGTACGCTTTCACCGGATGCACGTAATGAGAAACAGCCGTTTTACGGTGAGCATCAGGCAGGGATCCTGACGCCACAACAGGCCGCAATGATGCTGGTGGCGTTTGATGTGCTTGCCAGCGATAAAGCCGATCTTGAACGATTGTTTCGCTTGTTGACTCAGCGTTTTGCTTTTCTGACTAAGGGCGGAGCGGCACCAGAAACACCAAATCCGCGCCTGCCACCACTCGATTCCGGCATTCTTGGCGACTACATTGCGCCCGATAATCTCACCATCACGTTATCGGTGGGCCACTCATTGTTTGATGAACGGTTTGGGCTTGCGCCGCAGATGCCGAAAAAGTTGCAGAAGATGACGCGTTTCCCCAACGACTCGCTTGATGCGGCGTTATGTCATGGTGATGTGTTGCTACAAATTTGCGCCAACACCCAGGACACGGTGATCCATGCGCTGCGCGATATCATCAAACACACGCCGGATTTGCTCAGTGTGCGCTGGAAGCGGGAAGGGTTTATTTCCGATCACGCGGCGCGTAGTAAAGGCAAAGAGACGCCGATAAATTTGTTGGGCTTTAAAGACGGCACTGCCAATCCCGATAGCCAGAATGATAAGTTGATGCAAAAAGTGGTGTGGGTCACGGCAGATCAGCAGGAGCCTACGTGGGCTATCGGCGGCAGCTACCAGGCGGTGCGCTTGATTCAGTTTCGGGTGGAATTTTGGGACAGAACGCCGCTGAAAGAACAGCAGACGATTTTTGGTCGTGATAAGCAAACCGGTGCGCCGCTGGGGATGAAGCATGAGCACGATGTGCCGGATTACGCCAGCGATCCGGAAGGGAAGGTGATTGCGCTGGACAGCCATATTCGTCTGGCGAATCCCCGCACGGCGGAGAGTGAGTCCAGTCTGATGCTGCGTCGTGGCTACAGTTATTCGTTGGGCGTCACCAACTCCGGGCAACTGGATATGGGGTTATTGTTTGTCTGCTACCAACACGATCTGGAAAAGGGCTTCCTGACAGTACAAAAAAGGCTCAATGGCGAAGCGCTGGAGGAATACGTCAAACCTATCGGCGGCGGTTATTTTTTTGCGTTGCCGGGGGTGAAGGAGGCGAATGATTACCTGGGAAGGGCGCTATTGCAGGTTTAATGTTTTTAGGCGGCGGCGCATCCGGCGTTCGTGCACTGATGCCTGATGCGATGCTGGCGCATCTTATCAGGCCTACAATCGGTGCTGGCTCGGTAGGCCGAATAAGGCGTTTACGCCGCATCCGGCAAACACAAGGTACATCTTACCAGTACTGCGAATCCTGCTGAAAGCACACAGCTTTTTTCATCACTGTCATCACTCTGTCATCTTTCCAGTAGAAAGTGATGTCACTGAAATGGTGTTTTATGGTTAAATTCAAGTAAAAATATTGTTGCAATAAATGCGAAAACTGTTGTACTTATTAAGTAACAGCGGTAGTTCCCGGCAGTGATAGTCAGTCACTATGGAGATCGCGGATGGTAACGTCCTGCACTGGACATGTTTTTGACAATCAACGCTCGACCAAACGCGGAGATTTCTCCTCCGGTAGCAACTTCGTCACTCTGTATTTTTACTCACTTCCTCCCTTTTCTTGTGTTACCGACGCCGTGAACGGTGCGCGTAGCCGTTTTCGGTGTTATTTCCAAAAGCAAACTATGGCTTACAAGGAAGCCAACCCTCTGATGTTCGTGCGCATAATCGCGCTGCCAACGGCGCGTGTGATGAATACAAACAACTCAAGGTGCTCTCCATGGGAAGACAAAAAGCAGTGATCAAAGCTCGTCGCGAAGCAAAACGTGTGCTGAGACGGGATTCACGCAGCCATAAACAGCGTGAAGAAGAATCGGTCACCTCGCTTGTGCAGATGAGCGGCGTAGAAGCCATTGGTATGGCCCGCGACAGTCGCGATACTTCGCCAATCGTGGCGCGAAATGAAGCGCAATTGCACTATCTGAAGGCTATTGAGAGTAAGCAGCTGATATTCGCTACGGGCGAAGCCGGGTGCGGTAAAACCTGGATCAGTGCGGCAAAAGCGGCTGAGGCCCTGATACATAAGGATGTCGACAGGATCATCGTCACCCGTCCAGTTTTGCAAGCCGATGAAGACCTTGGCTTCTTACCTGGAGATATCGCAGAAAAGTTTGCTCCCTATTTTCGTCCGGTCTATGACGTGCTGGTCCGGCGCCTGGGGGCTTCCTTTATGCAGTATTGCCTGCGACCGGAAATAGGGAAGGTGGAAATCGCGCCGTTCGCCTATATGCGTGGACGTACCTTTGAAAATGCAGTTGTCATTCTTGACGAGGCGCAGAATGTGACTGCCGCGCAAATGAAAATGTTTTTAACCCGCCTCGGGGAAAACGTAACGGTTATCGTCAATGGTGATATCACGCAATGCGATCTGCCTCGCGGCGTGCGCTCCGGATTAAGTGATGCGCTGGAACGTTTCGAAGAAGATGAAATGGTCGGGATCGTCCGGTTCGGCAAAAATGATTGCGTACGTTCGGCACTTTGCCAACGTACGCTACATGCCTATAGTTAAGCGCATTACAAACGCAGAGCCCGGGCTAACCGGGCTTTGTTTTTGATGTGTATGCCCGGAGTGCAAATTTATCTGAAACTACCTACAGCCGGTTTAGTTGCAATGCAGGATAGCTATTTTAAATTATAAAGTCTGTTCTCAATATATTCATTCAGTTTTGTCAGCTCTTCTGCGATTTTTTCCTTGTTTAATTCATTGTTGTCGGTCATGGTTAATAAAATCAATTCCTTTGTTTTTTTTGATAAAATTCCCGGGTGAAAATTTCTGCTGTTATACATTTCTTGAATAATGCTGAGTAATTCGTTATTGAAAAAATCAATATTATCCATGTTGTCGATTTGAGGGTTGCTGTCTTGAAAATTTTTAATAATTTTATTTATCTTGATAAGGAAATAAAACTCAATATTTCTCTGGGTTTGTTCTTCTGGTGTGAAAATTGGAAAGTCATAATGTTCACATATTGTATCATAATCATCAAACTTATCATTTTCAATTGACCATAATTTTCTCTTTTCTATTTTATCCTTTGTTGATTTTATCTCTGAAAACATTCTTTTTATTATCAATAAAATGATGGCCGTGACAAATAAAATAATTACGCCAATATGTGTGGAGTAATAAAAAAGTAACATGATAAATGAAATTACTGGTAGTGCTAATGAAGTAATAATCAATAAATTACCGACTTTACTATATGAGTGTAGCTCAAAAATGAATTCCCTTTCGTCACTTGCGAATATGTAAAATAATGAGAAGCCTGTGTTCAGTAATGTTGATATTGCGAAACCTAACGTAGCCCACCATAGCGGAAAACTATTGGAGATATTAACAGGGGGTACACTAAAAAGCCCAATAAAAAAGGTAAAGCAGGCTCCAGTAAGAATTGAGTGAAAATATGAAAACCATTTTATACTCTCCCCTGTATGATACCCTTTTTTATATGCACGCCAGGCAATCCGCTTTGTATTATACATGGTTCTATCCTTAAATTTATTTATTATGAAAACTATACTTATTGATATTAATACATGCGCAAGATTATTATTAATATCGTATGTAATTTACTGCCTCATCGCCCGAATCAATGCCATATCAGTTTGTGCATTAGATTAGTTGATAAATAAATGATTATGAACAAAAGCATTTATCTGGTAATAGATTTAGCCTACTACCAGATAAACAATCAGTTATTGTGGCGAATAATTTGGTAAAACTCGGCAGGTATGTTGGGGCCAAAACTCAGCGCATATTGATAACAAACATCTGTCCACTGATGGTTTTTGTAAAAAGCAAGAATAACTTGTTTTACCATTTGGTATTCAATATCGAGTTCATCTTTTAAGTCGTTTTCAAATTCATACCATTTTAATTTTTCATTGTTGCTTAATTTTTCATCGTATTTTTCAAATATATCATGTGTACGATTAATGTTTTTTTCATTCCAATCCATTGAAATAGTTAATGACTCCACAGGATGATTATGGTAATCGATTATGTCACCAAGGATACTTATATGGTATTTCAATTTTTCAATTTCTTTTGAAATTTCAGTTAAGTTCATGCTTTATCCTCCATTTTAGAATTTGTAGAATTCATCGCAGATATGACATCTTGAGTCTTGGTTTGTAGATCATGAACATATGCGAGTCTGGAGTGCCTGAATGCCAACCTGTTTCGTAAGAGTTAAGATTTATTTTGCTTCAACAAGAAGCAGGTGAGTATCAGCATCAGGATCTTTTGTATCAAGAGTTCCTAAAGCAATATCGGAAACTCTTTTGTCTTGTGCTCGCTTCAGAAGAGCATAGTCATGCTGTCTGTTATTAAAGGATACTCCCATCCATTTACCCGCAATAGTTAGAATTGAATCACTTTGTACATTTATATTCAGCTTTTGCTTTGGTAAATAATAAATGTTATTTCGGTATTATCTAATGCAAAAATGATTTTGCAAAACAAGGTATCGCTTACCGCATCCTTTCTGAACGCAACAGGAGACTATGTTGGGAAATTCCTCGTCGCCCTGCGGGCAGCCCGTTCACTGCGTTCGCGGTCTGTCCAACTGGCTGCCGCAGTTGTCGAACCCGGGTCCGGGCTTCTCACCCCGCCAGGACGGGTCACATGCGAAAAAAAAGCCCGTACTTTCGTACGAGCTCTTCTCAGAATATGGCGGTGAGGCGGGGATTGACTCGCTTCGCTCGCCCTGCGGGCAGCCCGCTCACTACGTTCGCGGTCTGTCCAACTGGCTGTCGCCAGTTGTCGAACCCGGTCCGGGCTTCTCATCCCCGCCAGGTTGTGCAATATGCGAAAAAAAAGCCCGTACTTTCGTACGAGCTCTTCTTTAAATATGGCGGTGAGGCGGGGATTCGAACCCCGGATACGTTGCCGTATACACACTTTCCAGGCGTGCTCCTTCAGCCACTCGGACACCTCACCAAATTGTTGTTCCTGTCTTGCTGGAACGGGCGCTAATTTAGGGAAATAGTCGCCTCGGGTCAACAAACTTTTTTAAAAAAAAGTGCGTTTATTCAAACTTCAATCAATTTGCGGCTTAAATAAGCAAGTTTCGCTTTTTTTGCCACCGACAGCAGATTTGCTATTCTGATGTTCCTTGCAGATCATAACAATAAGCGCGAATAAATTCCGCTCAACTCTTTTCGGGAGCCAATATGGATATCATCTTTTATCACCCAACCTTTGACTCAAAATGGTGGATTGAGGCGCTGAGTAAAGCGATACCTCATGCCAGGGTCAGAGCCTGGAAAAACGGAGATAACCAGGGCGCGGATTATGCGTTAGTCTGGCATCCTCCAGTTGAAATGCTGGCAGGACGCGATCTTAAAGCTGTGTTTGCACTAGGCGCCGGTGTGGATTCTATATTGAGTAAACTACAGGCACACCCTGAAATGCTTAAACCCTCCATTCCGCTTTTCCGCCTGGAAGATACCGGTATGGGCGAGCAAATGCAGGAATATGCTGTCAGCCAGGTGCTACATTGGTTCCGACGTTTTGACGATTATCGAATCCAGCAAAATGCTTCACACTGGCAACCGCTGCCTGAATATCATCGGGAAGATTTTACAATTGGCATCCTGGGCGCTGGCGTGTTGGGCAGTAAAGTCGCACAGAGTCTACAAACATGGCGCTTTCCGCTGCGTTGCTGGAGTCGCAGTCGTAAATCCTGGCCAGATGTACAAAGCTTTGCTGGAGGCGAAGAGCTGAAGGCATTTCTGAGTCAATGCCGGGTACTGATTAATCTGTTACCGAATACGCCCGAAACCGTCGGCATTATTAATCAACAATTATTCAATCAATTACCAGATGGCGCGTATCTTCTCAATCTGGCGCGTGGCGTCCATGTGGTGGAAGATGACCTGCTCGCGGCGCTGGAAAGTGGCAAGATTAAAGGAGCAATGCTGGATGTTTTTAATCGTGAACCTTTACCGCCGGAAAGCCCGCTCTGGCAACATCCACGCGTCACGATAACGCCACATGTGGCAGCTATTACTCGCCCCGTCGAAGCAGTGGAGTATATTTCGCGCACCATTTCCCAGCTAGAAAGAGGTGAGGCTGTCAGCGGGCAAGTCGACCGAGTTCGAGGCTACTAATAAAGCGCCAGGATTCCTGCTATCCTTGGCAAGAATTGAATACAGGAGAGAGTTATGTATCCCGTCGACCTACATATGCATACCGTTGCCAGCACGCATGCATACAGCACATTAAGTGACTACATTGCCCAGGCTAAACAGAAGGGAATCAAGCTTTTTGCAATTACCGATCACGGCCCGGATATGGAAGATGCGCCGCATCACTGGCATTTCATTAATATGCGTATTTGGCCACGAGTGGTTGATGGGGTAGGGATCCTGCGCGGCATTGAAGCCAACATTAAAAATGTTGACGGTGAAATTGACTGTAGCGGCAAAATGTTTGAGTCGCTGGATTTAATCATTGCTGGTTTTCATGAACCGGTTTTTGCACCACATGATGAAGCGACCAATACGCAAGCGATGATCGCGACTATCGCCAGCGGCAATGTGCACATAATAAGCCATCCGGGCAATCCGAAATATTCCATTGATTTCAAAGCAGTTGCGGAAGCAGCCGCGAAACACCAGGTCGCGCTGGAAATCAATAATTCGTCCTTCCTACACTCGCGCAAAGGCAGTGAAGATAACTGCCGTGCAGTTGCCGCTGCGGTGCGCGATGCTGGCGGTTGGGTGGCATTAGGCTCGGATTCTCATACTGCGTTTACTATGGGTGATTTTGAAGAGTGTCGTAAAATTCTTGACGCGGTTGATTTTCCAGAAGAACGCATTTTGAATGTTTCACCGCGCCGTTTACTCAACTTCCTGGAATCCCGCGGTATGGCGCCGATTGCGGAATTTGCTGAACTTTAATTGCTTTTATGGAAATAAATAAATGAACGAGTTTTCTATCCTGTGTCGTGTACTGGGGTCACTTTATTACCGCCAACCGCAGGACCCTTTACTGGTTCCGCTGTTTACCCTGATTCGTGAGGGAAAATTGGCAGCGAGCTGGCCTCTGGAGCAGGATGAGTTGCTGGCACGCTTGCAGAAAAGTTGTGATATGGCGCAAGTATCTGCCGATTACAATGCGCTGTTTATCGGCGATGAATGTGCAGTACCGCCTTACCGCAGTGCCTGGGTTGAGGGCGCGACGGAAGCGGAAGTGCGTGCTTTTCTTTCAGAACGCGGGATGCCGTTAGCAGATACGCCAGCCGATCACATCGGCACGTTACTGCTTGCGGCTTCCTGGCTGGAGGATCAGTCAACGGAAGATGAAAGCGAAGCTCTGGAAACGTTGTTCAGCGAGTATCTGTTGCCGTGGTGTGGCGCATTTCTCGGTAAAATTGAGGCCCATGCAACCACGCCGTTCTGGCGCACTATGGCACCACTGACCCGCGATGCTATCGGCGCAATGTGGGATGAACTTGAGGAAGAAAAAGAAGAATAAGTGTGATCGTGGTCACTAATGAATGCAACATCAAACTCTACGTTGCATAAAATGTGTGCTCGATCTCATTCATGGCCGCGTTTTCTGCTATCATTCGCGGCATGAACATACTTCTCTCTATTGCAATCACAACAGGCATTCTCTCCGGTATCTGGGGATGGGTGGCTGTTTCCCTTGGTTTACTCAGCTGGGCGGGTTTCCTTGGCTGCACGGCCTACTTTGCCTGTCCGCAAGGCGGCCTGAAAGGGTTGGCGATCTCCGCTGCGACGCTGCTTAGCGGTGTGGTGTGGGCAATGGTCATTATTTACGGTAGTGCGCTGGCACCCCATCTGGAAATAGTTGGCTATGTCATGACTGGCATTGTCGCTTTCCTGATGTGTATTCAGGCCAAACAGCTATTGCTGTCATTTGTTCCGGGTACATTTATCGGTGCGTGTGCGACGTTTGCCGCGCAGGGAAACTGGAAACTGGTATTGCCATCTCTGGCGCTTGGGCTGGTGTTTGGTTACGCGATGAAAAACAGTGGGCTTTGGTTGGCGGCGCGCAGTGCTAAGACCGCTAACCATGAGCAACAAGTAAAAAATAAAGCGTGAGAGAATCACGCTTTATATTGAATACGTAAAAGCCGGATTAATACTCCGGCTTTTTTATGGATCAGGATTCCGGCGGTACTGACAGATGGCGGTATTTCACCAGAATGTCATTCTGCAGATCTGCTTTATTCTGCAAATCCCACAGACCGCGGTCGATACCATCATTAATCAGGAAGATAACACCGGTTTCAATCGCCGACATCAGGCATAGCATAACGGGTTCGTTTGAGGTATATCCTACTTCCCCTTCCAGTAACCGCTGGTAGTCGATAAAGCGGAAGACGCCGGCCTGGACTTCATAGGAAAGAATGGTCTTACTGGTGTTCACTGATGACAGGATTTCACCGGTGCTGACATTAACGACACGCAAGTTCACCGCGATTTGGTCAAGTTGGTACTGCGTATCGGCGCCAATACCGAAGTATCTCGCCCCGGCACCGCCCGATTTCACGTTACTTTCATAACCAATAATCGACCCTTCAACCATGATATTGGCTGCCGTCAGCGACTGTAGCGGGATCCGGTTATTGAGCGCAACGGTGCCATTTTCCTGTGCCGCACGAATAATCTTACGTTCGTTCAGTAAGTTTTGTAGGCCCTGACGCTCCAGCGGTACAAACCAACGCGAATCTTTCAATGCGGTGACCAACATAGCGGTCGCGCTTTGCGGAACTGCGGTGGAGAAGTTACTTGCCGGATAGGGTTTAAATTGTCCAGTTTCATCCTGGATGTTGTATACCGAGACAAAGATTTTGCCCGTTGGCGAAGGCAAATGGGTTAAATCTTTGTAGCTTTGAGCTCGAGGCATTAATGTCGGCTTGGCGGCTTCTTTTGGTGGTGCGGTTAAGCATCCACTCAGCAACATGACTGCAACCAAAACAAATAAGCGCTGCATATTATTTTCCTTACAAAGCTGGGGCTTAAAAATCGGTTGAGTTATTTTGTAATCCCGAAACCTGAATCGTGGACGTTTGACCCGTTTTACGATCGGTTACGTTCAGTTGCAGCTGACCATCCCGGTTGGCAATATCGACGATATATTCGTTAGTCACCATTCGTCCTGGCTGACCCGTATTAATATTTGTCAGCAGCCCACCTAATATTTGTGACTGAATGGCCTGGGTGAAGTTATCTAACGCCGAGGGTGTTTCAATACCAAAGTCATCATTATAGCTAGGGTCTTTATACGAGTTCTGTGCCTGGGCGCTGTTTAGTAAAAAAGCACCATTATTGGGGTTGCCACCAAAATTAGGATTGCGGAACTGGAAGGTCATATTCCCGGCCCAACTTATTGGCGAAATTAGCATGAGTAGAATTACTGCATGTTTGACACGCATTGCAGCCTCCGGACAATTTAATTTAAAATTCATCAGGCGCTAAATCGCCCGTACTCAGTAAAGCCTGACTAATCTGTCGACGGTTCAGTGCTTCTTCAGTTTGTGCCAGTGCAAAGACAACAGTTTTCTCGAAGTCTCTTTTCAATGGGAATAAAAAAGTCTGGAAAATAACGTCCTGATTTACCGTTATGGTGATCCAGCTTCCCCATCGTGCACTGGGCCTTTCATTAATCGTCAAGTTCCCGGTATAGCTACTTTCCCATTTATCACTAAAGGCACGATAAAAATCATGTCCAATGGATGAAACAGTATGGTCAGTTAACAATCCCGGTACTTCTACCTCTACGGCGTGAACATTCCCCGCAGCGAAGAAAATATTCGCTGCTACAATCCAGCATAAATAACGTTTCATGGCTTTATCGCCTGAGGTTATCGTTTGCCCATGAGACTGCTTGAGTCCGGTTTTTGACTGCTATCTTCTTGAAAAGATTATAAAGATGCGTTTTAACCGTATTTTCGCTGATGAACAGCGAGCGAGCAATCTCGTTATTGGAGGCGCCGATACGCAGTTTATTAAGGATCTCTTTTTCCCTATGAGTAAGGAGGGCAGATTCCGTGCTGTTATAACGATAGTTACCTGAATGTGTGATCAGATAGCTGGCAAGTTTTTGCGTAAAGTAGCATTCCCCGCGTAAGACGCCTTGCAACCCATTGATGACGCGTTCTTGATCCTCCAGGGCGTAAAAAACACCGTTGATATGAGGCCAGTTTTCAATGTCGCGGTACGGGTAATCGTCTGGAGTATTTAACAACAGTGTTTTGATGTTGTTGTGTTTTCTGCTTAATGTATCTTGCCAGTAATGGATGAGTTTTTTATCTGCTTCCATCATATCCAACAAAATAATGCAGCCAGAAGATATATCGTCCAGAGAACGTTGAATGTTATGTAGTTTTCCTGTGATTGCCAGCGATTGTTTTAAATGCTGCAATAACGCAGTCGCTTGCAAGGAAGGTTTAGTGATTAACAGTAATGTATGACCATGAATACTATGGACTTCATTAAACATGATGAAACCCCGCTCTTTTTATTAATCGCACACCTGACAGCTGCCTTTATTCAATAAAGGCACCAGAAGTACTGACAGATGTTGCACTGCTGTGTGTAGTAATAAATCAACCCTAAATGGGTAAAAAATAAAACTAATGGATTACATCTGATTTCAATCTAGCCATTACAAATCTTAAATCAAGTGTTAAACATGTAACAAAATGTAATCTGGTAATTAAATTTGTTAACATTAAGGGATTATTAAGTTTGGTAATGATAGAAAAGTTGTACATATGGCTTTTATTGCACAATTTTGAAAAGTCATACAAATACACGTAACTACATGATTATTTTAATAAATGTTATTTATCTCTGGTCCTTTTGTTGCGCTAAAATTGTCTGCATTTTCAGATTCTCTTCATGGACAATTTTTGGCTGCAAAAAAACGATGTTTGTGACGGCTTGTCAGGCAAACATATCGACAGAATCTTCGTGAATCATGAGGAGAGATAGTTTGTCGAATTTTCGCGGTCAAAAAACGACGGTTTAAAAGTAAACAAAATAATTTTTGCGTAAATAACAGCGTATTTACGCGAGTTTTAATACTTTGGCATGAGTAAAAAAAGAAAAATACAACGCGCGGGTGAGTTATTAAAAATATTTCCGCAGACATACTTTCCATCGTAACGCAGCGTTAACAAAAAACGGTTTGCGTTAACAACCAAGTTGAAATGATTTAAATTTCTTAAATGTACGACCAGGTCCAGGGTGACAACATGAAAAACAGATTGTTATTTATGATGTTAACAGTACTGGGTGCGCCTGGGATTGCAGCCGCGGCAGGTTATGATTTAGCTAATTCAGAGTATAACTTTGCGGTAAATGAATTGAGTAAGTCTTCATTTAATCAGGCAGCCATAATTGGTCAAGCTGGTGCTAATAATAGTGCACAGTTACGGCAGGGAGGCTCTAAACTTTTGTCGGTTGTTTCGCAAGATGGTAATAACAACCGGGCAAAGATTGACCAGACAGGAGATTATAACCTTGCGTATATTGATCAGGCGGGCAATGCCAACGATGCCAGTATTTCGCAGGGCGCATATGGTAATACTGCAATGATTATCCAGAAAGGTTCTGGTAATAAAGCAAATATTACGCAGTATGGTACTCAAAAAACGGCAATTGTAGTGCAGAGACAGTCGCAAATGGCTATTCGCGTAACACAGCGTTAATTTCCATTCGACTTTTAAATCAATCCGATGGGGGTTTTACATGAAACTTTTAAAAGTAGCAGCAATTGCAGCAATCGTATTCTCCGGTAGCGCTCTGGCAGGTTCTATTCCTCAGTACGGCGGTGGCGGCGGCAACCACGGTGGTGGCGGTAATAACAGCGGCCCGAATTCTGAACTGAATATTTACCAATACGGTGGCGGTAACTCTGCTGTTGCATTGCAGGCTGATGCCCGCAACTCTGATCTGACTATTACCCAGCACGGCGGCGGTAACGGCGCAGACGTGGGACAAGGTTCTGATGACAGCTCAATTGAACTGACCCAACGTGGCTTTGGTAACAGCGCGACACTGGATCAGTGGAACGGTAAAAACTCTGAAATGACTGTTAAACAGTTCGGTGGCGGCAACGGTGCAGCAGTTGACCAGACTGCATCTAACTCCAGCGTCAACGTAACTCAGGTTGGCTTTGGTAACAACGCGACCGCTCATCAGTACTAATATAGAATTTGTATTACAGAAACAGGGCGCAAGCCCTGTTTTTTTTCGGGAGAATAGTATGAACGCGTTATTACTTCTCGCGGCGCTTTCCAGCCAGATAACCTTTAATACAACCCAGCAAGGTGACATGTACACCATTATTCCTGAGGTTACTCTGACGCAATCATGCTTGTGCCGGGTGCAAATATTATCTCTGCGTGAAGGCAGTTCGGGACAAAGTCATACGAAGCAAGAAAAGACCCTTTCATTACCCGCTAATCAACCCATTGCCTTGACGAAGTTGAGTTTAAATATTTCCCCGGACGATCGGGTGAAAATAGTTGTTACTGTTTCTGATGGACAGTCACTTCATTTATCACAACAATGGCCGCCCTCTTCAGGAAAGTCTTAATGTATTGATAGTTGAGCATAAAATGAGCCGGAAGAGAATGGTCTGATACGAATCGACCACCTGAAAGCATGGATAACACACCCTCAAGGATGATTAATCATTGAGGAAATAGAAGAGATGTTCAGACCGTTATTAAACTCCCTTATGCTTGGCAGCCTGGTTTTTCCTTTTTTTGCAACAGCGGAAAGCAATGCGCAAGGTGGCGTGATTCATTTTTATGGTCAAATTGTGGAACCGGCGTGTGACGTGAGCTCCCTACAAGCGCCAGTTGAAATGACCTGTATGCAAAATGGTCCTGTACAGAGCAAAACGTATTCCAGCAAAGAGCTAATGAGCGGCAAAGTTAAAAATGCGCAAATTGCCTCAGTAAAAGTGCAGTATCTTGATGAGCAGAAAAAGCTGGCTGTGATGAATATCGAATATAACTAAGTTTCTGAACCACTCACGTCGCCGACAAGAAAAATGCGATTTCTCTAAAAACCCTGCTGTACACTTAAGAAACAAGATGGTGTAAGGAGGCGTTATGAAATCGCGTATTCATGTTGTACAGGGCGATATTACCAAACTGGCTGTTGATGTGATTGTTAATGCGGCAAATCCATCGTTGATGGGGGGAGGCGGCGTCGATGGCGCTATACATCGCGCTGCCGGTCCGGCGCTGCTGGATGCCTGTTTAAAAGTCAGACAACAACAGGGCGATTGCCCTACGGGACACGCAGTAATTACCCTCGCAGGCGATCTCCCCGCCAAAGCTGTTGTACATACTGTTGGACCCGTGTGGCGCGGCGGAGAACAAAATGAAGATCAGCTATTGCAGGATGCCTATCTCAATAGTCTGCGACTGGTGGCGGCGAACAGTTATACATCGGTAGCTTTCCCTGCCATTAGTACTGGTGTTTATGGATACCCACGTGCAGCAGCAGCTGAAATAGCAGTAAAAACCGTTTGGGAATTTATTATCCGTCACGCTTTACCCGAGCAGGTATACTTTGTCTGTTATGATGAAGAAAACGCCCATCTCTACGAAAGACTCCTTACCCAACAAGGAGATGAATGATTTGCCTCGGCTGGCGAGCGCGGTGTTGCACTTGTGTTCGCAACATCCAGGACTGTGCGGCATTTTCCCCCTTGATAAAGGTCTGGATGCGTTTGCCGCACGTTATCGCCTGGCAGAAATGGCGGAACATACGCTGGATGTTCAGTATTACATCTGGCAGGACGATATGTCGGGGCGGTTACTGTTTTCCGCTCTGTTAGCCGCCGCGAAGCGTGGCGTTCGCGTTCGTTTGTTGCTTGATGACAACAATACCCCCGGACTTGATGACATTTTACGCTTGCTCGATAGCCACCCGCGGATTGAAGTTCGACTTTTCAATCCTTTCTCATTTCGCTTATTGCGTCCGCTTGGCTATATCACCGATTTTTCCCGTCTCAATCGACGTATGCACAATAAGAGTTTTACCGTCGATGGCGTGGTGACGCTGGTGGGGGGGAGAAACATTGGCGATGCATATTTTGGTGCAGGAGAAGAACCGCTTTTTTCAGATTTAGATGTGATGGCAATGGGGCCGGTTGTGGAGGACGTCGCTGATGATTTCGCCCGCTACTGGTATTGCAAATCAGTTTCACCCTTGCAGCATGTTCTGGATGTGCCAGAAGGTGAAATGGCTGATCGTATTGAACTACCCGCATCCTGGCATAATGACAGCATCACGCATCGCTATTTGCGTAAACTGGAATCAAGCCCTTTTATGAATCAACTCGTTGAGGGGGCGTTACCGCTTATTTGGGCAAAAACGCGTTTATTAAGTGATGATCCTGCGAAAGGGGAGGGCAAAGCAAAACGCCATTCCCTTCTGCCGCAGCGACTGTTCGATATCATGGGGTCACCCGGCGAGCGGATTGATATTATCTCTTCCTATTTTGTGCCGACGCGTGCAGGTGTAGCGCAACTGTTACGGATGGTAAGAAAAGGGGTAAAGATAGCAATCTTAACCAACTCACTTGCCGCCAATGATGTCGCTGTGGTGCATGCTGGCTACGCACGCTGGCGCAAAAAATTGCTCCGTTATGGCGTGGAACTCTATGAACTGAAGCCGATGCAGGAACAACCCGGTACACTGCACGACCGCGGAATAACCGGGAATTCCGGTGCCAGTCTGCATGCCAAGACCTTCAGTGTCGATGGCAAAACCGTATTTATTGGTTCATTCAATTTCGACCCGCGTTCAACATTACTCAACACTGAAATGGGCCTGGTAATAGAGAGCAAAATGCTGGCGCAACTGATCGATAAACGCTTTATTCAGAGTCAGTATGATGCGGCCTGGCAGTTGCGTTTGGATCGGTGGGGGCGGATTAACTGGGTCGATCGTCACGGGAAGGAAGAAATTATTCTCAAAAAAGAACCCGCAACCAGTTTCTGGAAGCGGGTTTTGGTCAGACTGGCGTCAATATTACCCGTTGAATGGTTATTGTAAGTGTGGCTCAGCGGGCTGGCGCTTTATCATTCTCGCGCTTAATGGCCGGTTTTCCGGAGAACAAAAACTTCAACAACGGAATGCGTAAATGAATTTCATACAGAATTATCGCAATCCCTATCACAAATATCAGACCGCAGAGAAAACCAAGCCAATTTGAGGTGATATGCGGGGTGATGTATGCGCCGAAAAACAGCGTTAACGGGTGGTGAACCAGGTAGATAAACAGCGATGCGTTTACAAAATAGGTCACCCGCGCCGACTGAAAATTGAGCAAACGGTGACCAAAGGAGAAAACCACATTCACCATCCACAAGCCGAGTACCATCGTGATCACCGACTCGGTTTCATACATCCAGGCATCGCCGCTACCGTAACGTTGATTGAGCAAATATGCGACAAATGCCATTGCTGCAGCGAGTGTGCAACCACGAGAAGGTGTGGTAAACAAGGCTTTAAGATTAGGGAAAATAAAAGTTAATGCACCAAGGATAAAAAACGGCATATAAAACAGCGTCTGCATGAAAATAAAATTGAACATGCCATCGCTTAAAATAGGCGGATAAACGATAAAGAGCGTTCTTCTTATTGCCGCATAGCCGATGCCGAGGCATAAGAAGATCACCGATAGTTTAGCCATTGAGAATTTTTTATTTTTGTTATCGGAATTATCTAAATTATCTTTGATGCGCTTAAATATCCATATGCAAAGTGTCGTCATGACCACCAATACCAGTAAAAACCACAGGTGCGAAATTAATTCCCAGGCCAGTGTATTATATTTGTCATACAATGACAGGCCAGGCCAGCTTTCTGCTTTGCCTTTGACATACTGCAGCATAATGAATTGCGGCAAGGTCAGCAGAGGAATGGCCGTTAACATCGGGATCCCCACGCGTTCGACACGAACTTTCCACCATTTTTTCAATGGGTAGCGCAAAAAAAGCATGTAGGAAAAATAACCAGAAATAACGAAAAATACCTGCATGCGGAACGAGTGGATGAAATCGTTAAAAAGTGTCAGCCACCAGGACGGCTCTGCGCTATTCACATGCCAGGTGTGGCTTGAATAGATTAAAGAAATATGAAAAGGGATCCCTAACAACATCAACCAGGCGCGGATGGAGTCGAGGAAATATTCACGCTGCGCGGGTACTGGATTCATATATGATTAACTAATCTCGGATTTTTCGTCTTATCCCTGCCGGGTAATGCCTTTAGGCTTTTGCCATAACAACATCGACCCGACCGCATCTGGCACAGGCTTCGCGGGTGTTTTTGCGCGGCATAGTCACTACCACTAACCAAAATGGAAGCGTCTGTAAGACTGTTGATAAATAAATTTGCTGGCAAACCCTACACGAACTCGCTGCTTCTGTCTTTAGGAGAAGCACGGAAAGTGAAAACGGCCGCAATCAAGTGCTTAATCCATGAGCCAGCATGCTGAATAACGCCGGGATTCTGTTGTCGTAATGGCTGGTTATCCATTAAAATAGATCGGATCGATATAAGCACACAAAGGGGGAAGTGCTTACTTATTATGAAACATAAACTACAAATGATGAAAATGCGTTGGTTGAGTGCTGCAGTAATGTTAACCCTGTATACATCTTCAAGCTGGGCGTTCAGCATTGACGATGTTGCAAAGCAAGCTCAATCCTTAGCCGGAAAAGGCTATGAGGCGCCTAAAAGCAACTTGCCCTCCGTTTTCCGCGACATGAAATACGCGGACTATCAGCAGATCCAGTTTAATCATGACAAAGCCTACTGGAACAATCTGAAGACCCCATTCAAGCTCGAGTTCTACCATCAGGGTATGTACTTCGACACGCCGGTCAAAATCAATGAAGTTACTGCAACGGCAGTAAAAAGAATCAAATACAGTCCGGATTATTTTACATTCGGCGATGTTCAGCATGACAAAGACACGGTAAAAGACCTTGGTTTTGCCGGTTTTAAAGTGCTTTACCCGATCAACAGCAAAGATAAAAACGATGAAATCGTCAGCATGCTCGGGGCCAGCTATTTCCGCGTGATTGGTTCAGGTCAGGTTTATGGCCTTTCTGCCCGCGGCCTGGCAATTGATACCGCGTTGCCATCCGGTGAAGAATTTCCGCGCTTTAAAGAGTTTTGGATCGAGCGACCAAAACCGACTGATAAACGTTTAACCATTTATGCATTGCTTGACTCACCGCGAGCGACAGGCGCTTACAAGTTTGTGGTTATGCCAGGACGTGACACGGTTGTTGATGTGCAGTCTAAAATTTATCTGCGCGACAAAGTCGGCAAACTGGGTGTTGCGCCGCTAACCAGTATGTTCCTGTTCGGACCGAACCAGCCGTCTCCGGCGAATAACTATCGTCCGGAATTGCACGACTCAAACGGCTTGTCTATCCATGCCGGTAACGGCGAGTGGATCTGGCGTCCGCTGAATAACCCGAAACATCTGGCAGTTAGCAGCTTCTCTATGGAGAATCCGCAAGGGTTTGGTCTGTTACAGCGTGGCCGCAACTTCTCTCGTTTTGAAGATCTCGACGACCGTTACGATCTGCGTCCAAGCGCCTGGGTAACACCGAAAGGGGAGTGGGGCAAAGGTAGCGTTGAGTTGGTAGAAATCCCGACTAACGATGAAACTAACGATAACATCGTCGCTTACTGGACGCCGGACCAGCTGCCGGAACCGGGTAAAGAGATGAACTTTAAATACACCATCACCTTCAGCCGGGACGAAGACAAATTGCATGCGCCAGATAACGCCTGGGTACAGCAGACGCGTCGTTCAACGGGGGATGTGAAACAATCAAACCTGATTCGTCAACCTGACGGTACTATCGCCTTTGTGGTCGATTTTACTGGTGCAGAAATGAAAAAACTGCCAGCGGATACGCCAGTCACCGCACAAACCAGTATTGGCGATAATGGTGAGATTGTAGAGAGTACAGTGCGTTATAACCCGGTCACCAAAGGCTGGCGTCTGGTAATGCGCGTGAAAGTGAAAGATGCCAAGAAAACCACTGAAATGCGTGCTGCGCTGGTGAATGCCGATCAGACGTTGAGTGAAACCTGGAGCTACCAGTTACCTGCCAATGAATAAAACAACTGAGTACATTGACGCAATGCCCATCTCCGCCAGTGAGAAAGCGGCATTGCCGAAGACCGATATCCGCGCCGTTCATCAGGCGCTGGATGCCGAACACCGCATCTATGCGCGGGAGGATGACTCCCCGCAAGGGTCGGTGAAGGCACGTCTTGAACAAGCCTGGCCGGATTCGCTGGCTGATGGGCAGTTAATTAAGGACGACGAAGGACGCGATCAGCTTCAGGCAATGCCGAAAGCAAAACGCTCCTCTATGTTTCCCGATCCGTGGCGAACTAACCCGGTAGGGCGATTCTGGGATCGTCTGCGCGGCCGCGATGTGACACCGCGCTATCTGGCTCGGTTAACCAAAGAAGAACAGGAAAGCGAGCAAAAGTGGCGTACCGTCGGGACAATCCGTCGTTATATCCTGCTTATCCTGACACTGGCGCAAACCGTTGTCGCTACCTGGTACATGAAGACGATTCTGCCGTACCAGGGGTGGGCGTTTATTAATCCGGTTGATATGGTCGATCAGGATCTGTGGGTTTCCTTTATGCAGCTCCTGCCCTATATGCTGCAAACCGGCATTCTGATCCTCTTTGCTGTTCTTTTCTGCTGGGTGTCTGCCGGTTTCTGGACCGCGTTGATGGGGTTCCTGCAACTGCTCATTGGTCGCGATAAATACAGTATTTCTGCGTCGACCGTTGGCGATGAACCGCTAAACCCGGAGCATCGTACGGCATTGATCATGCCCATCTGTAATGAAGACGTGAATCGCGTCTTTGCAGGCTTGCGCGCAACGTGGGAATCGGTAAAAGCCACCGGCAATGCTAAACACTTTGATGTCTACATTCTGAGTGATAGTTACAACCCGGATATCTGCGTCGCAGAGCAAAAAGCCTGGATGGAGCTTATCGCTGAAGTCGGCGGCGAAGGGCAGATTTTCTATCGCCGCCGCCGCCGTCGTGTAAAGCGTAAAAGCGGTAATATCGATGACTTCTGCCGTCGCTGGGGCAGTCAGTACAGCTACATGGTAGTGCTGGATGCCGATTCAGTGATGACCGGTGATTGCTTGTGCGGCCTGGTGCGCCTGATGGAAGCCAACCCGAACGCCGGGATTATCCAGTCTTCGCCGAAAGCATCTGGTATGGATACGCTGTACGCGCGCTGCCAGCAGTTTGCGACCCGTGTTTATGGGCCATTGTTCACTGCCGGTCTGCACTTCTGGCAACTTGGCGAGTCGCACTATTGGGGGCATAACGCGATTATCCGCGTGAAACCCTTTATCGAGCACTGCGCGCTGGCGCCGTTGCCGGGTGAAGGCTCTTTTGCCGGTTCAATCCTGTCGCACGACTTTGTAGAAGCGGCACTGATGCGCCGTGCAGGTTGGGGAGTATGGATTGCGTACGATCTCCCGGGCTCTTATGAAGAGTTGCCACCAAACTTGCTGGACGAGCTAAAGCGTGACCGTCGCTGGTGTCACGGCAACCTGATGAACTTCCGCCTGTTCCTGGTTAAAGGGATGCACCCGGTACACCGTGCGGTGTTCCTGACGGGGGTAATGTCTTATCTCTCTGCGCCGCTGTGGTTTATGTTCCTCGCACTCTCGACCGCATTGCAGGTAGTGCATGCGTTGACCGAACCGCAATACTTCCTGCAACCACGGCAGTTGTTCCCGGTGTGGCCGCAATGGCGTCCTGAACTGGCGATTGCACTGTTTGCCTCAACAATGGTGCTGCTGTTCCTGCCAAAATTGTTGAGTATTTTGCTCATCTGGTGCAAAGGGACTAAAGAGTATGGTGGCTTCTGGCGCGTCACCTTGTCGTTGCTACTGGAAGTGCTGTTCTCCGTACTGCTGGCGCCGGTGCGCATGCTGTTTCATACGGTATTCGTGGTCAGTGCCTTCCTCGGCTGGGAGGTGGTGTGGAATTCACCGCAACGTGATGATGACTCCACTTCCTGGGGAGAAGCCTTTAAACGTCACGGTTCGCAACTGTTACTGGGCCTGGTGTGGGCGGTTGGCATGGCATGGCTGGATCTGAGATTCCTGTTCTGGCTGGCGCCGATTGTCTTCTCGCTGATCCTGTCACCGTTTGTTTCGGTGATCTCCAGTCGTGCGACCGTGGGGCTGCGTGCTAAACGCTGGAAACTGTTCCTGATCCCGGAAGAGTATTCACCGCCGCAGGTGCTGGTAGATACCGATCGTTTCCTTGAGATGAACCGTCAACGTTCTCTCGACGATGGCTTTATGCACGCGGTATTTAACCCGTCGTTTAACGCCCTGGCAACGGCAATGGCGACCGCTCGTCACCGCGCCAGTAAGGTGCTGGAAATCGCCCGTGACCGCCACGTTGAACAGGCGCTGAACGAGACGCCAGAGAAGCTGAACCGCGATCGTCGTCTGGTGCTTTTGAGCGATCCGGTAACGATGGCACGTTTGCATTTCCGCGTATGGAACTCTCCGGAGAAATATTCTTCATGGGTGAGTTACTATGAAGGGATAAAGCTGAATCCACAGGCATTGCGTAACCCGGATGCGGCTTCGCAATAAAAACGTAGTTGCCTGATGCGCTACGCTTATCAGGCCTACATTGTTCCTGCGATATATTGAGTTTGCAAGATTTTGTAGGTCGGATAAGGCGTTCACGCCGCATCCGGCAAAAACAACGAGCCAATAAAAATACCGGCGTAATGCCGGTATTTTTTTAGGAAAGAGGTATCAAATGCGTTTCATTGTGGTAGGCATCATGGTTACCTTACTGAGTGGCTGTGGCAGCATCATTAGCCGCACTTTACCGGGGCAGGGGCATGGCAACCAATATTATCCCGGGGTGCAATGGGATGTTCGTGACTCCGCATGGCGCTATGTTACGATCCTCGATCTGCCGTTCTCCCTCGTCTTTGATACCTTACTACTGCCTATTGATATTCAACATGGGCCATATGAGTAATTAACGCTCATCCCATTCATCGGCGGCAGCGCGTCCTTCTTCAGTATCCAGAGGCGGCTCAAGCTGAAATTCGCCTTCGTCCCATTCATGCAGCGTATTTTCATCCTGCCATTCCTGGCGGATTTCAATTTCATCATAATCGCCGTCAAAGACGCTTTGTGCAGCTTCACCGCTGAACATTGGCAGACATTCACCTTCTTCGCCTTCATCAGCAAAAAACTCAACCTGCCACATAATGTCGCCATCTTGCAGAATATATTTCTGGACATTGAACTGTTGCACATTTGCTTCATCTGCATCGATTCCGGGGTTGTCAGCAAGAAATTCTTCCCGTGCGGCATCAATGGCTTCTTCAAGCGTTGCGTACATAGTCATCACGATTCTCCCTTTGATTTGATGATGTATTCAGGGAAAGAATAGCTGATTATGCGCTTTTGCAAGTATGAAAGGCGAAAAATCAGCCTGTCACTTGGGGCAATCGGCGGCGACGCAAACTGTTCCAGGAATAAACCGCGTTAAACAACACAACTCCTGCGGTGACCAGAAACACTGCGCGGAAACCATAGTTTGCCGAGATAGCCGCGCCCATCAATGGTCCCGTAACGTTGCCAATATCACGAAATGACTGGTTGTAGCTGAAAATTCGTCCGGCGATTTGGTTTGTTGAGTTATAGACCAGTAGCGTTTGTACTGCGGGGAGTAACGCACCATCGGCGGCCCCGAGTAAAAAGCGTAAAACCCCCAGTTGGAATGGTGTCTGGACGTAAGACATAGGGATTAACAGCAGCACAGAAAAGAGCAGCGCCGTTATCAGGATCTTCTCTGGCCCGATACGATCCCCCAGTTTGCCAAGTCGTGGCGCGCTAAGTAGCGCAGCCACACCGGGGACCGAGGCAATCATGCCGCTGATAAAAGCAACATTACTGACATTCCCCGCCAGTTCGCGGACATAGAGTGTCAGGATTGGCGCGATTGAACCGGTGGCGACCTGGATGATTAATGTTGTGACAAACAGGCTAAGTACCAGCTTCGGGTTTTTAAGCGATGTCACGACATCCCGCATGTGCAGCATCTCTTTTTTGCTGACTGGCTGGAATTTCTCTTTGATACAAAATAGGGTGACGAAAAAGCAGAGTATTAGCACACTGGCGGTAATAAAAAATACCGGGCGTAAGCCGTAGTTATCGGCGAGCAAGCCGCCAGCCATGGGGCCGAGCAGCGCGCCGCTAACCCCACCGGTAGAGAGCGTACCCAGCGCCCAGCCGCTTTTATTGCGTGGGACCTGAGTGGCGATTAGTGCGTTGGCATTAGGGACAAATCCACCGAGCAGACCCAGCAATGCTCGCAGGATCAGAAATTGCCAGATATTTTGCACTACCCCCATCAGCACCATCACGATACCCATCCCGAGGGCAGAGCGCAGGAGCATAATTTTTCGACCTTTGCGGTCAGCTAATCCTCCCCAGAACGGAGAAGCAATGGCAGAAAATAGAAAGGTAATACTGAAGACAATCCCTGACCACATATTTAGCGCCGAGTGGCCCGTAACGCCGAGTTGCTCAACGTAGAGGGGTAAGAACGGCATTACCAGACTGAAGGCGGCGCCGGTAAGAAAACAGCCAAGCCAGGCAACGAGCAGGTTTTGTTTCCAGTTTATGGGAGTGTCATTTTCACAGGGTGACATAGCAATCCGCTGTTGGTGCGCCAGGGCGCGGTGAACAAGAGAATAAAAGATAAGCACACTAATTATGCGCCTGACTTATAAGTGACGCAATGCAGAGAGCTTTTATCGCTAAATCAGGGAATTTGATGCTGATGTGCCGGATGCGATGCTGCGCATCCGGCATAAAGAAGGTTAGTAACGTGAAGGAACGCCTTCCGGGCGCGTTTTGAAGCGGCGATGCAACCACATGTATTGTTCTGGCGCCATCATGATGCATTTTTCGACCACTTTGTTCATCCACGCGGCGGTGGTTTCAGCGTTATCCAGAGGCGGTGAACACTCTGGCGGCAGCATGATCAATTGATAACCTTTGCCGTCCGGCTTACGACGAGGGACAAATGGCACCAGACATGCGCCGGACATTCGTGCCAACATCCAGGTGCCGCTAGTGGTTGCCGCCTGCTCAACAGCGAACAATGGCACAAAAACGCTCGAGCGCGGACCGTAATCGTGATCCGGCGCATACCAGACGACTTCACCTTTTTTCAGGGCTTTAATCATCCCTTTTAAATCTTTGCGATCGAGCATCGATTTATTCGAACGCAGGCGGCCCCAGGTTTGCAGCCAGTCGATCAATGGATTGTCATTCGGGCGATAAACCCCGATCCCCGGCTCCTGCATTCCAAATTGTCGTGCACCGAGTTCCAGCGTCAGAAAATGGATGCCAACTAACAGGATGCCACGCTTTTGCGCCTGCACGTCACGGACATGCTCCATGCCGATAACTTCCGTCCAGCGGGCAACCCGACTTTCTGGCCAGAACCATGCCATGCCGGTTTCCATCAGTCCCATGCCAACGGATTCAAAATTCTTAATCACCATCTGCTGGCGCTCTTGTTCGCTCATTTCCGGGAAGCACAGTTCCAGGTTGCGATGCACAATTTTGGCGCGTCGTTTCATTAAACGTAACGCCAGTCGCCCCGTCGCAATGCCAAGGCGGTAGATGATTGGGTAGGGTAACTGAACGACTAACCAAAGTACGCCAATACCCAACCAGGTTAACCAATAACGCGGATGAAGCAGTGCGGTGGAGAACTTGGGTAGATTCGTCATATCAATCCTGTCTTTCAACCTATACGGGCAATTGTATGTATTGTCGCATTTTTTCGCCCTCAACCAAAATTTGAGGCTGAAGACTGGGCGAAAATGCCGCGCATGTAAACTATTAATAATTTTTAATGCGCAAATGTAGCGTAAAATGTGTGGATGTTAATTTGCGATTATTGCTATATCATGCGCCGGATTTTACTTTCCCACCTCGCAGGAACCGTACACCATGCCAGTGTTACACAACCGAATTTCCAACGACGCACTGAAAGCCAAAATGCTGGCCGAGAGTGAACCGCGCACCACCATTTCGTTTTATAAATATTTCCATATTGCCGATCCTAAAGTGACCCGCGATGCTTTATATCAGCTATTTGCTTCGTTGAATGTTTTTGGCCGGGTCTATCTGGCACATGAGGGGATCAACGCGCAAATTAGTGTACCAGCGAGCAACGTCGAGACATTTCGTGCACAGCTTTATGCTTTTGATCCTGCTTTAGATGGTTTACGCCTGAATATCGCGTTGGATGATGATGGGAAATCCTTTTGGGTGCTGCGCATGAAGGTCCGCGAGCGGATTGTCGCCGACGGGATTGACGATCCTCAATTTGATGCCACTAATGTCGGGGAATACCTGCAAGCGGCGGAAGTGAATGCCATGCTTGATGATCCCGATACGCTGTTTATCGACATGCGCAACCACTATGAATATGAAGTCGGCCATTTCGAAAATGCGTTGGAAATTCCGGCTGATACCTTTCGTGAACAACTGCCGAAAGCGGTTGAGATGATGCAGACGCATAAAGATAAAAAAATCGTCATGTACTGCACTGGTGGCATTCGTTGCGAAAAGGCCAGTGCCTGGATGAAGCATAACGGCTTTAATAAAGTCTGGCATATTGAAGGCGGCATTATTGAATACGCCCGTAAGGCGCGTGAACAAGGCTTACCAGTGCGTTTTGTTGGCAAAAATTTCGTTTTTGACGAACGGATGGGCGAGCGCATCTCTGATGAAATTATTGCACATTGCCATCAGTGCGGCACGCCATGCGACAGCCATACCAACTGTAAAAATGATGGCTGTCACTTGCTGTTTATCCAGTGTCCGACGTGTGCTGAGAAATTCAAGGGGTGTTGTAGTGAGATTTGCTGCGAAGAGAGCGCATTACCGCCAGAAGAACAACGACGCCGTCGAGCCGGACGAGAAAATGGCAATAAAATCTTCAATAAGTCGCGGGGACGCCTGAATACGACACTGGGCATACCTGATCCTGCGGAATAAACATCATTGCCGGATGCGCGTCATCCGGCAACATTTCAGCATTATTTCTGCTGTACACCTTCCACCGAAATAATCAGATCAACTTCCTGAGAGGCCGGACCTAAATCTGACTTGATATTGAAGTCTTTCAGCTTAATTTTACCTTCAGCTTCGAAGCCTGCACGTTTACCACCCCATGGGTCGTCGCCCTGACCAATCAACTTCGCTTCTAGCGTTACTGGTTTAGTTACGCCATTCAGTGTCAGATCACCTGTGATATCCAGCTCGTCACCGTCTTTTTTTACGCTAGTGGACGTAAAGGTTGCCTGCGGATATTTTGCTGTGTTGAGGAAATCCGCGCTGCGCAGATGTTTATCGCGCTCGGCATGGTTGGTATCTACGCTGGTGGTGTTAATGGTGACATTGACTTTATCGGCAGCCGGATTCTTTTCATCAAACGTAAAAGTACCGTCGAAATCTTTAAAAGTGCCGTAAACCCAGCTGTAGCCCAGATGTTGAATGCGGAAATTGACAAAGGCGTGCTGGCCTTCTTTGTCAATTTTGTAATCGGCAGCGATAGCTGAACCGGCAGAGAACAACAGGGAAGCGAAGGTTAAACCAAGCAGGCTTTTTTTCATTTTTTATACTCCATAGTCAGATGACGACTTTCCCAGAATGCGCTTCAGGGTGTCGTCTTTATCGATGAAATGATGTTTCAGCGCCATAAATCCGTGCATAACTGACAGGACGACGACACTCCAGGCAAACCAGAAATGTAGAGCGCCTGCTAAGTCAGCTTGCGTGCCTGCGTCGGCAAGCGTTGCGGGGATTTCAAACCAACCAAAGATGCTGATGGGTTTGCCATCGGCGGTCGAAATAAGGTAGCCGCTCAAGCCAATAGCAAAGAGCAAAAGATAAAGTGCCAGATGGCCTGCTTTCGCTCCGTAACGTATACCGGGGGAATAGCTTTTCAGTGGGCCAGGCGGAGGAGAAATTAAACGCCAGAGAACGCGAATAACCAGCCCCATCATTAATAGAATACCGATGCTTTTATGCAACTCTGGCGCCTTATGATACCAACCGTCGTAATAACTTAACGTTACCATCCACAAACCTAAAGCAAACATGCCATAGACAATAATTGCCGTTAGCCAATGCAAAGCGGCAGAAATAACACCATAGCGTTGAGGGGAATTTATGAATTGCATAACTGCATCCAGAACATATTCACGAGGTAATGAAAATGGCCTGTCATGAGATGAATTGCAACTTAAAAACAACAATCCGAATGATATTTATTTTTATTTCAATAATTTTGATTTAATAATGAAAGAATCTTCATAAGTTTAGTGGTTCCAGGCTGAGGGATGTCTGGTGAATGCTGTTGCGACTGGAATAAGCTTATTCAAATTTTCACGCCAAATGAAAGGGAAATTAAATTTTTGTCAGTTTGTGTCAGCGCCTGGTGATTAAAAATAAAACACATAGATCAGATCCATAATCGCCAATACCCCCCAGAGAAAAAGATAAAGCATGAGATGTTCGCGAATATTATTGATGAGATAGTTCACCAGGCGACGCATTAAAAGCTCCTGTAAAAACGGCCTCAACTTAGAGGCCGTGATGATGATTATTGGAAGCGGGAAAGCCGGAATGGCGTTAAATCAAAATCGATTTTTTTGTCTTGCGCAAAATCAGCGGCTATTTCCCCTAATACCGAAGCAAATTTAAAGCCATGCCCACTCAGGCCGGTAATCAGTAGCGTATTAGCGTGTCCTGGTAGGGTATCGATAATAAAATCTTCGTCAGGCGAATTATCATAGGTGCAAGCAGCGCCATACAGGCAGCAGCCGATACCTGGCAACACACTACGTAAGAATGGGAAAGCTTCGGAACCGTCACTGTCGATTTCCGTAAACGGAACACGTTCATCCGCTGAATGAATGACCTGACCACCGTTATGTTTCCCAATCTTCAGAGCATCGTTTTCCGCCGGAAAACCGTAGTATTGATCGCCATTGGGCAATTCACCGGTAAAGGCCGGGAATTTATTCTTCACGCTATAGCGGCCATCGGCCTGATACCAGGCGAATACTTTACGTACGGGCTGGATGGGCAGTTCTGGTAGCAGCTCTTTTACCCAGGTACCTGCACAGACGATCGCTTTCTTCGCCTGGTACTCGCCGTCCGCCGTTTCAATAGTTACGCCGTTATCGTCATGACGAATTGCGGTGACCGGACAGTTAAACAGTTGTGCGCAGCCAGCTTCATTCGCCAGTTTGATCCAGGTTTTAATCGCCAGTTCGCTGCGTAAAAAACCGGAATCGGCCTCAAATAGCCCGATATAGTTGTCAGGGACGCGTATTTCCGGCCAGCGGGCCATAATTGTCTGTGCATCCAGTTTTTCGACGTTGAGTTGCCATTGTTCCGCGCTGTGGGCGACATTGGCGAGAAACTCGGAGTCGGCAGGGCCGAGGTTGATGACGCCGGAGCGCACAAAAACGGGGTCTTCTTCGTTGTGACGGGAGAGTTCTTCCCACAGGGTTTGCGCACGGAGTACTAGCGGGACATACTTTTCGCCTTCGCCATAAGCATGGCGAATTAATCGCGTATCTCCGTGGTGGCTGCCGTGTTGATGTGGCGGCATATGGCTGTCGGTCATCAGCACTTTCAAACCGGCCTGGGTGGCATAATACCCGGCTGCAGCGCCTACGGAACCGCTGCCAATAATGATGAGATCGTATTTCATTTTTTTCTCTCTGCTCTCATGGTTTAAGCAGAGTAAATAAGTAACAAACGATATACAACCCAGAAATGGTAAAGGCACCGTTAAGGTGCCTTTTGGGTGGATGGTCATGTCATGTTAATGACGCCGATACTCATTGACATGGAAATCACCAGATTCAATTTTGGCGATTCCTGCTTCTAATATCGAAATAAATTGTCTGGCAACATCAGTAGTTAACCAGAGTGTCTGACCAACTTCAGTCCCTTCCTGCTCGGACTTATTTGGGGTCTGGTAGTGCAAACGCAACATCAGCGCATCATAGCTATCAACGGTGCTGATGTCCCACCCTACGAGCGGATGAGTCTGAATGACTTCATTGTTTTTTTCCATCATGGCCCCCTAATTCGTGTTACTAGACAACGTTATTCGAGGTTCAATGCGTTTTTATCTGAAGCAACTTCAGTATATCAATAAATATGGGTATTCACCGAAATTTTAAAGGGGTAGTGAGATATTTTTTTGCTTTTAAGATTTATATGAACAATAAAACAGCATGTCGTTCATATTTTTTTAGCATATTGTGCAATTATTTTGAGGGAGTGTAAAATTTGTACAAACAATCTTAAAATATAAAAAAGCCGGGGCGACCCGGCAAAAACAAACATCACTGCATATTATTCGCTAACAAACCAGTCATCGGCGCTTTCCCACGTTTCTTGTAGAATTTCGCTAATGCGCTGTTTATCTTCTTTTGTTGCGCCAATAACCGATAAATTATTTGCCGCAGCATATCGTACCGATACGTGACCTTCATTGTCCGGAAACGCATACTGAATACGACGAGAAAGTTCACCCGCCAGAGCGTCAATGGCCCCAGTGGGTAGTGGAGAAGTTTTCGCTATGGTGACTTCAATTCGCATAATAGCCCCCTGTTGAATATACTGGTTATTTATACAGGCAAAATAAGCTAAAGACAACAGGTGGCTACGTTTTTTATTGCTTAAAAGACCAACGTACAGTTTCCCCTGCCAGGAAAGGAACAAGCGTGTCGTCTGTCAGAGCGATGCTATCAGCAATTTGCTGTTCTTCGCGTATCAGCTCAATAAACGATTCATTGACCGGTAATCCATAGAATTTCGGCCCGTTTAAAGAACAGAATGCTTCAAAATGCTGTAGTGCATTCATCTCTTCAAATACGGTTGCATAGCTACCCAGCGCCGATGGCGCATTAAAGCAACCTGCACAGCCGCAGCTACTCTCTTTACGATGACGGGCATGTGGCGCGGAATCGGTACCCAGAAAAACGCGATCAAAACCACTGGCGACCAGCTCACGCAGCGCCTGTTGGTGAATATTGCGTTTGAGGATCGGCAGACAGTAGAGATGCGGACGCACACCGCCAACCAGCATATGGTTACGGTTAAACATCAGATGCTGGGGAGTAATGGTGGCGGCCAATAGTTCATTTCCGTCACGAACATAGTCAGCAGCATCTTTGGTGGTGATGTGCTCGAAAACGACTTTCAGCGCGGTCAGGCGCTGGCGTAGTGGCTCCATGACCGTCTCAATAAAACGCGCTTCACGGTCAAAAATGTCGATGTCAGCATGGGTCACTTCACCATGTACCAGCAGCGGCATACCGATTTTTTCCATGCGCTCAAGTACTGGCATGATTGCGTCAACCGACGTCACGCCGTGGCTGGAGTTGGTGGTGGCGTTTGCAGGGTAAAGTTTTGCGGCGGTGAACACGCCTTCGTTAAATCCACGCTCCAGCTCATTGGGGTCCAGCGAGTCTGTTAAATAACAGGTCATCAGCGGGGTGAAATCGTGTCCGTCCGGTACGGCGTCAAGGATACGTTGGCGATAAGCCACAGCAGCCTCAACTGTTGTTACAGGCGGTGCCAGATTGGGCATAACGATGGCCCGACCATAGGTTTCGCTGGTATACGGCACGACAGTTTTTAACATGTCGCCATCGCGGAGGTGAAGGTGCCAGTCGTCTGGGCGGCGGATCTTTAATACCTGGGATGGTGCAGTCATTAATTTCTATGCTCCGGCTGAAGGGATGTTTTTGCCGGACACAAAGGATAAGCGGAAACGTTTTCCTTTGCACGAAAAATAAAGGGCGCAAATACGCCCTCGTAATTAATCAGTGAACGGAATGACTATTTCACCTGGTTTCACTTCAATACCTTTTGCCAGTTTTTTAGCCATTGCTTCGCCTTTGCTGCCATCTTCGCGCAGGATGTAAGCCGGCTGCTGGTTAAAGTAATTGCGTAATGCCTGATTCAAATAGGGAAGTAACGTTTGCATCACGGTTTGCATTTTTTCCGGCTGCACGGTCGCGTCGACCACTTCCATCTCTTTCAGGAAGATAGCGCCTTTCTCTTTATCAAACACAGGCAGCGCTTTCAGCTTCAGTTTCATGGTTGCTTTTTGGCTGCCGAACAGAGAGTTCATATCCAGATTGGCGTCCCCGGTTAGGGTAACCTTATTAGGTTCTTCACGACCAATTTGGCTGGTCAGGTTTGTCAGCACTATATGGGCGTCAGCCACGCCGGGCAAACCGATATCTTTTGAGAAATTATTATGTTTCGCAAGCGACTGGTTAATCTCTTGTTCGGTGATGGTGTATTGGGTGAGTTGATTACAGCCAACGAGCAGGCCACTGACGATTAATGCAGCGGCAAATAAAAACTTGTTCATGGTAGTCCTCGACATGAAATCTGCGTCAATATCCTGACATAACGCAGCATGTGTCACCAGCGATAAACTCGCCAGCAGAAAAAACTGAAAACAGCGGCAACCCGCGAATACAGGCTGCCGCGGCAGGTCAGGATTAAATCGCCATTGATGATAGTAAATTGATTTGCGTCTGTTTAGCCATGTTATCGCGGTAATCAGCGACGCGGCTTGGCCAGTTTATTCCTGCAACCAGCGTCAGATTACGCAGCAGCGGAAAAAGTTGAATGTCATCTTCCGAAAGCTCGCCATTCACGGCGTTTGGCTTGACGATGAGTTTATCCAGTGCACGTAAATCATCGCTGATATTTTTAATTAACCCATCAGAATGAGAGAGAAGCTCGGCAAAATTACCCGCGCTGGCCTCTTTCTTGTCGATGAAGTATTTGCGTGCGGCGGTAGTAGAAAACTCATCAAAAGCCGATTTGGCAAAACGCGGCAACAGCAGTTTATTGGCATAGCCGTTGACCTTGCGCAGCCACTCTTCAATGGCGGCGGAGCGTTTACCAGTCAGTAACGGTTTGCCGTCGAGCTTATCAACATAGTGAACAATGTCCATGCTTTCTGGCATATAGCGGCTGTCATCTTTTTGCAGAATGGGAACCTGTTTTTGACCGACCATCCGGGTGGGTGTTTCTGCATCGTCGTTGAGCAGAACGTGTAATTCGACGGGGATATTTTTCAGGCCGAAAATCATGCGGGCTTTGAGGCAGTAAGGGCAGTGATCGTAAATATATAGCTTCACGTGACTCCTCCATTTGGCTGTCAGTTCACTTTCAGTATGGAGGAGTCAGGGGGGAGTATCAAATCAGGCGTCGTGTTCCAGCAACCGACGCGCGGCACGTTTATGGCTAAATTGCCAGCCCAATGCAAGGAAGGTGATGAGGCCAATAACGCCCAACATCATCCACGGCAACTCCGGTTGTTGCGTGGATTTACCCAGGTCAAACAGCCAGCCGCCGCCGATATAGCCAATAGCGCCGCCTATCGCCAGGCCCAGCCGACTAAACCCCATATAACTGCCGCGCGCTCGTGCATCCGCTAACGAGGCGCTAAGAGTTTCACGCGCAGGTTCGGCAATGATCGAGCCAATATAAAACAGACAAATCAGGGTGAAAAGTTGTTGCAGGCCACTGACCATGCCCACGGGTATCATGCTTAATGACATCACCAGTAGCCCCGCCATCAACCGGTGTTCCAGACGAAAACGCTTTTCGCTCCAGCGGGCGATAGGGTAGAGCAACGTTAACGACAGACACGCTTCGATGGCATACATCCATTTAACGGCAGAGGGCGCTCCGGCTACGTCGTTGACCATAATCGGCAGCATCAACATCACCTGCACAGCCAGCATGTAGTAGCCCGCGAGTGTCAGGACATAGGTGACAAAACGTTTATCGCGCATCACGCGGGTCATGCCTTCGCGGACTGGCGTACGCACGGTAGAGAGTTTCCATGCGGGCAACAACCAGGCGTTAAACGCTGCACACAATACAAACAGAATTGCCCCCGTGGCGCAGACCAGGCGAAAATTGTATTGCAATAACCAACTCCCCAACAGCGCGCCAATGACCGCACCGGCACTGTCCTGCATCATCAACAGGGAGAAAAAACGGCCCCGTTGTTCCGGACGAATTAATTTCACCACCAGCGCCGAACGCGGCGGATCAAATAACGTACCGCCGAGGCCCGAGAGCAAACAAGAAAACCACAGCATCCAGGGTTCATGGGCGATGCCCATGGTGGCGAATCCGGCGGCGCGCATCAGCATACCGGTAACGATCATCGGTTTAGCGCCAAAACGGTCGGCAATAGCACCGCCGAAAATGCCTAATCCTTGCTGAATGAACTGACGCAGACCGAGGGCAATACCGACCATTACGGCGGCCCAGCCCATTTGATCAACGAAGCGGATAGAGATCAGCGGGAAGACAACAAAGAACCCCAGCACGACCAGCATATTATCGACGAGAAGGAAATATTTACCCAGGTTCCTCGCCTGCGATACGCGCGACATTTCCCCTCCCGGGAAATAAAAGATGAGCACTTTCTATTCTGCATTGCTGCTAAGATTTTTCCCATCATATCGGGGACAATATTTTTTTATCAAAACGTCGCTTTGATAGAGAGTTTTTATCAAATATGTGAATAATGCAGAAAATGGTATTTTGGACTTTTCACAGGCTCTGGTTGCGCAGGTATAGTAATACTTACAGCGTATTAAAGACGTTACGGGAAGGAGTAGGTATAGAATGTTTGGCTATCGCAGTAACGTGCCAAAAGTGCGCTTAACCACCGACCGACTGGTCGTGCGTCTGGTGCATGAACGTGATGCCTGGCGACTGGCGGATTATTACGCAGAGAATCGCCATTTCCTGAAGCCCTGGGAGCCGGTGCGCGATGAAAGCCACTGCTATCCTTCAGGCTGGCAGGCCAGGTTAAGCATGATTAACGAATTTCATAAACAGGGCTCAGCCTTTTACTTTGGATTATTTGATCCAGATGAGAAAGAGATTATTGGCGTAGCCAATTTTTCCAATGTGGTACGCGGCTCTTTTCACGCCTGTTATCTCGGTTATTCGATCGGACAAAAATGGCAGGGTAAAGGACTGATGTTTGAAGCTCTGACCGCCGCCATTCGCTATATGCAACGCACCCAACATATTCATCGTATTATGGCCAACTATATGCCGCACAATAAACGCAGCGGTGATTTGCTGGCGCGGTTGGGGTTTGAAAAAGAAGGCTATGCGAAAGATTATTTGTTGATTGATGGAAAATGGCGCGATCACGTACTGACGGCATTAACCACCCCGGACTGGACGCCCGGCCGCTAAGGAGAATTTCATGAAGTATCAACTTACCGTACTGGAAGCCCGTGTGATTGGCTGTTTGCTGGAAAAACAGGTGACGACGCCAGAGCAATACCCGCTTTCCGTGAATGGCGTGGTAACGGCCTGTAACCAGAAAACAAACCGTGAACCGGTAATGAATCTGAGCGAATCCGAGGTACAGGAGCAACTGGATAATCTGGTAAAACGCCATTATCTGCGCACGGTGAGTGGCTTTGGTAATCGAGTCACCAAATATGAACAACGTTTCTGCAACTCTGAGTTTGGTGACCTGAAACTTAGCGCCGCGGAAGTCGCATTAATTACCACCTTGTTGTTGCGCGGTGCTCAGACGCCAGGTGAACTGCGCAGTCGCGCGGCGCGGATGTATGAATTCAGCGATATGACGGAAGTAGAAACGACGCTGGAACAACTGGCTAATCGCGAAGATGGGCCTTTTGTCGTTCGTCTGGCTTGCGAACCGGGTAAACGCGAAAGCCGCTATATGCATCTTTTCAGTGGCGAGGTGGATGATCAGCCTGTGCTTACAGAAACGTCGAACGCGGTTGGTGGTGATTTACAATCCCGCGTCGAAGCCCTGGAAATCGAGGTGGCAGAACTGAAACAGCGTCTTGATTCGTTGCTGGCCCATCTGGGAGATTAACGTGAAAAAATTACGTATCGGCGTAGTGGGTTTAGGCGGCATCGCGCAAAAAGCGTGGCTGCCAGTGCTGGCAGCAGCGTCTGACTGGACGCTACAGGGGGCGTGGTCGCCAACGCGTGAGAAAGCCATCTCAATTTGTGAAAGCTGGCGCATTCCTTACGCCGATTCGTTATCTAACCTTGCCGCCAGTTGCGATGCGGTATTTGTCCACTCCAGCACCGCCAGTCATTTTGAGGTGGTCAGTGCGTTATTAAATGCAGGTGTACATGTCTGTGTCGATAAACCGCTGGCGGAAAATCTGCGCGATGCCGAGCGACTGGTTGAACTTGCAGCGCGCAAAAAACTGACACTGATGGTCGGCTTTAACCGTCGTTTCGCGCCGCTGTACAGTGAGTTAAAAACGCAGCTTGCCAGCGCAGCCTCGCTAAGAATGGATAAACATCGTACCAATAGCGTCGGGCCACACGATCTTTATTTCACCTTGCTGGATGATTATTTGCATGTGGTTGATACCGCGCTGTGGTTGTCTGGCGGCAATGCAACTCTCGAAAGCGGTACGTTGCTGACCAATGAGTCCGGCGAAATGCTGTTTGCCGAGCACCATTTTTCGGCAGGTCAGTTACAAATCACCACCTCTATGCATCGTCGTGCCGGAAGTCAGCGTGAAGCGGTGCTGGCAGTGACTGAAGGGGCATTAATCGACATCACCGATATGCGTGAATGGCGTGAGGAGCGTGGGCAGGGCGTGGTGCATAAACCGATTCCTGGCTGGCAAAGTACCCTCGAGCAGCGTGGATTTGTCGGTTGTGCGCGCCATTTCATTGAATGCGTGCAAAATCAGACAGTTCCGCAAACCGCGGGTGAACAGGCGGTGCTGGCGCAGCGCATCGTTGATAAGATCTGGCGCGATGCGATGAGTGAATAAACCCTGTAACATCTGGCGGTAGCAATTCACCATAATCCAGGTAGACTATTCGCCTCTTTCAGCGCCTGCCTTGCAGGCGTTTTGCCGTGGGTCTGGATTAGAACACCGATGAATTTATTAAAATCGCTGGCCGCCGTCAGCTCGATGACCATGTTTTCGCGTGTGCTTGGCTTCGCACGCGACGCTATTGTCGCCAGAATCTTTGGCGCAGGGATGGCAACCGACGCCTTTTTTGTCGCGTTCAAACTTCCTAACTTGTTACGCCGTATCTTTGCTGAAGGGGCATTCTCCCAGGCTTTCGTGCCGATTCTGGCGGAATATAAAAGCAAGCAGGGTGAAGATGCCACGCGGGTCTTTGTCTCTTATGTCTCTGGTCTGCTGACACTGGCGCTGGCGGTTGTGACGGTCGCCGGCATGCTCGCCGCGCCGTGGGTGATCATGGTAACCGCGCCGGGCTTTGCGGATACTGCCGATAAATTCGCACTTACCAGCCAGTTATTACAGATTACATTTCCTTATATCTTATTGATTTCACTGGCATCGCTGGTGGGGGCAATTCTGAATACCTGGAACCGTTTCTCGATTCCGGCATTTGCCCCAACGTTACTCAACATCAGCATGATTGGCTTTGCGCTGTTTGCTGCGCCGTACTTTAATCCACCTGTCCTGGCGCTGGCGTGGGCAGTTACGGTGGGCGGCATCCTGCAACTGGTTTATCAGCTACCGCATCTGAAGAAGATTGGTATGTTGGTATTGCCGCGCATTAACTTCCACGATGCAGGGGCGATGCGCGTAGTGAAACAGATGGGGCCGGCGATTCTTGGCGTCTCTGTTAGCCAGATTTCCTTAATCATCAACACTATTTTTGCCTCATTTCTTGCCTCCGGCTCGGTGTCATGGATGTATTATGCCGACCGTTTGATGGAGTTTCCGTCCGGTGTACTGGGCGTGGCGCTGGGGACCATTTTGCTGCCGTCGCTGTCGAAAAGTTTTGCCAGTGGTAATCACGATGAATACAACCGTCTGATGGACTGGGGGCTGCGTCTTTGTTTCCTGCTGGCGCTGCCAAGTGCGGTGGCGCTGGGCATCCTCTCCGGTCCGTTAACTGTTTCGCTGTTCCAGTACGGTAAATTTACCGCCTTTGATGCGCTGATGACCCAGCGGGCGTTAATTGCCTACTCGGTAGGTTTGATTGGCCTGATTGTGGTGAAAGTGCTGGCTCCGGGATTTTATTCACGGCAGGACATTAAAACGCCGGTGAAAATTGCCATCGTCACGCTGATTTTGACGCAATTGATGAACCTTGCATTTATCGGCCCGTTGAAACATGCCGGACTGTCGCTTTCCATTGGTCTGGCGGCGTGTCTGAATGCTTCGCTGCTTTACTGGCAGTTGCGTAAGCAGAAAATCTTTACCCCACAACCCGGCTGGACTGCGTTTCTGCTGCGTTTACTCGTGGCGGTACTGGTGATGTCTGGTGTGCTTTTAGGCATGTTGCATATTATGCCGGACTGGTCGTTGGGCACTATGCCCTGGCGTTTACTGCGTTTGATGGCGGTCGTTGTCGCGGGAATTGCAGCATACTTTGCCGCACTGGCGGTGTTGGGCTTCAAAGTAAAAGAATTTGCTCGTCGTACTGCTTAACGTAGAATTCCGGCCTGCATCGCAGGCCGGAGAAAATCTTCAAATAGAAATCTTTTTACCACCGCGCCAGGGTGTTGAGGTCTGACCGTTCGCCCCGTACAGTGTCGGCTCCTGATGCGGTTTCAGCATTTCCAGTGCCTGTTGATTGCGCTCAATCTGCCCTTCCAGTAGCCAGCCGTTATGCTGATTTAACTGGCGCAATTGCTGCGTTTTCTCGGTGATTTCCTGCCAGCATTGCGCAATATCTTCACTTATTTCTGTATCCGGTGCCTGTCGACGCAGCTGTTCCAGGTAATCCAGAGTCGCCAGCATTGAGCTTTTTTGTTCTGTAATATGTTGCAACTGGCTACCGGTGAACTGCCCCATAGAGAGATGTTGCTGCTCCTGGACCATCACTATATTAAGCTCGTTAAGCACCACAGACATCTGGTTGAGAATCTCAGCAAGACGCGGCATCTGATTATTTACTCATTAAATCTTGTTGCACTTCGTTGATCAGCGCATCGGCAATTTTGCCGACATCCATTTTTAGTTCACCATTACGAATCGCCAATTTTAATGCTTCAACGCGTTCAAGATTGATATCACTGCTGCCCGGTTGCATCAGTGTTGCCTGCGCATCGCTTAACTTGACGTTAGTACTGGCGGTAGCCGTCGTTTTTGCTGCGCGGGTATTGGCTACCGGAGCGTCACTGGTTTCACGTGGCTGAACGGTGCTTACAGGCTTCAGGGGGGAAGTGCGGTCAATACTCATGGTTTATTCCTCATTGAGGGCGCTTTATCATTTGTTGCTTATTTATCGGCAATGGACGGGCAATCTTTAATAGCTTACAGGTTTATAAGAATATTCCCATCGGCATCCACTACGCCACTGACTACCTGACCCGATATCATTCTCACGCGGGCTTTTTGCGCGACGGAAGCGTTATTCAGCGCCAGACCTTCAGCATTTGCACTGAACCCATCGCCACTGGCAATCACGTTAACGCGTTGTCCTGCTTTTACCCGCCAGGCCTGACGCAGCATAGTCAGCTGTATAGGTTGTTCGGGGACCAAATCGCGCAGGCTAACCGCATCAACCAGTTGATTAGCATCCAGCACGGTACGCGGCGGTAGTGTATCCAGTCTACCGCGTTTAAGTTTTACACTGCCAGCGTCAAGCTTTCCCCCACGCACAACCGGTATTGCTGCAACAACATAATTCCCTGTCGCCTGTACATTCACTTGCACGTAATGCTTATCGTTGCCACAACGTGCCAGCACATTCACATTGCCCCACAGGCGGGCGTTATTAGTCATGGAAAGCAGCGGCTGTTCGCATGGCGGCAATAAATTGGGTGCAGTACGAATAGAAACGTGGACCTCATCACTTAGCCCTGCAAGTTGTGCAACGAAAAAGGTTTGCAATTGTGAGGGGAAATCGCCAGCCGCACTAAGTGGACTGAACAACATCGTGATGATCGCCACACAGCGCATTATTGTCAGCATTTTTGCCCCCGGCCATTTTCACAGCCTGAATTGTACCCGTACGCAATGACCATCAACGGCATAAATAGCAACCCATTTTGCTTTTATTCCGCCGATAACGCGCGCGTAAAGTCTTTAAGCTGACGGCAGAATTTTGATATCTGCGGAGGAGATATGCTCGATAAGCTCGACGCCGCCTTACGTTTTCAACAAGAGGCACTCAATCTGCGCGCCCAGCGTCAGGAAGTGCTGGCGGCAAATATCGCCAATGCCGATACCCCTGGTTATCAGGCACGCGATATGGATTTTGCCAGTGAACTTAAAAAAGTGATGCAGCGCGGGAGAGATGAAACCAGCGTGGTCGCGCTGACGTTGACCTCGTCGCAGCATATTCCAGCACAGGCGTTGTCACCTCCTGTCACAGAATTGCAATACCGTATTCCGGACCAGCCTTCACTGGACGGCAATACCGTGGATATGGATCGCGAACGCACCCAGTTTGCCGATAACAGCCTGCAATACCAGATGAGCCTTAGCGCGTTGAGCGGACAAATCAAAGGCATGATGAACGTATTACAAAGCGGAAATTAACGGATGGCACTGCTGAATATTTTTGATATCGCCGGATCGGCGTTAACCGCTCAGTCTCAGCGTCTGAACGTGGCTGCCAGCAACCTGGCCAACGCCGACAGCGTGACGGGGCCAGATGGTCAGCCGTATCGGGCAAAACAGGTGGTGTTCCAGGTGAACGCCGCGCCAGGGGCAGCGACGGGCGGAGTCAAAGTGGCTGACGTGATTGAAAGCCAGGCCCCGGACAAACTGGTCTATGAACCGGGTAATCCGCTGGCGGACGCGAAGGGCTACGTGAAAATGCCAAACGTCGATGTGGTAGGCGAGATGGTTAACACCATGTCGGCGTCGCGCAGCTATCAGGCCAACGTTGAAGTACTCAATACGGTGAAAAGCATGATGCTGAAAACCCTCACGCTCGGTCAATAAAGGAGAAAGTCATGTCCATTGCGGTAACCACCACCGATCCGACAAATACCGGCGTCAGCACTACCAGCAGTAGTTCGATTACGGGCAGTAACGCCGCCGATTTACAGAGCAGCTTTCTGACGTTGCTGGTGGCGCAACTGAAAAACCAGGATCCGACCAATCCAATGGAAAACAACGAGCTGACGTCACAACTGGCGCAAATCAGCACGGTCAGCGGGATTGAAAAGCTCAACACCACACTCGGCTCGATTTCCGGGCAGATTGATAACAGCCAGTCGCTACAGGCCAGCAACCTGATTGGTCACGGCGTGATGATCCCCGGCACCACCATTCTTGCCGGTACTGGCAGTGAAGAAGGGGCGGTGACCACCACCACGCCGTTTGGTGTTGAGCTGCAACAGGCCGCAGACAAAGTGACCGCAACCATAACCGATAAAAATGGCGCGGTTGTGCGCACCATTGATATTGGTGAGCTCAGCGCCGGAGTCCACAGTTTCACCTGGGACGGCACGTTGACTGATGGTACGACCGCGCCGAACGGTTCTTATAACGTGGCAATTAGTGCCAGCAACGGCGGTACGCAGTTGGTTGCCCAGCCATTGCAGTTTGCGCTGGTACAGGGCGTGATTCGCGGCAATAACGGTAACACGCTGGATCTCGGCACTTACGGCACCACCACCCTCGACGAAGTACGGCAGATAATTTAAGCCTTCACATTTCAGGAGTCAGTCATGGCCTTTTCTCAAGCGGTTAGCGGATTAAACGCTGCCGCCACCAATCTCGATGTCATTGGCAACAATATCGCCAACTCCGCCACCTATGGCTTTAAATCCGGCACGGCCTCTTTTGCTGATATGTTTGCTGGTTCGAAAGTGGGACTGGGGGTAAAAGTTGCTGGCATCACTCAGGATTTTACCGATGGCACGACCACAAATACTGGCCGTGGCCTGGACGTCGCTATCAGCCAGAACGGTTTTTTCCGTCTGGTAGACAGTAACGGTTCGGTGTTTTACAGCCGTAACGGGCAATTCAAACTGGATGAAAACCGTAATCTTGTGAATATGCAAGGTTTACAGTTGACCGGGTATCCGGCAACCGGTACGCCTCCGACCATTCAGCAAGGGGCGAATCCAGGCAGTATTTCGATTCCAAATACCTTGATGGCGGCGAAGTCCACGACCACGGCGTTTATGCAGATTAACCTTAACTCCAGTGATACGCTTCCTACCGTTACGCCATTCAGCGCCAGTGATGCCGATAGCTATAACAAAAAAGGTTCGGTAACGGTGTATGACAGTCAGGGTAATGCCCATGACATGAGCGTCTACTTTGTGAAGACGCAAGATAATACCTGGGATGTCTACACCCAGGATAGTAGTGCTCCAAACAGCATTGCAACGATAGCGACAACACTGGAATTTGATGCCAATGGTGTTCTGACGTCGGATCCAACAAAGGATATTACCACTGGCGCGATTAACGGCGCGGAACCTGCGACATTCTCCCTCAGCTTCCTCAACTCTATGCAGCAAAACACCGGCGCTAACAATATTGTGGCAACCACCCAGAACGGTTACAAACCGGGCGATCTGGTGAGTTATCAAATCAACGATGACGGCACGGTAGTCGGGAACTATTCGAACGAACAAACCCAATTGCTGGGGCAGATTGTGCTGGCCAACTTTGCCAACAACGAAGGGCTGGCATCAGAGGGGGACAACGTCTGGTCTGCAACGCAATCTTCTGGTGTCGCGCTGCTGGGAATCGCCGGGACCGGCAATTTTGGCGCACTGACCAACGGTGCCCTGGAAGCGTCTAACGTCGATCTCAGCAAAGAATTGGTCAATATGATTGTCGCCCAGCGTAACTATCAGTCTAACGCCCAGACCATCAAAACTCAGGACCAGATCCTCAACACGCTGGTTAACTTACGCTAATTGCTGACGGGATAGCTCGATGGATCACGCAATCTATACCGCAATGGGCGCCGCCAGTCAGACGCTGAATCAACAGGCGGTGACCGCCAGCAATCTGGCGAATGCCTCCACGCCCGGTTTTCGCGCGCAATTAAACGCCTTACGTGCGGTGCCGGTTGAAGGGCTTTCTCTGCCCACGCGCACACTCGTGACGGCATCTACGCCGGGTGCAGATATGACGTCCGGCAAGATGGATTACACCTCGCGCCCCCTGGATGTTGCGTTGCAGCAGGATGGCTGGCTGGCCGTGCAGACCGCTGACGGCAGCGAGGGGTATACGCGTAATGGCAGCATTCAGGTTGATCCCGGTGGACAACTAACGATTCAGGGGTATCCGGTGATTGGCGAGGCGGGGCCGATTGCCGTGCCGGAAGGGGCGGAAATTACTATCGCCGCCGATGGCACCATTTCGGCGCTCAATCCGGGCGATCCGGCAAATACCATTGCGCCAGTAGGACGGTTGAAACTGGTGAAAGCCATGGGTAGTGAAGTGCAGCGTGGTGATGATGGGATCTTTCGTTTGAGTGCAGAAAGTCAGGCCTCGCGTGGTCCGGTGTTACAGGCTGACCCAACGTTACGGGTGATGTCGGGCGTGCTGGAAGGTAGCAACGTCAATGCCATTTCGGCAATGAGCGACATGATTGCCAGTGCGCGGCGTTTTGAAATGCAGATGAAGGTAATAAGCAGCGTCGATGATAACGCTGGTCGCGCCAACCAACTGCTGTCGATGAGTTAATTGAAAGGATAAATGACAAGCATAAGTTGCCCGAAGCGCAAGCTTATCGGGCCTACGGGATAAATCGCAATTTATTGATTTTGCGAGCTCTTGTAGGCCGGATAAAGCGTTTACGCCGCATCCGGCGAGAAGACATATGCGATTTGTCAGCAATCCACTACAGGACATTTTATGATCAGTTCATTATGGATCGCCAAAACGGGCCTCGATGCCCAGCAAACCAATATGGACGTCATTGCCAACAACCTGGCAAACGTCAGTACCAATGGTTTCAAGCGCCAGCGGGCGGTGTTTGAAGATCTGCTTTATCAAACCATTCGCCAGCCTGGCGCACAGTCTTCCGAACAAACTACCTTGCCATCCGGGTTACAAATCGGTACGGGAGTACGTCCGGTCGCCACTGAACGCTTACACTGCCAGGGCAACCTGTCGCAAACCAATAACAGCAAAGATGTGGCGATTAAAGGGCAGGGCTTTTTCCAGGTCATGCTGCCGGATGGCTCATCAGCGTATACCCGCGACGGCTCTTTCCAGGTGGATCAGAACGGGCAACTGGTGACGGCGGGCGGTTTTCAGGTGCAGCCAGCAATCACCATTCCGGCGAATGCGTTAAGCATTACCATTGGTCGTGATGGCGTGGTCAGCGTTACCCAGCAAGGACAGGCCGCTCCGGTTCAGGTTGGACAACTCAATCTCACCACGTTTATGAACGACACTGGCCTGGAGAGCATTGGCGAAAACCTCTACACCGAAACACAATCCTCCGGCGCACCGAACGAAAGCACGCCAGGTCTGAACGGCGCTGGGCTGTTGTATCAAGGATATGTTGAAACGTCTAACGTCAACGTGGCGGAGGAACTGGTCAACATGATTCAGGTACAGCGCGCCTACGAAATCAACAGTAAAGCGGTATCCACCACCGACCAGATGCTGCAAAAACTGACGCAACTCTAAAGCATACCGGTAGGGCAACTTACCGGTTTATTGATTTTTGAAGATGATAGCCATGCGAAAAAAATACGGCATTTCCACCTTGTTGGTGCTTTCACTGACCGGCTGCGCCTGGATCCCGTCTACCCCGCTGGTGCAGGGGGTGACCACGGCACAACCTGTACCCGGCCCGACGCCCGTCGCCAATGGTTCCATTTTTCAGTCTGCCCAGCCGATTAATTATGGCTATCAGCCGTTATTTGAAGATCGCCGACCACGCAATATCGGCGATACGCTGACTATTGTGTTGCAGGAAAACGTCAGCGCCAGCAAGAGTTCGTCTGCTAATGCCAGCCGCGACGGAAAAACCAACTTCGGGTTTGATACTGTGCCGCGCTATTTGCAGGGGCTGTTTGGTAATGCCCGTGCCGACGTCGATGCCTCTGGCGGTAATAGCTTCAATGGTAAAGGTGGGGCAAATGCCAGCAATACCTTTAGCGGCACCTTGACCGTGACGGTTGATCAGGTGCTGGTCAACGGCAACCTGCATGTGGTGGGCGAAAAACAGATCGCCATTAATCAGGGTACGGAATTTATTCTTTTCTCCGGCGTGGTCAATCCACGCACCATCAGTGGCAGCAACACTGTACCGTCAACCCAGGTGGCAGACGCGCGCATTGAGTACGTTGGCAATGGCTACATTAACGAAGCACAAAACATGGGCTGGTTACAGCGTTTCTTCCTTAACCTGTCGCCAATGTAAGTGAGGCTGTGGTGATTAAATTTCTCTCTGTATTCATTCTTCTGCTGGTAGCGACCGTTGCACAGGCTGACCGCATTCGCGATCTCACCAGCGTACAGGGCGTACGGCAAAACTCGCTGATTGGTTATGGCCTTGTTGTTGGCCTTGACGGTACGGGCGACCAGACGACCCAGACGCCGTTTACCACTCAAACGCTTAATAACATGCTCTCACAGTTGGGAATTACCGTTCCGACTGGCACCAATATGCAGCTAAAAAACGTCGCGGCGGTGATGGTGACAGCGTCACTTCCGCCGTTTGGACGCCAGGGGCAAACCATCGATGTGGTGGTTTCTTCCATGGGCAATGCCAAAAGCTTGCGTGGCGGTACGTTGTTGATGACACCACTTAAGGGCGTCGACAGCCAGGTTTATGCGCTGGCGCAGGGCAATATTCTGGTCGGTGGCGCGGGGGCATCAGCGGGAGGTAGCAGCGTTCAGGTAAACCAACTGAATGGCGGGCGGATCACCAACGGTGCGATTATTGAGCGCGAATTGCCCAGCCAATTCGGCACTGGCAATACCCTCAATTTGCAGCTAAATGACGAAGACTTCGCGATGGCGCAGCAGATCGCCGATACCATCAACCGCACCCGAGGATTCGGCAGTGCCACGGCGTTAGATGCCCGAACTATTCAGGTACGTGTGCCGAGCGGTAATAGTTCCCAGGTGCGTTTCCTTGCCGATATCCAGAATATGCAGGTCAATGTCACCCCGCAGGACGCCAAAGTCGTGATTAACTCGCGCACCGGTTCGGTGGTGATGAATCGTGAAGTGACCCTCGACAGTTGCGCGGTGGCGCAGGGCAATCTCTCGGTTACGGTAAATCGTCAGGCCAATGTCAGCCAACCAGATACACCGTTTGGCGGCGGACAGACCGTGGTAACGCCACAAACGCAGATCGACTTACGCCAGAGCGGCGGTTCGCTGCAAAGCGTGCGTTCCAGCGCCAGCCTCAATAACGTGGTGCGCGCGCTCAACGCCTTGGGAGCCACCCCGATGGATTTAATGTCCATACTGCAATCTATGCAAAGCGCGGGATGTCTGCGGGCAAAACTGGAAATCATCTGATGATTAGCGACAGCAAGCTGCTGGCGAGCGCCGCCTGGGATGCTCAATCACTTAACGATCTGAAAGCGAAAGCGGGCGAAGATCCAGCTGCAAATATTCGCCCGGTAGCTCGCCAGGTGGAAGGGATGTTTGTGCAGATGATGCTAAAAAGCATGCGTGAAGCCTTACCGAAAGATGGCCTGTTCAGCAGCGAGAATACCCGGCTCTACACCAGCATGTATGACCAGCAGATAGCCCAACAGATGACAGCAGGCAAAGGTCTGGGACTTGCGGAGATGATGGTAAAACAGATGACGCCAGAGCAGCCATTGCCAGCAGAAGAAATGCCTGCCGGACCGATGAAATTCCCACTTGAAACGGTGATGAGTTTTCAAAATAAAGCGCTCAAGCAGATGGTGCAAAAAGCCTTACCGCACAATTTCGATGCTTTGCTGCCTGGTGACAGCAAAGCGTTCCTTGCACAGCTCTCGCAGCCAGCTCAATTGGCAAGTCAGCAAAGCGGTGTGCCACATCACCTGATCCTCGCCCAGGCTGCGCTGGAATCCGGCTGGGGACAACGACAAATTCGTCGCGAAAATGGCGAGCCGAGTTACAACGTGTTTGGCGTAAAAGCGTCAGGTAACTGGAAAGGGCCAGTTACTGAAATCACAACCACCGAATATGAAAACGGCGAAGCGAAGAAAGTAAAGGCGAAGTTTCGTGTTTACAGTTCTTATTTCGAAGCATTGTCAGATTACGTTGGGCTGTTAACCCGTAATCCACGCTACGCCGCCGTGACTCGCGCTGCCAGCGCCGAGCAGGGGGCGCAGGCATTACAGGATGCAGGTTATGCCACCGATCCTGAGTATGCCCGCAAACTCACCAATATGATTCAGCAATTGAAATCGGTAAGCGACAAGGTGAGCAAAACCTACAGTATGAGTATCGATAATCTGTTCTGAATAATTCAAGTCCGGCGGGTGTCTGCCGATAATGCTCTGTAATTGAAGGCTTACAAGGAACCTCCATGTCCAGCTTGATTAATAACGCCATGAGCGGACTTAACGCTGCCCAGGCGGCGTTAAATACGGCGAGTAATAATATTTCCAGCTATAACGTTGCCGGATATACCCGACAAACCACCATTATGGCGCAGGCTAACAGTACGTTAGGTGCGGGCGGTTGGGGAGGCAATGGCGTTTATGTTTCTGGCGTGCAACGTGAATACGATGCGTTTATTACCAATCAGTTACGTGCGGCCCAGACCCAGAGTAGCGGCCTGACTTCCCGTTATGAGCAAATGTCGAAAATCGACAATATGCTCTCTGGCAGCACCACGTCGCTGGCAACGCAAATGCAGGACTTCTTTACCAGTTTGCAAACGCTGGTCAGTAACGCAGAAGATCCTGCTGCACGGCAGGCGCTGATTGGCAAGGCAGAAGGTCTGGTAAATCAGTTTAAAACCACTGACCAGTATCTGCGCGACCAGGACAAACAGGTCAATATCGCTATAGGTGCCAGCGTTGACCAGATCAATAATTATGCCAAACAAATCGCCAGCCTGAACGATCAGATCTCCCGTTTAACAGGTGTGGGAGCAGGGGCATCACCCAATGATCTCCTTGATCAACGCGATCAACTGGTGAGTGAATTAAACCAGATCGTTGGTGTTGAGGTCAGCGTTCAGGATGGCGGTACTTACAATATCACCATGGCCAATGGGTATTCGCTGGTTCAAGGCAGTTCGGCACGTCAGCTTGCAGCAGTCCCATCCAGTGCCGATCCTTCTCGTACGACAGTCGCTTATGTTGATGGGACGGCGGAACATATTGAGATCCCAGAGAAATTGCTGAATACGGGGTCGCTGGGCGGCATTCTGACATTTCGTTCTCAGGACCTGGACCAGACGCGTAATACGCTCGGGCAACTGGCGCTGGCATTTGCTGAGGCTTTCAATGCCCAACATAACAAGGGGTATGATGCCAATGGTAAAGAAGGGGAGGATTTCTTTGCTATTGGTAAGCCCGCTGTTCTGGAAAATAGCAAAAACAAAGGAAGCTCCGCGATCGGTGCTACGGTGACCGATAGTTCCGCTGTACTGGCGACAGATTACAAAATCACGTTCCAAGATAATCAGTGGCAGGTCACCCGTCTGGCAAGCAATACCACTTTTACGGTGGTGCCGGATGCCGACGGTAAAGTCTCATTTGATGGTCTGGAACTGACCTTCACCGGAACGCCAAAACCAAACGACAGCTTCACGTTGAAACCGGTAAGCGATGCCATCGTCAATATGGATGTACTAATCACTGACGAAGCGAAAATCGCCATGGCCAGCGACGAAACTGCCGGTGAAAGCGACAACCGCAATGGTCAGGCGCTGCTGGATTTGCAAACTAATGGCAAAACGGTCGGCGGGGGGAAATCCTTTAACGATGCCTATGCCTCGTTGGTTAGCGATATCGGGAATAAAACCGCCACGTTGAAAACCAGCAGCACTACTCAAAGTAATGTGGTGACGCAACTTTCTAATCAGCAGCAGTCTATCTCTGGCGTCAATCTCGACGAAGAGTACGGCAATCTGCAACGTTTTCAGCAGTATTATCTGGCCAATGCCCAGGTTCTGCAGACGGCGAATGCCATTTTTGATGCGCTGATTAACATTCGCTAAGGGGAGATAAGATGCGTTTCAGTACCCAGATGATGTACCAGCAAAATATGCGCGGTATCACCAATTCTCAGGCGGAATGGATGAAGTACGGCGAACAGATGTCGACGGGTAAGCGAGTCGTTAACCCTTCTGACGATCCTATTGCAGCATCACAAGCCGTGGTTCTCTCCCAGGCGCAGGCGCAAAACAGCCAGTACACACTGGCGCGGACTTTCGCGACCCAAAAGGTGTCGCTGGAAGAAAGCGTGCTTGGCCAGGTGACGACGGCAATCCAGAATGCCCAGGAAAAAATTGTTTATGCCAGCAACGGCACGTTAAGTGATGATGACCGGGCATCGTTGGCAACGGATATTCAGGGGATTCGCGACCAGTTGTTAAACCTGGCGAATACCACGGATGGGAACGGGCGTTACATTTTTGCCGGTTATAAAACAGAATCCGCGCCGTTTAGTGAGGCTGACGGTGATTATGTCGGCGGAACAGAGAGTATTAAGCAGCAGGTCGATGCCTCTCGCTCAATGGTGATAGGGCATACAGGTGACAAAATTTTCAACAGTATCACCAGCAACGCGGTAGCGGAACCTGACGGTAGCGATTCTGAAACTAACCTGTTTGCTATGCTGGATAGCGCCATCGCGGCGCTAAAAAAGCCAGTTGCAGATAGCGAAGCGGATAAAGAAACCGCCGCAGCGGCATTGGATAAAACCAACCGTGGTCTGAAAAACTCACTGAATAATGTCCTGACCGTACGCGCGGAACTCGGCACGCAACTGAATGAACTGGAGTCGCTGGATTCATTAGGTAGCGATCGCGCTTTAGGGCAAACGCAGCAGATGAGCGATCTGGTTGATGTGGACTGGAATGCGACTATTTCATCTTACATCATGCAGCAAACGGCGTTGCAGGCGTCGTACAAAGCGTTTACAGATATGCAAGGATTGTCGCTTTTCCAGCTCAACAAATAAGCTCGTTTTTAAGCATATCTTGAAACTGGGTATGTTTTGTCTGCCTGCTCTGGGATCGCCGGGGCGGGCATTTTTTTGCTATGAGGCATAAAGAACTATTACAGACATGCCTGCAAATCAGCCAATGTTGCCATCAGTATCATAGAATCGACAGGTGACGGCTCAAAACCCACTCGCAGATAAAATTCGCGGGCCTGGTCTGATAACGCATGGACCAACATTCCGCGAATACCAATGACTTCAGCTGCCTGTAGTACTCGTAGACCGGCATCTCTGACCATCGCGCGACCGATACCCTGACCCTGTAATGATTTATCTATTGCCAAACGACCAAGTACTACAACAGGGATCGGTTCTGGCATATTACGGCGAAATCGTCCTGTTGCGACATGCATTTCGACGGCGCTTGAGGCAAGCGAATAATAAGCCAAAACGTTGCTATGAGTATCACAGCCAACAAATGTACGTGATGCACCTGCAAGCTGATTTTTTAGGGCCCTCTGCTTTAGCCAGTTATCCATCGTTTCTACCCCCGAGCAAAAAGAAGTGAATTGATGCTTTGCCTGGAGTGGTTCGGGGGCCTGAATCATTTTTTCTGTTCCCACGGCGCGGGTGTTTGCATGGTTTTGCGTAATGCAGAATTGGGCGCGGGTGGCTGATCCAGCCGATTCAAAAATAGCTGATAATCATCAGAATCCATCCTGAAAATTCGCTGCTCAATGAGCGCCTCTTCAGCGGCGGCTCTGGCGGCCTCAAGGACAAATTCGGTGCGATTTTTTCCTCGGGCTTTAGCGGCCCGGTCGATAAGATCGCGTTCCGCGGGTTTTATGCGCAGATTTAAAGATTCGCGCCTGGCTGGAATGTTGTTGGCGGCTGGCATAAAAAATCCTTCAGCTTTATATGGATAATAATTATACAACATATGTAACGCTAATGTCATTACAGCAAAGGCACTGCCCCTGAAATAAAAAGCCCCGGCGATTGCCAGGGCTTGATCACTTTGAGTTAAGTTTTACTCAACAGGTTGCGGACGCGCAGGGCCAGCAGATGCATGATGTGTTGCTGCATGACCACCTGCGGCACCTTTACCTTCAAAGGCAAAGCTTGGGCGCTGCCAGTCACTGTGACGCGGTGCTTCCGGAACATATTCCGGTGCCGGAGCGCGTGTCATCGGCGCAGTGGCGTGGTTATGTTCAACGATTGCCTCGGATATAACAGGAGCTACCGCTTCAACTTCAGCTGCGACTTCAGCGACGACCGGGGCGGCAGGTTGAGCGACAACTTCAGGTTCGGCAACCACAACCTCGGCAGTTTCGGCAACTTCTTCAATGTCTGCCGTCTCTTCCTGCGGTTCAACTACCGGTTCTGCGTGCTCTGCAACGTCCTGCGCTACGGCAACATCGGCCTCGGCAATCACCTGAGGCTGTTCTGTTACCGCTGCGGCAATCACTTCAGGATGCGTTGTTTCAACAACTTCTGGTTGCGGTTCTGCAACCTGAACAGGTGTTTCTACAACTTCAGCCACCTCTTCAACAACCGGCGCAGCAACAACCGGTTCGACAGAGGCAGCAACAGGGACTTCTGTCACCATCGGCTGCACCTGCACTTCTTCCTGTTCGCGTTGCTCCTCAACCTGTACATCTTGCGGACGTACAACCGGATAACGGATCCATACTTTGCCAGAGGCCAGTTCCGGAGATGCGCACGCTACGGTTAACGGCATCGGTGACTGGGACGGATAACGCTCGTCACGATAGCGACGACGACGCTGACCACTCACGCGCAGGTGACGAGGCGAACGGCGAGAACGACGCGGCATGCCACCGTTGTCACGGTTATCGGCGTTGTTCTCTTCTTGCTGTTCCGGCGCAGTTTGCGCTACGACTGGCAGCGGTACTTTCACCAGTTCAGTGCTCGGGGCTTGTGCTTCCTGAGTAACAGGCTCGGCAGCGACAGTTTCTTCAACCACCGGTGCGGCTACCACTTCTTCTGCAACGCTTTGTTCATAGCGCACTTTCTGATTCAGCTGACGTTGTTTACGACGCGGCTGAACCGGACGTACACGTTCTTCCTGTTCGGTTTCCTGAACAGATTGCTCTTCAACATTCAGCGCCTTCACTTCTTGTTGCGCCTGACGTTTATCATCGTTACGGCGGCGGCTACGCTCACGACGCGGCGCTTGCTGTTCGTCAGTGGTACGCGCTTTTTCCGTTACATCAGCCTGCTGACGGCTATCACGCGTCTCAGCCGTTTGCTGCTGCGCCTGGCGACGATTACGACGGTTTTCTTCGCGATTATCGCTACCTTCCGTACGTTCGCTACGCGTGTCGCGGCGTTCATTACGGTCACGGCGGTTGTTCTGACGAGGCTTACGGCGATCCTGTTGACGTTCCGGTTTCGCTTCCTCTTTTGGTGCAGGTTGCTCGACCGATTTGGTTTCTTCACCGCCACTGAACAGCGATTTCAGTACACTGAAAAGGCGGCTCAACAGACCCGGTTGTGCCGGAGCTGCAGGCGTTGCTGGTGCAGCTTTAGGTGCCGGGGCTGCTGCAGGCGCTACAGGTTCAGCCGGAGCTGGCGCTGGTGGCACATCCGGCATAGCAAAGGTTGCCAGTGCAGGTTGTTCAGGACGCTTACGTTCAGCGAACTCTTCTTCAGACGGCAACGCCATCGCTTCTTCATGCAGTTTTGGCAGCATGTAGCTTAAGGTCGGCGTTTCTTCCCCTTTACGCACGCGCAGCACGTGGTAGTGCGGAGTTTCCATCTGATCGTTTGGTACAATCACACAGCGCACGCCGTCCTGACGAGTTTCAATGGCATTTACCGCAGAACGTTTTTCGTTCAGCAGGTAAGAAGCGATTGGTACAGGAACAATGGCGTGAACTTCCTGAGTGTTCTCTTTCAGCGCTTCTTCTTCAATCAGACGCAAAATAGAGAGTGACAGGGATTCATTGTCACGCACGGTGCCAGTACCAGAACAACGCGGACAAACGTGATGACTGGATTCACCCAGCGACGGGCTCAGGCGCTGACGGGACATCTCCAGAAGGCCGAAGCGAGAAATATGGCTGATTTGAATACGAGCACGGTCCTGACGCACCGCTTCGCGCAGACGGTTTTCTACCGCACGCTGGTGGCGTACAGGCGTCATGTCGATGAAGTCGATAACAATCAGACCACCGAGGTCACGCAGACGCAGCTGACGAGCAATTTCATCAGCAGCTTCCAGGTTGGTGTTAAACGCAGTTTCTTCGATATCGCCGCCGCGAGTTGCACGTGCGGAGTTGATGTCGATGGCGGTTAACGCTTCGGTGCTGTCGATAACAATAGAGCCACCAGACGGCAGACGGACTTCACGCTGGAAGGCGGACTCAATCTGCGATTCAATCTGGTAGTGGCTGAACAGCGGAATTTCACCGGTGTACAGTTTGATTTTGCTACTGAAGTCCGGGCGACCTAATGCAGCGATATGCTGACGTGCCAGTTCGAGCACTTTCGGATTATCGATAAGAATTTCGCCGATGTCCTGGCGCAAGTAATCGCGGAATGCGCGAACGATTACGTTGCTCTCCTGGTGAATCAGGAACGGAGCAGGGCGACTTTCAGCCGCTTTTTTGATGGCTTCCCAGTGCTTCAGACGGAAGCTTAAATCCCATTGCAGCGCCTCAGCAGATTTACCGACGCCTGCGGTGCGCACGATAAGCCCCATGCCTTCCGGCAGTTCCAGGCTTGCCAGTGCTTCTTTTAATTCGGTACGGTCGTCGCCTTCGATACGGCGAGAAATGCCACCCGCGCGCGGGTTGTTCGGCATCAGAACCAGATAGCTACCCGCCAGGCTGATAAAGGTAGTTAATGCCGCGCCTTTGTTGCCGCGCTCTTCTTTATCAATCTGAACAATAACTTCCTGGCCTTCACGCAACACATCTTTAATGTTGGGACGACCATGAGCACTATAGTTAGCTGGGAAATATTCGCGGGCAATTTCTTTAAGAGGGAGGAAACCGTGACGTTCAGCGCCGTAATCAACAAAAGCAGCTTCCAGACTCGGTTCAATGCGGGTGATTTTACCTTTGTAGATGTTAGCTTTTTTCTGCTCATGCCCCGGGCTTTCGATATCCAGGTCATACAGACGCTGCCCATCTACAAGGGCAACGCGCAACTCTTCCTGCTGAGTTGCGTTAATTAACATTCTTTTCATCGTAACTTACTCATTATTCTTACATTGACGACTAAGCTGCGGGCAAAGTAACGCCTTGCCGGGTGTGAACCGATGGCCTCGTGTCTAGTCGCGTCGCCAACCTCACGGTTATCGTCAGCTCAAAGAGGCGCAGAGTGTCGGTTGCCCGTTTTTCATGCGGAAAAACAGCGCAATTATCAGAGAAACAGACTGGGTATTACTCTCCAGAAATATTTCCATCTACCGGTAAGGACTGCAACCCGCAGCCCGCTAACTGCCTGAAAGATCAATACGTCTTACGCCATTGCTGCGTTGATGATCGGTCGGGCAAAATGGGTTATTCCGTAAAATTTCTTGTTTTAACAAGGTTGGACACGGAAACGTTCTCATTATTCCATTGCAAGCCTTGTTATAGCAAGATGACTTTTACCATTTATCACCCACTTACTCACAGTTTTTTCACTTCTTGCTGGCGATTGGTTTAATAACCACCAATCAGGTGATCACCCTGCGAAGTAATAAGGTGCAAAACTAAATATAAGCATAGAAAAATGAGTGGCGCGAATCCTGCTGGCTATTTAGAATCGCCCACCATGAAAACAGAGACTCCATCCGTAAAAATCGTTGCTATCACTGCTGACGAAGCAGGGCAACGTATCGATAATTTTTTGCGTACCCAACTGAAAGGCGTACCAAAAAGTATGATCTACCGTATTTTGCGTAAAGGTGAAGTACGGGTGAACAAAAAACGTATTAAACCTGAATATAAACTCGAAGCTGGCGACGAAGTGCGTATTCCGCCAGTTCGCGTTGCCGAACGGGAAGAAGATGCGGTGTCGCCACATCTGCAAAAAGTGGCGGCGCTGGCGGATGTCATCTTATATGAAGATGATCATATTCTGGTGCTGAATAAACCGTCCGGCACGGCGGTACATGGCGGCAGTGGTTTAAGTTTCGGCGTTATTGAAGGTTTGCGGGCGTTGCGCCCTGAAGCGCGGTTCCTCGAACTGGTGCATCGACTCGACAGGGACACTTCAGGCGTGCTGCTGGTGGCGAAAAAACGCTCGGCGTTACGTTCGCTGCATGAGCAGTTACGTGAAAAAGGCATGCAGAAAGATTACCTGGCGCTGGTGCGTGGTCAGTGGCAGTCACACGTGAAGAGTGTACAAGCGCCGTTGCTGAAGAATATTTTGCAAAGCGGTGAGCGTATTGTGCGTGTGAGCCAGGAAGGTAAACCATCCGAAACGCGTTTTAAAGTGGAGGAACGCTATGCGTTTGCCACTCTGGTGCGTTGTAGCCCGGTTACCGGACGTACTCATCAGATCCGAGTGCATACTCAGTATGCCGGTCATCCTATAGCGTTTGACGATCGTTACGGCGACCGTGAATTCGATAAACAACTGACTGAAGCGGGAACGGGGTTAAATCGCTTGTTCCTGCATGCGGCGGCGCTGAAGTTTACCCATCCGGGGACCGGTGAGGTGATGCGTATCGAAGCGCCAATGGATGATGGTTTGAAGCGTTGTTTGCAGAAACTGCGTAACACGCGTTAATGCGAGCATATAAACCTGCTAGTAGGCGGTTGGCCTGATAAGGCGTTTACGCCGCATCAGGCAGTCAGCACCAATTGCCGGATGCGGCGTAAACGCGTCCGGCCCATAAAATTATCCCATCAGCGGGTTTTGCCCTTCCCGGCGCAACATCTGACAGAGCGCGATAAGCGGCAAACCAACCAGCGTGTTAGGGTCACGCCCCTCTAAGCGCTCAAACAGCGTAATACCAAACCCTTCACTCTTAAAGCTGCCTGCGCAGTGCAGAGGATGCTCTTTACGCACGTAATTATCAATCTCCGCCTCGCTCAGGTGACGGAAATGGACGTCAAAAGGTTCAACTTCTGTTTGCAGATGCCCATTCGCCGAATTAAACAGCGCCAGCCCGGTATAGAAGGTGACAATATTGCCACTGGCTTTACGTAATTGCAGACGGGCATTTTCTTCCGTTAACGGTTTGCCAGTGATTTCACCGTCCAGTACACACACCTGATCAGAACCAATAATTAAATGATCCGGATAACGTGACGCCAGAGATTGCGCTTTTTCCTGCGCCAGTCGAAGCACCAACTGGCGCGGTGATTCATCGCTGCGCGGGGTTTCGTCGACCTCCGGCGCGGCACATTCGAAAGAGATTTGCAGTTTTTCCAGTAGGACGCGGCGCCAGGGCGATGTGGAGGCTAAAATAAGTTTAGGCATATTTTTTTCCATCAGATATAGCGTATTGATGATAGCCATTTTAAACTATGCGCTTCGTTTTGCAGGTTGATGTTCGTGGTCAGCACTGAACGAAAATAAAGCAGTAACCCGCAATGTGTGCGAATTATTGGCAAAAGGCAACCACAGGCTGCCTTTTTCTTTGACTCTATGACGTTACAAAGTTAATATGCGCGCCCTATGCAAAAGGTAAAATTACCCCTGACTCTCGATCCGGTTCGTACGGCTCAAAAACGCCTTGATTACCAGGGTATTTATACTCCTGATCAGGTTGAGCGCGTCGCCGAATCTGTGGTCAGTGTGGACAGTGATGTGGAATGCTCCATGTCGTTCGCTATCGATAACCAACGTCTCGCGGTGTTAAACGGCGATGCGAAGGTGACGGTAACGCTCGAGTGTCAGCGTTGCGGGAAGCCGTTTACTCATCAGGTCTACACAACGTATTGTTTTAGTCCTGTGCGTTCAGACGAACAGGCTGAAGCACTGCCGGAAGCGTATGAACCGATTGAGGTTAACGAATTCGGTGAAATCGATCTGCTTGCAATGGTTGAAGATGAAATCATCCTCGCCTTGCCGGTAGTTCCGGTGCATGATTCTGAACACTGTGAAGTGTCCGAAGCGGACATGGTCTTTGGTGAACTGCCTGAAGAAGCGCAAAAGCCAAACCCATTTGCCGTATTAGCCAGCTTAAAGCGTAAGTAATTGGTGCTCCCCGTTGGATCGGGGATAAACCGTAATTGAGGAGTAAGGTCCATGGCCGTACAACAGAATAAACCAACCCGTTCCAAACGTGGCATGCGTCGTTCCCATGACGCGCTGACCGCAGTCACCAGCCTGTCTGTAGACAAAACTTCTGGTGAAAAACACCTGCGTCACCACATCACTGCCGACGGTTACTACCGCGGCCGCAAGGTCATCGCTAAGTAATCACGCGTCTGCGTGATGAAGCTTAGTGAGGATTTTCCCCAGGCAACTGGGGAAAGACCAAACCGGGCGGCGACGATACCTTGACACGTCTAACCCTGGCGTTAGATGTCATGGGAGGGGATTTCGGTCCTTCCGTGACAGTGCCTGCAGCTTTGCAGGCACTGAATTCTAATTCGCAACTCACTCTTCTTTTAGTCGGTAATCCCGACGCCATCACGCCATTACTTGCTAAAGCTGACTTTGAACAACGTTCGCGTCTGCAGATTATCCCTGCGCAGTCAGTTATCGCCAGTGATGCCCGGCCTTCGCAAGCTATTCGCGCCAGTCGCGGTAGCTCAATGCGCGTGGCGCTGGATTTGGTTAAAGAAGGTAGAGCACAAGCCTGCGTCAGCGCTGGTAATACCGGAGCGTTGATGGGACTGGCAAAATTATTACTCAAGCCCCTTGAGGGGATTGAGCGTCCGGCGTTGGTGACGGTGCTGCCGCATCAACAAAAGGGCAAAACGGTGGTCCTTGATTTAGGGGCCAACGTCGATTGTGATAGTACAATGTTGGTGCAATTCGCCATTATGGGCTCTGTTTTGGCTGAAGAGGTGGTGGAAATTCCCAATCCTCGCGTGGCGTTGCTCAATATTGGTGAAGAAGAAGTGAAGGGTCTTGACAGCATTCAGGATGCCTCAGCTGTGCTGAAAACAATCCCTTCTATCAATTACATCGGCTATCTTGAAGCCAATGAGTTATTAACTGGCAAGACAGATGTGCTGGTCTGTGACGGCTTTACAGGAAATGTCACATTAAAGACGATGGAAGGTGTTGTCAGGATGTTCCTTTCTCTGCTGAAATCTCAGGGTGAAGGAAAAAAACGGTCGTGGTGGCTACTGTTATTAAAGCGTTGGCTACAAAAGAGCCTGACGAGGCGATTCAGTCACCTCAACCCCGACCAGTATAACGGCGCCTGTCTGTTAGGATTGCGCGGCACGGTGATAAAAAGTCATGGTGCGGCCAATCAGCGAGCTTTTGCGGTCGCGATTGAACAGGCAGTGCAGGCGGTGCAGCGACAAGTTCCTCAGCGAATTGCCGCTCGCCTGAAATCTGTATACCCAGCTGGTTTTGAGCTGCTGGACGATGGCAAAAGCGGAACTCTGCGGTAGCAGGGCGCTGCCAGCGAACTCGCAGTTTGCAAGTGACGGTATATAACCGAAAAGTGACTGAGCGTACATGTATACGAAGATTATTGGTACTGGCAGCTATCTGCCCGAACAAGTGCGGACAAACGCCGATCTGGAAAAAATGGTGGATACTTCTGACGAGTGGATTGTTACTCGTACCGGTATTCGCGAACGCCATATTGCTGCGCCAAACGAAACCGTTTCAACCATGGGTTTTGAAGCGGCAACGCGTGCAATTGAAATGGCAGGCATCGATAAAGACCAGATTGGCCTGATTGTTGTGGCAACGACTTCTGCCACCCACGCCTTCCCGAGCGCAGCATGTCAGATCCAAAGCATGCTGGGCATCAAAGGCTGCCCGGCGTTTGACGTTGCCGCAGCCTGCGCAGGTTTCACCTATGCATTGAGCGTGGCCGATCAATACGTGAAATCTGGCGCGGTGAAGTATGCTCTGGTCGTCGGTTCCGATGTACTGGCGCGTACCTGCGATCCCACAGATCGCGGGACCATTATCATTTTTGGCGATGGCGCGGGCGCTGCGGTGTTGGCTGCCTCTGAAGAGCCGGGAATCATCTCTACCCATCTGCATGCCGACGGTAGTTATGGTGAATTGCTGACGCTGCCAAACGCCGACCGCGTGAATCCAGAGAATTCAATTCATCTGACCATGGCGGGCAACGAAGTCTTCAAGGTTGCGGTAACAGAGCTGGCGCACATCGTTGATGAGACGCTGGAAGCAAATAATCTTGACCGTTCCCAACTGGACTGGCTGGTTCCACATCAGGCGAACCTGCGTATCATCAGCGCAACGGCGAAAAAACTCGGCATGTCAATGGACAATGTCGTCGTGACGCTGGACCGCCATGGTAATACCTCTGCCGCTTCTGTACCGTGTGCGCTGGATGAAGCCGTACGCGACGGGCGTATTAAGCCGGGGCAGTTGGTTCTGCTTGAAGCCTTTGGCGGTGGATTCACCTGGGGCTCCGCGCTGGTTCGTTTCTAGGATAAGGATTTAAACATGACGCAATTTGCATTTGTGTTCCCTGGTCAGGGTTCTCAAACCGTTGGCATGCTGGCTGATATGGCGGCGAGCTATCCAATTGTCGAAGAAACCTTTGCTGAAGCTTCTGCGGCGCTGGGCTATGACCTGTGGGCGCTGACCCAGCAGGGGCCAGCCGAAGAACTGAATAAAACCTGGCAAACTCAGCCTGCACTGTTAACTGCCTCTGTTGCACTGTACCGTATATGGCAGCAGCAGGGCGGTAAAGCACCGGCGATGATGGCCGGTCACAGCTTGGGTGAATACTCCGCGCTGGTTTGCGCTGGTGTGATTGATTTTGCTGATGCGGTACGTCTGGTTGAGATGCGCGGCAAGTTTATGCAGGAAGCTGTGCCGGAAGGGACTGGCGCAATGGCGGCAATCATCGGTCTGGATGATGCGTCTATTGCGAAAGCTTGTGAAGATGCAGCAGAAGGTCAGGTCGTTTCTCCGGTAAACTTCAACTCTCCGGGCCAGGTGGTTATTGCTGGTCACAAAGAAGCGGTTGAACGTGCTGGCGCTGCCTGTAAAGCTGCGGGCGCGAAACGTGCGCTGCCGTTGCCGGTGAGCGTACCTTCTCACTGTGCGCTGATGAAACCCGCTGCCGACAAACTGGCGGTTGAATTAGCGAAAATCACCTTTAACGCGCCGACCGTTCCGGTTGTCAATAACGTTGATGTCAAATGCGAAACCAATGGCGATGCCATTCGTGATGCACTGGTACGTCAGTTGTATAACCCGGTTCAATGGACGAAATCCGTTGAATACATGGCAGCGCAAGGCGTTGAGCATCTTTATGAAGTGGGACCGGGCAAAGTGCTTACTGGCCTGACGAAACGTATTGTCGACACCCTGACCGCCTCGGCGCTGAACGAACCTTCAGCGATGGCAGCGGCGCTCGAGCTTTAAAAGAGGAACAACATGAATTTTGAAGGAAAAATCGCACTGGTAACCGGTGCTAGCCGCGGAATTGGCCGTGCAATCGCTGAAACGCTCGCGGCTCGTGGCGCGAAAGTTATCGGTACTGCGACCAGTGAAAGCGGCGCTCAGGCGATCAGTGATTATTTAGGCGCCAACGGTAAAGGTCTGATGTTGAATGTGACCGACCCGGCATCTATCGAATCTGTTCTGGAAAAAATTCGCGCAGAATTTGGTGAAGTCGATATCCTGGTCAATAATGCCGGTATCACTCGTGATAACCTGTTAATGCGAATGAAAGATGATGAGTGGAACGATATTATCGAAACCAACCTTTCATCTGTTTTCCGTCTGTCAAAAGCGGTAATGCGCGCTATGATGAAAAAGCGTCATGGTCGTATTATCACTATCGGTTCTGTGGTTGGTACCATGGGAAATGGCGGTCAGGCCAACTACGCTGCGGCGAAAGCGGGTTTGATCGGCTTCAGTAAATCACTGGCGCGCGAAGTTGCGTCACGCGGTATTACTGTAAACGTTGTTGCTCCGGGCTTTATTGAAACGGACATGACACGTGCGCTGAGCGATGACCAGCGTGCGGGTATCCTGGCGCAGGTTCCTGCGGGTCGCCTCGGCGGCGCACAGGAAATCGCCAACGCGGTTGCATTCCTGGCATCCGACGAAGCAGCTTACATCACGGGTGAAACTTTGCATGTGAACGGCGGGATGTACATGGTCTGACCGCGATTTGCACAAAATGCTCATGTTGCGCGCAGTCTGCGTGGTTATGAGTAATAATAAGTGCAAAATGATTTGCGTTGTTGGGGGGTATGGCCTCAAAATAACGTAAAATCGTGGTAAGACCTGCCGGGATTTAGTTGCAAATTTTTCAACATTTTATACACTACGAAAACCATCGCGAAAGCGAGTTTTGATAGGAAATTTAAGAGTATGAGCACTATCGAAGAACGCGTTAAGAAAATTATCGGCGAACAGCTGGGCGTTAAGCAGGAAGAAGTTACCAACAATGCTTCTTTCGTTGAAGACCTGGGCGCGGATTCTCTTGACACCGTTGAGCTGGTAATGGCTCTGGAAGAAGAGTTTGATACTGAGATTCCGGACGAAGAAGCTGAGAAAATCACCACCGTTCAGGCTGCCATTGATTACATCAACGGCCACCAGGCGTAAGTGAACATCTCCAGGCGGTCGTTCGACCGCCTGAGTTTTTTCTTTTTTGTCCCACTAGAATCATTTTTTTCCCTCCCTGGAGGACAAACGTGTCTAAGCGTCGTGTAGTTGTGACCGGACTGGGCATGTTGTCTCCTGTCGGCAATACCGTAGAGTCTACCTGGAAAGCTCTGCTTGCCGGTCAGAGTGGCATCAGCCTAATCGACCATTTCGATACTAGCGCCTATGCAACGAAATTTGCTGGCTTAGTAAAGGATTTTAACTGTGAGGACATTATCTCGCGCAAAGAACAGCGCAAGATGGATGCCTTCATTCAATATGGAATTGTCGCTGGCGTTCAGGCCATGCAGGATTCTGGCCTTGAAATAACGGAAGAGAACGCAACCCGCATTGGTGCCGCAATTGGCTCCGGGATTGGCGGCCTCGGACTGATCGAAGAAAACCACACATCTCTGATGAACGGTGGTCCGCGTAAGATCAGCCCATTCTTCGTTCCGTCAACGATTGTGAACATGGTGGCAGGTCACCTGACTATCATGTATGGCCTGCGTGGCCCAAGCATCTCTATCGCGACCGCCTGTACTTCTGGCGTGCACAACATCGGTCAAGCTGCGCGTATTATCGCGTATGGCGATGCTGACGTGATGGTTGCAGGTGGCGCAGAGAAAGCCAGTACGCCGCTAGGCGTTGGTGGTTTTGGCGCGGCACGTGCATTATCTACCCGCAATGATAACCCGCAAGCGGCTAGCCGTCCGTGGGATAAAGAACGTGATGGTTTCGTACTGGGCGATGGCGCCGGTATGCTGGTACTTGAAGAGTACGAACACGCGAAAAAACGCGGTGCGAAAATTTACGCTGAACTCGTCGGCTTTGGTATGAGCAGCGATGCCTACCATATGACGTCGCCGCCGGAAAACGGCGCAGGCGCAGCTCTGGCGATGGCAAATGCTCTGCGTGACGCAGGAATTGAGCCTGGCCAGATTGGCTACGTGAACGCGCACGGTACTTCTACGCCAGCTGGCGATAAAGCTGAAGCGCAGGCCGTGAAAACTATCTTCGGTGAAGCTGCAAGCCGTGTGCTGGTAAGCTCCACGAAATCCATGACCGGTCACCTGTTAGGTGCAGCAGGTGCAGTAGAGTCCATCTACTCCATCCTGGCGCTGCGCGATCAGGCTGTTCCGCCGACCATCAACCTGGATAACCCGGATGAAGGTTGCGATCTGGATTTTGTGCCGCATGAAGCGCGTCAGGTCAGCGGAATGGAATACACCCTGTGTAACTCCTTCGGCTTTGGTGGCACCAATGGTTCTTTGATCTTCAAAAAGATCTAAGTCGCCATTTTCCACCTACATAAAAGGTCCGCTTGCGGGCCTTTTTTCTTAGATTTTATTCAGGCTTGTTCCGCAGTGAACATGCTGCCACACTTACAATCCTATTATAAGGAGCCGGTATGTTCTTAATTAACGGTCATAAACAGGATTCGCTGGCAGCAAACGATCGGGCCATACAGTTTGGCGATGGCTGTTTCACGACAGCCAGAATTATCGACGGTAAAGTCAGCTTATTATCCGCGCACATGACGCGACTACAGGAAGCCTGTCAGCGATTAATGATCGTTTGTGACTTCTGGACGCAGCTTGAGCACGAGATGGCGACTCTGGCGGCAGAGCAGCAAAATGGCGTGCTGAAAGTGGTGATCAGTCGTGGCAGTGGTGGGCGAGGTTACAGTACGTTAAACAGCGGACCGGCAACGCGCATGCTCTCAGTTATGGCTTACCCAACGCATTACGACCGCTTACGCAAAGAGGGAATGCTGCTGGCACTAAGCCCGGTACGCCTGGGACGCAATCCTCATCTTGCGGGAATTAAACATCTTAATCGTCTTGAGCAAGTGTTGATTCGCTCTCATCTTGAGCAGACAAACGCCGACGAGGCGCTGGTTCTTGACAGTGAAGGGTGGGTTACGGAATGCTGTGCAGCTAATTTGTTCTGGCGTAAAGGCAACGTGGTCTACACGCCGCGTCTGGATCAGGCTGGAGTTAACGGTATTATGCGACAATTCTGTATCCGTTTACTGGCACAATCCTCCTATCAGATTGCCGAAGTGCAAGCCTCGTTGGAAGACGTGATGCAGGCAGATGAAGTGATGGTTTGTAATGCGCTGATGCCAGTTATACCTGTGCGTGCCTGTGATGATGTCTTCTTTTCGTCAACAACGCTATATGAATATTTAGCCCCACTTTGTGAGCACCCGAATTAGTCATGAAAAAAGTGTTTTTGATTATCCTGTTATTGCTGATGGTACTGGGTATCGCCGCTGGTGTGGGCGTCTGGAAGGTTCACCATCTTGCCGACAGCAAATTACTTATTAAAGAAGAGACGATATTCACCCTGAAACCTGGAACCGGAAGAATGGCTCTCGGTGAACAATTGTATGCCGATAAAATCATCAATCGCCCCCGCGTCTTTCAGTGGTTGCTGCGTATTGAGCCGGACCTTTCCCATTTCAAAGCCGGGACTTATCGCTTTACGCCGCAGATGACCGTGCGCGAAATGCTGCAATTGCTGAAAAGCGGGAAAGAAGCGCAGTTTCCGCTACGCCTGGTAGAAGGGATGCGTCTGAGCGACTACCTCAAACAATTGCGTGAGGCACCCTATATCACGCACACGTTAAGCGACGATAAATACGCTACCGTGGCGCAGGCCCTGGAACTTGAAAATCCAGAGTGGATTGAAGGCTGGTTTTGGCCAGACACCTGGATGTATACCGCTAATACCACTGATGTCGCGTTACTCAAACGAGCGCACAAGAAAATGGTGAAAGCGGTCGATAGCGCCTGGGATGGACGAGCGGATGGTCTGCCGTATAAAGATAAAAACCAGTTGGTAACGATGGCGTCGATAATCGAAAAAGAAACCGCCGTTGCCAGTGAGCGCGATCAGGTTGCCTCAGTATTTATCAACCGTTTACGTATCGGCATGCGCCTGCAAACCGACCCGACGGTGATTTACGGGATGGGAGAGCGTTATAATGGCAAACTTTCTCGTGCAGATCTGGAAACGCCGACAGCGTATAACACCTACACCATTACTGGTCTGCCGCCAGGCGCGATTGCTACGCCGGGGGCGGATTCGCTGAAGGCTGCTGCGCATCCGGCGAAAACGCCGTATCTCTATTTTGTGGCCGATGGTAAAGGCGGTCACACGTTTAATACCAATCTTGCCAGTCATAACAAGTCTGTGCAGGATTACCTGAAAGTGCTTAAGGAAAAAAATGCGCAGTAAGTATATCGTCATTGAAGGGCTGGAAGGCGCAGGCAAAACCACCGCGCGAAACGTGGTGGTTGAGACGCTTGAGCAACTGGGGATCCGCGACATGGTTTTCACTCGAGAACCCGGCGGTACGCAGCTGGCGGAAAAATTAAGAAGCCTGGTGCTGGATATCAAATCGGTAGGCGATGAAGTCATTACCGATAAAGCCGAAGTACTGATGTTTTATGCCGCGCGCGTTCAGCTGGTGGAAACTGTCATCAAACCGGCGCTGGCGAAAGGCACTTGGGTGATTGGCGATCGGCACGATCTCTCCACTCAGGCGTATCAGGGCGGCGGTCGTGGCATTGACCAGCATATGCTGGCAACGCTGCGTGATGCTGTTCTGGGGGATTTTCGCCCTGACTTGACGCTTTATCTTGATGTGACCCCAGAAGTGGGGCTAAAACGCGCCCGTGCGCGTGGCGAACTGGATCGCATTGAGCAAGAGTCATTCGATTTCTTTAATCGTACTCGCGCTCGCTATCTTGAACTGGCGGCACAGGATAAAAGCATTTACACCATAGATGCCACTCAGCCACTGGAATCAGTAATGGAGGCGATTCGCACCACCGTGACTCACTGGGTTAAGGAACATAACGCATGAGATGGTATCCGTGGTTAAGACCCGATTTCGAGAGACTGGTAGCCAGCTATCAGGCCGGAAGGGGTCACCATGCGCTACTCATTCAGGCGTTACCTGGCATGGGCGATGACGCCTTAATCTACGCTTTAAGCCGTTACCTCCTGTGCCAACAACCAGAGGGGCATAAAAGCTGCGGCCACTGTCGTGGATGTCAGTTGATGCAGGCGGGAACGCATCCCGACTATTACACCCTTGCTCCCGAAAAAGGGAAGAACGCGCTGGGCATTGATGCGGTGCGTGAAGTCACTGAAAAACTGAATGAACACGCGCGTTTAGGCGGTGCTAAAGTTGTCTGGATAACCGATGCCGCCTTGCTGACCGACGCTGCGGCGAACGCTTTGCTAAAAACACTGGAAGAGCCGCCGGCAGAAACCTGGTTTTTCCTTGCTACCCGGGAGCTTGAACGTTTACTGGCGACATTACGTAGTCGTTGTCGGCTACATTACCTCGCACCACCGCCAGAACAGTACGCCGTGACCTGGCTTTCACGTGAAGTGACAATGTCACAGGACGCGTTACTTGCCGCACTGCGCTTAAGCGCCGGTTCGCCAGGAGCGGCGTTGGCGTTGTTTCAGGGAGATACCTGGCAGGCCCGCGAAACACTTTGCCAGGCGTTGGCTCACAGTGTGCAATCTGGCGACTGGTATTCCCTGTTGCCGACACTTAATCATGAACAAGCTCCGGCGCGTCTGCACTGGCTGGCAACCCTGATGATGGACGCGCTCAAGCGCAAGTATGGCGCTTCGCAGGTTACCAATGTTGATGTGCCGGGCGTTGTTGCTGCGCTGGCAAACCAGCTTTCTCCCGCGCGCCTGCAGGCTATACTGGGGGATGTTTGTCACACCCGTGAGCAGTTAATTTCTGTCACTGGCGTAAACCGCGAGCTTCTCATCACCGATCTTTTACTGCGTATTGAGCATTACCTGCAACCGGGCGTTGTGCTACCGGTTCCTCATCTTTAAGAGAGACATCATGTTTTTAGTCGACTCACACTGCCATCTCGATGGTCTGGATTATGAATCTTTGCATAAGGACGTGGATGACGTTCTGGCGAAAGCCGCTGCGCGCGATGTGAAATTTTGTCTGGCGGTCGCCACGACATTACCGGGTTATCTGCATATGCGGGATCTGGTAGGCGAACGAGACAATGTCGTATTTTCTTGCGGCGTGCATCCGCTCAACCAGAACGATCCCTATGATGTGGAAGATTTGCGCCGCCTGGCGGCGGAAGAGGGCGTTGTTGCTCTCGGGGAAACCGGGCTGGATTATTATTACACGCCGGAAACTAAAGTGCGTCAGCAAGAGTCTTTCATCCACCATATCCAGATTGGTCGTGAACTGAACAAGCCGGTTATCGTCCATACGCGTGACGCCCGCGCCGATACGCTGGCAATTCTGCGCGAAGAAAAGGTGACGGATTGCGGTGGCGTACTACACTGTTTTACAGAGGACAGAGAAACGGCAGGCAAATTACTGGATCTTGGATTTTACATCTCCTTCTCCGGCATTGTGACCTTCCGTAATGCAGAACAACTACGTGATGCCGCGCGTTATGTGCCGCTCGATCGGTTACTGGTCGAAACTGACGCGCCTTATCTGGCACCTGTGCCGCATCGAGGAAAAGAGAATCAACCTGCAATGGTTCGTGATGTTGCTGAATACATGGCTGTGTTGAAAGGTGTTGCCGTTGAAGAGCTGGCGCAGGTAACCACCGATAACTTCGCCCGCCTGTTTCACATCGACGCTTCCCGCCTTCAATCCATCCGTTAAATGAATTTATTTTAAGGCTCGTAATTAATTACTAAAACGAGTAAAGTTCACCGCCGCAAATTGGGCGGTGAATAACCATGTTTGATGCATTATGGCATTTATTTTGTCAATATGTGCAACTTCGCTAAAGGTCCGAAGTTGAAACGTGATAGCCGTCAAACAAATCGATAATGAATTATTTTACTCTGTGTAATAAATAAAGGGCGCTTAGACGCCCTGTACACGGCAAGGTTCTCCCCCCCTTGCCACGCGTGAGAACGTTAAAAGCACCCATACTCAGGAGCACTCTCAATTATGTTTAAGAATGCATTTGCTAACCTGCAAAAGGTCGGTAAATCGCTGATGCTGCCGGTATCCGTACTGCCTATCGCAGGTATTCTGCTTGGCGTCGGTTCCGCGAATTTCAGCTGGCTGCCCGCCGTTGTATCGCATGTTATGGCAGAAGCGGGCGGTTCCGTTTTTGCAAACATGCCACTGATTTTTGCAATTGGTGTCGCCCTCGGCTTTACCAATAACGATGGCGTATCCGCGCTGGCCGCAGTTGTTGCCTACGGCATCATGGTAAAAACCATGGCCGTGGTTGCGCCGCTGGTACTGCATTTACCTGCTGAAGAAATTGCCGCTAAACACCTGGCGGATACGGGCGTACTCGGGGGGATCATCTCCGGTGCGATCGCAGCGTACATGTTTAACCGTTTCTACCGTATTAAGCTGCCTGAGTATCTTGGCTTCTTTGCCGGTAAACGCTTTGTGCCGATCATTTCTGGCCTGGCTGCCATCTTTACTGGCGTTGTGCTGTCCTTTATTTGGCCGCCAATTGGTTCCGCCATTCAGACCTTCTCCCAGTGGGCTGCTTACCAGAACCCGGTAGTTGCGTTTGGTATCTACGGCTTCATCGAACGCTGCCTGGTACCGTTTGGTCTGCACCACATCTGGAACGTACCTTTCCAGATGCAGATTGGTGAATACACCAACGCCGCAGGTCAGGTATTCCACGGTGACATTCCGCGTTATATGGCGGGTGACCCGACTGCGGGTAAACTGTCTGGCGGCTTCCTGTTCAAAATGTACGGTCTGCCGGCTGCCGCGATTGCTATCTGGCACTCTGCTAAACCAGAAAACCGCGCTAAAGTGGGCGGTATCATGATCTCCGCGGCGTTGACCTCGTTCCTGACCGGTATTACCGAGCCAATCGAGTTCTCCTTCATGTTCGTAGCGCCGATCCTGTACATCATCCACGCGATTCTGGCAGGTCTGGCATTCCCGATCTGTATCCTGCTGGGTATGCGCGATGGTACATCGTTCTCGCACGGTCTGATCGACTTCATCGTCCTGTCTGGTAACAGCAGCAAGCTGTGGCTGTTCCCGATTGTCGGTATCGGTTATGCGATTGTTTACTACACCATCTTCCGCGTGCTGATTAAAGCTCTGGATCTGAAAACCCCGGGCCGTGAAGACGCAACTGAAGATGCGAAAGCTACCGGCACCAGCGAAATGGCACCGGCTCTGGTTGCTGCATTTGGTGGTAAAGAAAACATCACTAACCTTGACGCATGTATTACCCGTCTGCGTGTTAGCGTCGCTGATGTGTCCAAAGTGGATCAGGCTGGCCTGAAGAAACTGGGCGCAGCGGGCGTAGTGGTTGCTGGTTCCGGTGTTCAGGCGATTTTCGGTACGAAATCCGATAACCTGAAAACCGAAATGGATGAGTACATCCGCAACAACTAATCCGTAAGACGTTGGGGAGACTGAGGCAGCCGAATGGCTGCCTTTTTTACAGCCGCTAATCAGACCGGTCATCATTAAATTGCGTGTTGCGCCCGGGGCGATAGTTCCTTTCACGTTGATATCGTAGGTTTTGTCGAGCAGATTATTTCCAGCAATGAGACGTTTGGGGTTGCCTGATAACAGGCGAACAGTTCCACTTGCGCATAGCAATTTTGCCCGGCAGTGGAAGGAAACTGTCAAAGCAATGCTGGTGGTAGCAGGAAGGGCCTTGTCGCCGATATCCCTGTTATTATCTAAACCAAAGAGAAAAGGTGTTTTCGGCCCATTCATAGGCAAAAATGGGAATAATGGCGATGTATACGGCAGTAAAACGATTTTTTGCTTATAAATCGTGGCTTAAGGTTGAAAGAGCAGGTTTAACTCGACCATACTCTATACTCGCAGTGTAGCGCGGCGTAGCATGGCGCAACGCATGGCAATTTGAAAAAGGAAAATGTCGTGGCAGAAGAAACTATTTTCAGCAAAATTATTCGTCGTGAGATCCCCTCCGATATCGTCTACCAGGATGAGCTGGTAACGGCGTTTCGCGATATTTCGCCGCAAGCGCCAACGCATATTCTGATCATTCCAAATATCCTTATCCCTACCGTGAACGACGTGTCTGCCGAGCATGAGCAGGCGTTGGGGCGTATGATCACCGTAGCGGCAAAAATCGCCGAGCAAGAGGGTATTGCCGAAGACGGCTATCGTTTGATCATGAACACCAACCGTCATGGCGGACAAGAGGTCTATCACATTCATATGCACCTGCTGGGTGGCCGTCCGTTGGGGCCAATGCTGGCGCATAAAGGCCTGTAACGATGAGAAAAGGATGCTTTGGACTGGCGTCTTTGGCGTTGCTATTGCTGGTCGGTTGTCGTTCACATCCGGAAATCCCGGTGAATGATGAACAGTCACTGGTGATGGAGTCATCTTTGCTGGCAGCGGGCATTAGCGCAGAAAAGCCCGTTCTTTCAACGTCTGATATTCAGCCTTCAGCATCCTCGACGCTTTATAACGAAAGGCAAGAACCCGTTACCGTTCATTATCGTTTTTACTGGTATGACGCCAGGGGGCTTGAGATGCACCCTCTGGAAACGCCGCGCAGCGTCACCATTCCCGCACGTTCAGCGGTGACTCTGTACGGCAGCGCCAATTTTCTTGGAGCGCACAAAGTCAGACTTTATCTTTATTTGTAAGGGGTGAATCTTGATGACAAAAATGAGTCGCTACGCCTTAATCACCGCGCTGGCGATGTTTCTCGCCGGGTGTGTGGGGCCACGTGAACCCGCACCGGTAGAAGAGGTAAAACCTGCGCCGGAGCAACCGGCTGAGCCGCAACAGCCAGTACCCACAGTGCCATCAGTGCCGACGATCCCGGAGCAGCCAGGGCCAATTGAGCACGAAGACCAAACCGCACCGCCTGCGCCGCATATTCGTCATTATGACTGGAATGGCGCAATGCAGCCGATGGTCGGTAAGATGCTTGGGGCCGATGGCGTGACCGCAGGCAGCGTCTTGCTGGTTGATAGCGTCAATAACCGCACCAATGGTTCTTTGAATACCGGGGAAGCGACAGAAACGCTGCGCAATGCACTGGCTAATAACGGTAAATTTACCCTCGTTTCCGCCCAGCAGCTTTCGATGGCCAAGCAGCAGTTAGGTTTGTCGCCGCAGGATAGCTTAGGCACCCGTAGTAAAGCCATTGGTATTGCTCGCAACGTGGGGGCTCATTACGTGCTGTACTCCAGCGCCTCTGGCAACGTTAACGCTCCGACCCTGCAAATGCAGTTGATGCTGGTGCAGACGGGCGAAATTATCTGGTCAGGTAAAGGTGCCGTTCAGCAACAATAATCCCATCACGCGCGACGAGTTATTGTCGCGCTATTTCCCGCAGTATCACCCCGTCGCGACGTTTAACAGTGGACTTAGCGGCGGGAGTTTTCTCATTGAACATCAGGATCAGCGTTTTGTTGTGCGTCAGACTCACGATCCTGATGCGCCGCAGTCCGTGTTTCTGCGCCAGTACCGGGCGTTATCAAGATTACCGGCATACCTTGCACCGAAGCCACGTCTCTATCTCCGTGGCTGGATGGCGGTCGACTATTTGCCCGGCGAGGTAAAAACGCAATTGCCGGATACCGACGAACTGGCAGGCTTGCTGTATTATCTGCATCAACAACCGCGTTTTGGCTGGCGAATAACCCTGCTGCCGTTACTGGAACGGTACTGGCAGCGAAGCGATCCGGCGCGGCGAACAGCGGGATGGTTGCGACTGTTAAAACGTCTGCGTAAAGCGCGCGAACCACAACCGTTACGATTAAGTCCGTTGCATATGGATGTTCATGCAGGGAACTTAGTCTATACCTCGTCAGGGCTAAAACTCATCGACTGGGAGTATGCCGGTGATGGCGATATCGCTCTGGAACTGGCGGCGGTGTGGGTGGAAAATAGTGAGCAGCACCGGCAATTAGTTAATGACTATGCCGTGCGGGCGAATATTAATTCGGCGCATTTGTGGCATCAGGTCAGGCGCTGGTTTCCCTGGTTACTGATGCTGAAAGCAGGGTGGTTTGAGTACCGCTGGCAACAAACCGGCGATCAACAATTTATCAGGCTGGCCAATGACACCTGGCGGCAGCTATCAATAAAACAATAAGGAGAGCAGTGTGGGTCCAGTAATGTTGGATGTTGAAGGTTATGAACTGGACGCGGAAGAGCGCGAAATACTAGCGCATCCGCTGGTGGGAGGGCTGATTCTCTTTACACGTAACTATCATGATCCAGCACAGTTGCGCGAACTGGTACGCCAGATCCGCGCAGCTTCACGCAATCACCTGGTGGTGGCGGTGGATCAGGAAGGTGGACGTGTGCAGCGTTTTCGTGACGGTTTTACCCGCTTACCGGCAGCGCAATCATTCGCTGCGCTGTTAGGAATGGAAGAGGGGGGCAAACTGGCGCAAGAGGCAGGTTGGCTGATGGCCAGCGAAATGATAGCTATGGATATTGATATCAGCTTTGCGCCAGTGCTGGACGTAGGACATATCAGCGCGGCGATTGGTGAACGTTCTTATCATGCCGACCCAGAAAAAGCCCTGGCAATCGCCAGTCGGTTTATTGATGGGATGCATGAAGCCGGAATGAAAACCACCGGTAAACATTTTCCTGGTCACGGTGCCGTAACTGCAGATTCACACAAAGAGACGCCGTGCGACCCCCGCCCGCAAGCGGAAATTCGTGCCAAAGATATGTCGGTTTTCAGTACGTTAATTTGCGAAAATAAACTCGATGCCATTATGCCCGCGCATGTGATCTACAGCGATGTTGATCCGCGTCCGGCGAGCGGTTCTCCCCACTGGCTGAAAACTGTTTTACGTCAGGAGCTGGGGTTTGACGGCGTGATTTTCTCTGACGATTTATCGATGGAAGGTGCCGCGATTATGGGCAGTTATGCCGAGCGTGGACAGGCATCACTGGATGCAGGTTGCGATATGATCCTGGTCTGCAATAATCGTAAAGGGGCCGTCAGCGTGTTAGATAATCTGTCACCGATCAAGGCAGAACGTGTTACACGTTTGTATCATAAAGGTTCATTTTCGCGACAGGAACTGATGGACTCGGCTCGCTGGAAAGAGATCAGCGCCCGTCTGAATCAGTTACATGAACGCTGGCAGGAAGAGAAGGCAGGTCATTAACCCTGGCTTATGTGAGGAAGCGATGATTATCTATTTGCACGGTTTTGACTCTAACAGTCCGGGTAACCACGAGAAAGTCTTACAATTGCAGTTTATTGACCCGGATGTACGGCTAATAAGCTACAGTACGCGGCATCCGAAACATGATATGCAGCATTTGCTCAAAGAAGTGGACAAAATGCTGCAACTGAACGGCGACGAGCGCCCGCTCATTTGTGGTGTTGGTCTGGGCGGTTATTGGGCAGAGCGGATTGGTTTTCTCTGTGATATTCGCCAGGTGATCTTCAATCCCAATTTGTTCCCTTATGAGAACATGGAAGGGAAGATTGATCGCCCGGAAGAGTATGCCGATATTGCCACCAAGTGTGTGACCAACTTCCGTGAGAAGAATCGCGATCGTTGCCTGGTGATTTTGTCGCGTCACGATGAAGCGCTTAACAGTCAGCGGACATCTGAAGAGTTGCATCATTATTACGAGATTGTCTGGGACGAAGAGCAGACACACAAATTCAAAAATATCTCTCCGCATTTGCAGCGCATTAAAGCATTCAAAACCCTCGGTTAATTGGCATCGTCGCATCAGGTAACCTTGTCGGTACCTGATGCGGCCCCGGATTCTGTAGGTCGGATAAGGCGTTCACGCCGCATCCGACACTGGCAATGTGCCTGATGCGACGCCGTTCGCATCTTATCAGGCCTCCCAAACGCCCTCCATATACGCATCACTCTCCTGAATTAGCTCGAATAATAAACAATAAACTCTGTTTTTTGATCTCAACAGGTAAAACCGCCTATCTTTTCAGCAACAAAACTTGATTAACATCAATTTTGGTATGACCAATGCACCATTCATGTTATTCTCAATAGCGAAGAACATTTTCATTGCTGTAACCTGTTGTTAATTAAGAGCTATGTTAATAACCATTAGTTAACAATTGGTTAATAAATTTAAGGGGGTCACGTTGACTACGCCATTGAAAAAAATTGTGATTGTCGGCGGCGGTGCTGGTGGGCTGGAAATGGCAACACAGCTTGGAGATAAGCTGGGGCGCAAGAAAAAAGCCAAAATTACATTGGTCGATCGTAACCACAGTCACCTGTGGAAACCGTTGCTGCACGAAGTGGCGACCGGATCGCTCGATGAAGGCGTTGATGCGCTGAGCTATCTGGCCCATGCGCGTAATCATGGTTTCCAGTTTCAGCTGGGGTCTGTGGTTGATATCGATCGTGAAGCGAAAACAATCACCATTGCTGAACTGCGCGACGAAAAAGGTGAATTGTTAGTTCCAGAGCGGAAAATTGCTTACGACAAGCTGGTGATGGCGCTGGGTAGCACCTCTAACGATTTCAACACGCCGGGCGTAAAAGAGAACTGCATTTTCCTTGATAACCCGCATCAGGCACGTCGTTTCCATCAGGAGATGCTGAATCTGTTCCTGAAGTTTTCTGCTAACCTGGGCGCCAATGGCAAAGTGAATATTGCGATTGTTGGCGGCGGCGCGACCGGCGTAGAGCTCTCTGCCGAATTGCACAATGCCGTGAAACAACTGCACAGTTACGGTTACAAAGGGCTGACCAACGAAGCCCTGAACGTTACTCTGGTGGAAGCGGGAGAGCGAATTTTGCCAGCGTTACCGCCGCGTATCTCTGCTGCGGCTCACAATGAGTTAACGAAACTGGGCGTTCGCGTGCTGACGCAAACTATGGTTACCAGTGCCGATGAAGGCGGTTTGCACACTAAAGATGGTGAATATATTCAGGCCGATCTGATGGTGTGGGCTGCCGGGATAAAAGCACCAGATTTCCTGAAAGATATTGGTGGTCTTGAAACCAACCGTATCAACCAACTGGTGGTGGAACCGACGCTGCAAACCACGCGCGATCCAGACATTTACGCTATTGGTGACTGTGCGTCATGCCCGCGTCCGGAAGGGGGCTTTGTACCGCCGCGTGCTCAGGCCGCACATCAGATGGCGACCTGCGCAATGAACAACATTCTGGCGCAGATGAACGGTAAACCGCTGAAAAATTATCAGTATAAGGATCACGGTTCGTTGGTATCGCTGTCCAACTTCTCCACCGTCGGTAGCCTGATGGGTAACCTGACGCGCGGTTCAATGATGATTGAAGGACGAATTGCGCGCTTTGTGTACATCTCGCTATACCGAATGCATCAGATTGCGCTGCATGGCTACTTTAAAACCGGATTAATGATGCTGGTGGGCAGTATCAACCGCGTTATCCGTCCGCGTTTGAAGTTGCATTAATCGGCGTACACTGGCGGATGTGGCGTAAACGCCTCATCCGCCCTTGAGGAACAGTGCGATCGGTAGCCGCGTCGTATCAGGTATCCTTTCAGACTTCTCTGAATCCTTCAGCTTTTCCTGCTATTCCCACGCTTTTCATCTTCTGTCTGATAGCTGCTTTCCCCCTTCGCTTGCATGATTGTCATAACTGCAAAGAAGGAGGTGTTCCCGTGAATAAATCAATGTTGGCGGGTATCGGGATTGGTGTAGCGGCTGCGCTTGGCGTAGCGGCAGTGGCCAGTCTGAACGTGTTTGAACGTGGCCCGCAATACGCTCAGGTTGTTTCTGCAACCCCAATCAAGGAAACGGTTAAAACACCGCGCCAGGAGTGCCGCAATGTCACGGTGACCCATCGCCGACCGGTACAGGATGAAAACCGCATTGCTGGTTCGGTCCTCGGGGCCGTCGCTGGCGGGGTGATAGGGCATCAGTTTGGTGGTGGTCGCGGTAAAGATGTCGCCACTGTTGTGGGGGCGCTGGGCGGTGGATATGCCGGTAACCAGATCCAGGGCTCTCTCCAGGAAAGCGATACTTACACTACCACGCAGCAGCGTTGTAAAACGGTGTATGACAAGTCAGAAAAAATGCTCGGTTATGATGTGACCTATAAGATTGGCGATCAGCAGGGCAAAATTCGGATGAACAGCGATCCGGGTACGCAAATCCCATTAGATAACAATGGGCAACTGGTTCTGAATAACAAAGTATAACAAGGCTGTACTCTGCAATTTAGCCCCTCATTCGCTCAGGCTGAGGGGCTTTTTTTTGCGTCTTACTTCACCAGTTCAGGCCATAAACGCAGCGTTGTCCGGGCAATCAGCATCAGTTTTTCCAGCGATGCGCCTTCACGGGCGCTTATCGACATCCCCTGAATAATACAATTAAGAAATTCCGCAAGATGCGTTACGTCACAGTGGGCGGGAATTTCCCCGCGTGCCTGGCGTTGACTTAAAAACTGCTGCAAGGTGCGTTCTTGCATTGCGTGACGTGATTTCACCGTATGAGCAATATCGCCCGAATCCGCTGAAAGCGTGGTGCAGTTGTTAATCATAAAGCAACCCGCGGGGGTGTCTTTGCTGGTAAAGCAGCTGGCGACGGCAGCGAAATAGTCCGCCAGTGCAGACTCCACGCTTTTTTCTTCACAAAACAACTGCGCTTCATGCTTAGCGGCAAAGCGATCGATATAACGGTCGAGTACGGCGCGAAATAACCCCTCTTTGTTGGTAAATTCCGCGTAGAGCGTTGGCGCTTTGGCTCCGGTCGCTTCAACGAGGTCCGCAAGGGAAGTCGCTTCATAACCGTGCTGCCAGAACAATTTCATGGCCTTATCAAGCGCGGCGTCCCTGTCGAACACTTTTGGGCGGCCACGGCTTTTTTTTACACAATGTGTTGAGTCTGTTGCCATGATGCCATTGTACCTGGTGGCTGTGAATGAATGGTTATTATAAAAATAATCACCTCCCTTCACCAGTCCAGAAAATAGAAAAATAAAAACTCTCTATTTAACTGAAATTTAAAGTTTTTTAATTTAATTAATGATTGTTATAAAAAACCTCTTGTATGTGATCAAGATCACATCTATCATTTAGTTATCGATCGTTAAGTAATTTCTTGCGACGCCATTCACCTGCATAAGGCCACTATTATGAAAAACGTAAAAACCCTCATCGCTGCGGCGATTTTAAGTTCCATGTCATTTGCCAGCTTTGCTGCTGTCGAAGTTCAGGCAACACCAGAAGGCCAACAAAAAGTGGGTACAATTAGTGCTAACGCGGGGACAAATCTGGGATCGCTGGAAGAACAGCTGGCACAAAAAGCGGATGAGATGGGCGCAAAATCTTTCCGTATTACTTCAGTAACCGGTCCGAATACCCTCCACGGAACGGCAGTCATTTATAAATAAGCATTAACCCTCATTAATGCCCGCTATTGCTGCTTTTTTCCCCGCGACATACTGTGCCGCGGGGATTTTTTTATCCGGGAGTTACAGCGATTGTGGGCTCAGTTGATGGCGGCGCACATCTACCGGCATTCCGGAACGGACATCCATCACATGCTGCATCACTTCAGCATCAGTTTGTGCTGCATCTTTAAATGATTGCATTGCGCTATTCAGCGTAATCGGCAATAGCTGCGGATCGTCATCAATCTTCTCTGACAGCGGCTGATGCACTTCAACCAGACGCGCACCGTTTGGTTCGGCAGAGACTTTTATCGGCGTGTTGATGATATTCACTTTGGTGCCTGGGGTGACCTGGCTAAAGAGTGTTTTGATATCGTCATCCCGTAGACGAATACAGCCAGAACTTACCCGCATGCCAATGCCGAAATCGGCGTTCGTACCGTGAAGCAAATAAACGCCGCCATAGGCCGCCAGACGAATCGCATGATGGCCCATTGGGTTATCCGGCCCAGCCGGAACTACCGCAGGCAACTCAATTCCCTGTGCTTTATAACGGGCGCGAATATTCGCTGTAGGCGTCCAGGTTGGGTTTGCACGTTTGTCTGAAACGGTGGTCACCATTGTCGGTGTCAGCGTGTCACCACCTAACTGACCAATACCTATTGGATACACGGTTACCGAATTTTTACCCGGCGGGTAGTAATAGAGACGCAGCTCCGCAATGTTGATCACAATGCCTTCGCGCGGCGCGTCTGGTAGTAGAGTTTGCAATGGGATCGTTAACACGCTACCCGCGCGTGGCACGTAAGGATCAACGCCGGGGTTAGCCTGTAACAGAGCGAGAAAGCCGACGTTATATTTTTTGGCGATGGCTTCCAGCGAACCACCGTCATTTTCCACCACATGAAATTTATTTTCGCCAACCAGACGACTGCCCGCTGGCGGCAGCGGCCAGGTATTGGCTTTTGCCGGTAGCGTCAGCGCCACGGCTGCGGCGAACGTAAAAAAAGTTAGCCAGCGAGAAAAACGCGTTTTGATCATCACCAAAAATCCATAATAAATATAAGGTTATTGTAATAAAAAGATAAGCCTGAATTATGGATGGTGACAGTGTCGGATAGTGCAGGGAAGTGCAAAGAATTTGTAAATGTTACAGATGGGGGCGCAGAAACGCCCCCGATATCACCATTAAGCGATCGCGTTCTCTTCCAGTTCACGCATAAACTGGCGAACCCATTCGATACGCGTTTTCCGCTCGCTCAAATCCTGAATAAACTTCAGGCGCGTCGGGCCATCAAGGCGATAATGCTGCGGCTGTTTTTGCAGCAAACCAATCAGCCAGGCTGGATTCACGTGATTCTTCTCGGCAAATTCGATCACGCCGCCTTTCTCATTACCTTCCAGCTTCCTGATCCCCAGTTTCTGCGCTTGCTGACGCAGACGGGCAATATCCAGCAGGGTACGCGCCGGATCCGGCAGCAGGCCGAAGCGATCGATAAGCTCGACTTTGATCTCTTCCAGCTCGTTTTCCGTTTTGGCGCTGGCAATACGTTTATAGAACGACAAACGCGTATTCACGTCAGGGATGAAATCATCTGGCAATAGCGACGGCATCCGCAGCTCGACTTCTGTTTGCTGGCTGGTGAGATCTTCCAGCGACGGCTCGCGTCCGGCTTTCAGTGCATCGACGGCGTTTTCCAGCAACTCCATATACAGCGAGAAACCGATGGTTTCCATCGAGCCGCTCTGTTCTTCGCCAAGCAATTCACCCGCGCCGCGGATCTCCAGATCGTGCGTTGCCAGCGCAAAGCCTGCCCCGAGATCTTCCAGCGAGGCAATCGCTTCAAGACGTTTTTGCGCATCGGTAGTCATCGCTTTCGGATGCGGCGTCAGCAGCCATGCATATGCCTGATGATGCGAACGTCCGACGCGACCGCGCAACTGGTGCAGCTGCGCCAGACCGAAGTGATCCGCGCGTTCAATGATAATGGTGTTGGCAGTCGGGATGTCGATTCCGGTTTCGATAATGGTGGTACAAACCAGCACGTTGAAACGTTGATGATGGAAATCATTCATCACCCGTTCCAGTTCGCGCTCACGCATCTGCCCGTGACCGATGGCAATCCGCGCTTCAGGCACCAGTTCCGCCAGCCGTTCGGCGGCTTTCTGGATGTTTTCCACATCATTGTAGAGATAGTAAACCTGACCGCCACGCAGAACTTCGCGCAGGATCGCCTCTCTGACCACCAGACTGTCATACTCGCGGACAAACGTTTTAACAGCCAGACGACGGGCGGGTGGCGTGGCGATAATCGACAGGTCACGCATTCCGCTCATTGCCATATTCAGCGTACGTGGGATTGGCGTAGCGGTAAGCGTCAGAATATCCACGTTCGCCCGCATCGCTTTAATGCGCTCTTTATGACGCACCCCGAAGCGGTGTTCTTCATCGACAATCAGCAAGCCTAAATCTTTAAACTTGACGTCATTTTGCAGCAGTTTGTGCGTACCGATCAGAATATCGATTTTCCCTTCCGCCACTTCCGCAAGGATTTGCGTCTGCTCTTTGGCGCTGCGGAAACGGGAGATCATTTCGATACGTACCGGCCAGTTGGCGAAACGGTCGCGGAAGTTGTCGTAATGCTGTTGCGCGAGAAGGGTGGTTGGCACCAACACCGCCACCTGCTTGTGATTCTCTACCGCCAGGAAAGCGGCGCGCATCGCGACTTCTGTTTTACCAAAGCCAACATCGCCGCACACCAGACGATCCATTGCCAGTGGCTGACACATGTCGCTAAGCACAGCATTAATGGCTTGCGCCTGATCCGGCGTGGTTTCAAACGGGAAGCTATCGCAGAACAATTGATATTGCTCGCGATCGTGTTTAAACGCGAAGCCCTCTTTGGCGGCGCGTTGCGCGTAGATATCCAGCAATTCCGCCGCCACATCACGCACTTTTTCCGCCGCTTTCTGCCGCGCGCGTGACCATGCATCGCCGCCAAGTTTATGCAGCGGGGCGTTTTCTTCCGCGCCACCCGCGTAACGGCTAATCAGATGCAGTGACGACACCGGAACATACAGTTTGGCATCGTTGGCATAGGTGAGCATCAAATACTCGCCAGTAATGCCGCCAGCTTCCAGTGTGGTCATTCCGGCATAGCGCCCGACGCCGTGCTCCAGATGGACCACCGGCTGACCAATGTGCAGCTCAGCGAGGTTACGGATCAGTGTATCGGGGTTGATGGCTCGCCGTGAATCCTGACGACGGCGGGCAACACGTTCACCGAGCAGATCGCTTTCGCAAATCAGCGCCAGATTACGTACCGTATCGACAAAACCATGTTCGGCAGCGCCAATCATCAAATAACGCCCACGGTCGCTGGCTTCATCAAGACGCATAATGCGTTGCGGGGCAATTTTAATTCGCGCGAGCAGTTCACCCAGCGCTTCACGGCGACCTTCACTTTCTACCGAGAACACCACCGGACCGTCGAAAGACTCGAGGAACTTACGCAGCGCATCCAGCGGCGCTTTTTGTTGCGCCTGAACGGCCAGGTCTGGCAGCTTCTCGAAGCCTAAATTGGCATTCGCTGCTTTTGTCGGTAAATGTTCTGCTTTTAGCTGCACGCGGGGCCAGTTTTTCAGCTCTGAGAAGAGCTCGTCCACCCGCAGCCAGAGCGATTGTGGCGGCAACAGCGGTCGCATTGGATCGACGCCACGGCTTTCAAAACGCGCCAGCGTGTCAGCCTGGAAACGTTCAGCACTGTTTTCCAGATCGCCAGTATTCACCAGCAATGTATTGGCAGGGAAATAACTGAACAGTGGCGGCAGCGGTTCGCTGAAGAATAGCGGCTGCCAGTACTCGATCCCGGCAGGCAATGTGCCTTTACTCACTTGCTGGTAAATATGTTCCGGATCGCGCTTCACTTCGAAGGTATCGCGCCACTGGCTGCGGAACAGTTCAATTGCCGCTTTATCGGTCGGGAATTCGTGTGCGGGCAGCAGGTTGATGGCTTCAACTTCTTCCAGCGTGCGCTGGCTATCGACGTCAAATACACGCAGGCTGTCGATTTCATCATCAAAGAAATCAAGACGATAAGGCAGTTCGCTGCCCATAGGGAAGAGATCCAACAACGCGCCGCGCGTGGCGTATTCGCCGTGCTCCATCACCTGATCAACATGGCGATAACCTGCGCTGTCCAATTGGGTTCGTAATGCATCTCGTGACAGGCGCTGACCTTTTTTCATCACCAGCGCATGACCGTGGAGAAAACTGTGCGGGCAAACGCGCTGCATAAGCGTATTCACCGGAACAATCAGTACGCCACGCTGCATCGTCGGTAGCTGGTAAAGGGTGGAAAGGCGCGAGGAGATGATGTCCTGATGAGGCGAAAAACTGTCGTAAGGGAGTGTTTCCCAGTCCGCCAGATTCATCACCATCTGATCGGTGAACTGGCTGATTTCATCATGCAAACGCAGAGCATTTTGCATATCTGGTGCAATGAGTACCACCGGACCGGCGTGACGTTCGGCAATTTCCGCCACCAGCGTCGCGCAGGCAGCGCCAGTTAACTCGCCCAGCAGACGCTGCTCACCCGCTTTGACGGGCAGCGTATAACGATATTGTTCAGGCATAACGGTTGTCAGAGTCTCGTTAGGATATGCCCCAACATATGGGGGCCTATCTCTGATAAGCAATGCTGTTCATTATCCGTAATCGAGATGGTTTAGCAAATTGAATCGCCCCGGCTGGGGCGATGGCTTAACGAGAGTAACTGGTGGCAGGCAGAGAAGGCGGGGAGAACAACAGGTCGCTGAATGCGCGTTGTGAAAATTTTCGCACCAGTAATCCAGCAACAGTACAAATCAACAAACTGACAAAGGGATAAACCAGCAGGAGCGTCAGTTCGAGTTGCGGCGACCAGCGGGCTGCATTCATTTGCGGAATCAGACTTAAGCTGAATATCTCTACCAGAATGCGATGAGTGGTGTAGATGGCAATGGTGTTAGAACCAATCACATTCAGCAGGCTGGAGGAACGCATACCGAAACGCTGCTCGTACTGATAAAACAGTTTCATGATCACTACAATCGATACCAGCGACAACAGCAGCGAGATATTAAACAACCAGGCAGCAACCGCCAGAACAGCCAGCAAAGAAGCCATCAGCAGATGGCGGCGCAACGGCACCTCTTTAACACAGGTCATTAATGTTGCGCCAAACCATGCACCAAGGCTGTAATAAGGCAAATTGCGGATCACACTGTTCATTCCCCACCATGGCGTGGGAACGAAATTAACCGCCACACTCATCAGCACAAACAGAACGAATAACGGCAGTGCCAGGCGGTTAAAAATTTTACATATCACGAAATAGACAATTAAAGCATACAGATACCACAAGCTGGTGCTGGCGGTGATCATCCCGTGCAGGAACTCACCGGTGGAATCGGCATACGCGGCATTGGAGGCATTGCTTAAATCGCGCTCAGGCGCCAGCCACGGGTTCAGCGCACTTAACGCCATCCACTGCACCACGCCCCAAAGCGCCAGCACCCAGAAGATGTTCCAGATGCGTTTATCGAGACAATTTCCCCAGGGTACGCTGTCGATATAGCGGCGAATCAAGTAGCCGGAAATAAAGAAAAAAACCGGCATACGAAAGGGCGCAAGGTAAAGATTGAAATAGATCCAGCATTTGCTCAGGACTTCCGATAACGGATGCTGGAAAGTGGTCAGATGCGGATAAAAGGTAATGACCGAGTGATAAATCACCACCAGACAAATACATAACCCTTTGATCTGGTTAATCCATAGCTCTTTTTGTTTCATCAGGACAACACGCTCTTTTTATTTAACATGCTGTTGATCCTGCGGGGCGAGTCGCGTGGTGTAATGCGTATCTGTCTGTATTTGGTTATTTTTCAGATAAAGATCAGGCCACAAGGCCGATGAGAAAATGAGGCCCTTTAGCCGATTGATTTGCTGGTACTTTTCAGATTAGCCCTGACGATCACTTACAGTTCAGACGTTTACCCATCCCGCTTTCGCTTATATACTCGTGTCTTTGCTAACAGCAACCAGACGGATTTCATGTACCAACCTGTCGCTCTATTTATTGGCCTGCGTTACATGCGTGGGCGTGCAGCGGATCGCTTCGGTCGTTTCGTCTCCTGGCTTTCTACCATCGGCATTACCCTCGGGGTGATGGCGCTGGTCACAGTATTGTCAGTGATGAACGGCTTTGAGCGCGAGCTGCAAAACAACATACTTGGCCTGATGCCACAGGCAATTCTCTCTTCTGAGCATGGCTCTCTTAACCCGCAGCAACTCCCGGAAACGGCAGTCAAACTGGACGGCGTTAATCGCGTCGCACCTATCACTACCGGTGATGTGGTACTGCAAAGCGCGCGCAGCGTGGCGGTCGGGGTGATGCTGGGTATCGACCCGGCGCAAAAAGATCCACTAACGCCGTATCTGGTCAATGTGAAACAAACTGACCTCGAGCCGGGGAAATATAATGTCATCCTCGGTGAACAGCTGGCCTCACAGTTGGGCGTTAATCGCGGTGATCAAATCCGCGTGATGGTGCCATCTGCCAGCCAGTTCACGCCAATGGGGCGTATTCCAAGCCAGCGCCTGTTCAATGTGATTGGCACTTTCGCCGCCAACAGTGAAGTCGATGGCTATGAAATGTTGGTGAACATTCAAGATGCCTCGCGTCTGATGCGCTATCCGGCAGGCAATATTACCGGCTGGCGCTTGTGGCTGGATGAACCACTGAAAGTCGACTCATTAAGTCAGCAAAAACTGCCAGAAGGCAGCAAATGGCAGGACTGGCGCGATCGCAAAGGCGAGCTGTTCCAGGCCGTACGCATGGAAAAAAATATGATGGGCTTGCTGCTGAGCCTGATTGTCGCCGTTGCGGCGTTTAACATTATTACCTCGCTGGGGCTAATGGTGATGGAGAAGCAGGGCGAAGTAGCGATCCTGCAAACGCAAGGCTTAACTCCGCGACAAATCATGATGGTCTTTATGGTGCAAGGGGCCAGCGCCGGGATTATCGGTGCAATCCTCGGAGCAGCGCTTGGCGCACTGCTTGCCAGCCAGTTGAATAATCTGATGCCGATAATCGGCGTCCTGCTTGATGGCGCAGCGCTGCCGGTGGCTATCGAACCTTTACAGGTCATTGTTATTGCGCTGGTGGCGATGGCTATCGCGCTGTTGTCTACGCTTTACCCTTCCTGGCGCGCTGCCGCCACTCAACCCGCTGAGGCTTTACGTTATGAATAAGATCCTGTTGCAATGCGACAACCTGTGCAAACGCTATCAGGAAGGCAGTGTGCAAACCGATGTGCTGCACAATGTCAGTTTCAGCGTGGGCGAAGGTGAAATGATGGCGATCGTCGGTAGCTCTGGTTCTGGTAAAAGTACCTTGCTGCACCTGTTAGGCGGGCTGGATACGCCAACCTCCGGCGATGTGATTTTTAATGGTCAGCCAATGAGCAAACTGTCTTCGGCGGCGAAAGCAGAACTGCGCAACCAGAAGCTGGGCTTTATTTATCAGTTTCACCACTTGCTGCCGGATTTTACCGCCCTGGAAAACGTGGCTATGCCGCTGCTGATTGGCAAGAAAAAGCCCGCTGAAATCAACAGTCGAGCGTTGGAAATGTTAAAAGCGGTGGGGCTGGAGCATCGTGCGAATCACCGCCCGTCAGAGCTTTCCGGCGGTGAGCGTCAGCGTGTGGCGATTGCCCGTGCGCTGGTCAATAACCCGCGCCTGGTGCTGGCGGATGAACCTACCGGTAACCTTGACGCGCGTAACGCAGACAGCATCTTCCAGTTGCTTGGGGAGTTGAATCGCTTGCAGGGCACCGCGTTCCTGGTGGTTACTCACGACCTGCAACTGGCGAAACGCATGAGCCGCCAACTGGAGATGCGTGATGGTCGTCTGACGGCGGAACTAAGCCTGATGGGGGCGGAGTAATGGCGATGCCTTTATCGTTATTAATTGGCCTGCGTTTTAGTCGCGGACGGCGGCGCGGCGGCATGGTGTCGCTGATCTCCGTCATTTCTACCATTGGCATTGCACTTGGCGTGGCGGTATTGATCGTCGGCTTAAGCGCGATGAATGGCTTTGAACGCGAACTGAACAACCGCATTCTTGCTGTGGTACCGCACGGTGAAATTGAGGCGGTAGATCAGCCGTGGACTAACTGGCAGGAAGCACTGGATAAAGTGCAGAAAGTGCCGGGTATTGCCGCCGCTGCGCCGTATATCAATTTCACCGGGCTGGTGGAGAGTGGCGCGAATCTGCGCGCTCTGCAGGTTAAAGGCGTTGATCCGCAACAGGAACAGCGTCTGAGCGCGCTGCCATCATTTGTCCAGGGCGATGCCTGGAACAATTTTAAAGCGGGCGAACAGCAAATTATCATCGGCAAAGGCGTGGCGGATGCGCTGAAAGTGAAGCAGGGCGATTGGGTGTCGATTATGATCCCAAACTCGAATCCCGAGCATAAGCTGATGCAGCCGAAACGTGTGCGTTTGCACGTTGCGGGTATTTTGCAGTTGAGTGGCCAACTCGATCACAGTTTTGCCATGATCCCGCTGGCGGATGCCCAACAATATCTTGATATGGGTTCCAGTGTGTCAGGCATTGCCCTTAAAATGACGGATGTTTTTAACGCTAACAAACTGGTACGTGACGCGGGTGAAGTAACCAACAGCTACGTTTATATTAAAAGCTGGATTGGTACTTATGGCTATATGTATCGCGATATCCAGATGATCCGCGCCATTATGTATCTGGCGATGGTACTGGTGATTGGCGTGGCCTGTTTCAACATCGTCTCCACGTTAGTGATGGCGGTGAAAGATAAGAGTGGCGATATCGCAGTATTAAGAACGCTGGGGGCGAAAGACGGTTTAATTCGCGCCATCTTTGTCTGGTATGGATTGCTGGCAGGGCTGTTCGGCAGCCTCTGTGGTGTGATTATCGGCGTAGTGGTTTCACTGCAACTTACCCCGATTATTGAGTGGATTGAAAAGCTGATTGGTCATCAGTTCCTCTCCAGTGATATCTATTTTATTGACTTCCTGCCATCGGAATTGCACTGGCTGGACGTCTTCTACGTACTGGTCACAGCATTGTTGCTGAGTCTTTTGGCAAGTTGGTATCCGGCGCGACGCGCCAGTAATATTGACCCTGCGCGAGTCCTTAGCGGCCAGTAAAGGCAGTACATTAAAACAAGGAGCGGCAATGTATTACGGGTTTGATATTGGTGGAACGAAAATTGCGCTAGGCGTGTTTGATAGCGGTCGGCAGTTGCAGTGGGAAAAGCGGGTGCCGACACCGCGTGACAGCTATGACGCATTTTTAGATGCAGTGTGCGAGCTGGTGGCCGAAGCCGATCAACGTTTTGGCTGTAAAGGTTCTGTCGGCATCGGTATTCCGGGAATGCCGGAAACAGAAGATGGCACGCTGTATGCCGCCAATGTCCCCGCCGCAAGTGGTAAACCGCTGCGTGCCGATCTGAGCGCACGCCTTGAACGCGATGTGCGCCTTAATAACGACGCCAACTGCTTTGCCCTTTCTGAAGCCTGGGACGATGAATTTACCCAATATCCACTGGTGATGGGACTGATCCTGGGGACTGGCGTTGGCGGTGGACTGGTATTCAACGGTAAACCGGTAACGGGTAAAAGCTATATTACGGGTGAATTTGGGCATATGCGCCTTCCCGTCGATGCATTAACCATGATGGGGCTGGATTTCCCGTTACGTCGCTGCGGCTGTGGTCAGCACGGTTGCATTGAAAATTATCTGTCTGGTCGCGGTTTTGCGTGGCTGTATCAACACTATTATCATCAACCGTTGCAGGCTCCCGAAATTATTGCGCTTTATGAGCAAGGCGATGAGCAGGCAAGGGCGCACGTTGAGCGTTATCTGGATTTATTAGCGGTTTGTCTGGGAAATATCCTGACCATTGTTGACCCTGATTTGCTGGTCATTGGCGGTGGCTTATCGAATTTCCCGGCAATCACAACGCAACTGGCGGACAGGCTGCCTCGTCATCTCTTACCTGTAGCTCGTGTTCCGCGCATTGAACGCGCGCGTCACGGGGATGCAGGAGGAATGCGTGGTGCGGCCTTCCTACATCTAACCGATTAATCAACAGAGGTTGCTATGTTGTCGCGTCGGGGTCATCGGTTAAGTCGTTTTCGTAAAAATAAACGCCGCCTGCACGAGCGTTTGCGTCAGCGTATTTTTTTCAGAGATAAAGTGGTGCCGGAAGCAATGGAAAAACCAAGAGTACTCGTACTGACAGGGGCAGGAATTTCTGCGGAATCAGGTATTCGTACCTTTCGCGCAGCAGATGGCCTGTGGGAAGAACATCGGGTTGAAGATGTGGCTACACCGGAAGGTTTTGATCGCGATCCTGAACTGGTGCAAGCGTTTTATAACGCTCGTCGCCGTCAACTACAGCAGCCAGAAATTCAGCCTAACGCTGCGCATCTTGCTCTGGCTAAACTGCAAGACGCCCTCGGCGATCGCTTTTTGCTGGTGACGCAGAATATCGATAATCTGCATGAACGCGCAGGTAATACCAATGTGATTCATATGCATGGGGAATTGCTGAAAGTACGTTGTTCGCAAAGCGGTCAGGTTCTCGACTGGACCGGAGACGTCACGCCAGAAGACAAATGTCATTGCTGCCAGTTCCCGGCTCCGCTGCGCCCACACGTAGTGTGGTTTGGCGAAATGCCACTCGGCATGGATGAAATTTATATGGCGTTGTCGATGGCCGACATTTTCATTGCTATTGGCACATCCGGGCATGTTTATCCGGCGGCTGGGTTTGTTCACGAAGCGAAGCTGCATGGCGCGCATACGGTTGAACTCAATCTCGAACCGAGTCAGGTCGGTAATGAATTTGCCGAGAAATATTACGGCCCGGCAAGCCAGGTGGTACCAGAGTTTGTTGAGAAGTTGCTGAAGGGATTATAAATCAGGAGTAATTGCCTGATGCGCTACGCTTATCAGGCCTACGAGCGGACCACAATTAATTGAATTTGTGGGGTTTGTAGGCCAGATAAGGCGTTCTCACCGCATTCGGCACAATACACGCGCACTTTTCCGGCCTCTTTTCCTTTAACTCGTCTATAGCAGCGATACATTATTCCTGACTCATTAGTTACTTCCTTGCTAAATAAAAAACGGGCGGTAATACCACCGCCCGCTTGCTGAATTAACGTCCTGCTTTCAGCTTCTGATAATACTCTTCATAAATGCTACTGGCTGGGCCAACGTCACTCTGCCATTCGCCATTTTTAATGGTTTCAGCATCCGGGTAGAGCGTCTTGTCGTTTGCTATTTCCGGGCTTAACAGTTTGCGCGCGGCGAGGTTTGGCGTTGGATAACCGATAGTTTCGGCAACCTGTTTTGCCACATCCGGGCGCAGCAGGAAGTTGATCAGTTTCAGCGCGCCTTCTTTGTTTTTGGCATTTGCCGGAATCGCCAGGCTGTCCATCCAGAAAATGCCGCCTTCTTTCGGCCACACCACGTCAATTGGCGTACCCGCCTGGCGAGCAACGAAAGCAGAGCCGTTCCAGATCATGCCGAGGTTAACTTCGCCTTCCATGTACGGGTTTGCCGGGTTATCGGAGTTAAACGCCGCGACGTTTGGCATCAGTTTTTTCAGCTCGTTATACGCAGCTTCAATCTCTTTCGGATCGGTGGTGTTACCGGAGTAGCCCAGCTTACGCAGCGCCATCTGGAATACTTCACGGGCATCGTCGGTCAGCAGCAGGCTGCCTTTGTACTCAGGCTTCCACAGATCGGCCCAGCTGGTGACAGATTTCGGATCCACCGCATCACCGTTAACGCCAATCGCCGTCGCACCCCAGATATACGGAATGGAGTAGTCGTTATTCGGATCAAACGGCTTGTTGAGCATTTCTGGGTCGAGGTTGCCAAAGTTTGTTAACTTCGACTTGTCGATCTTCTGGATCATCCCTTCTTTACGCATTTTATCAACGTAATAGGTTGAAGGAACCACCAGGTCATAGGCACCGTCTTTGTACGTTTTCAGCTTGGCGTACATGGTTTCGTTCGACTCGTAAGTCGAATAGATAACCTTAATACCGGTTTCTTTGGTGAACTGTTCGAGCAGTCCAGGCGGCACGTACTCGGTCCAGTTGTAGAAATACAGTGTGTTGTTGTCATCAGCGTGAGCGGCGCTCATGCCCAGTGCCAGAGCACCCGCCGCGAGCAGGTGGCGTGACCATTTTTTCATTTAACGTCCCCTGTGTTACCTTTCGTTTTATCACGAGCAATAAGCTGGCTGGCAATTACCATCACCAGCGACAGCACCAGTAATATGGTTGCCAGCGCGTTAACTTCCGGCGATACGCCGACTTTGACCATCGAATAAATTTTTAACGGCAGAATTTCATAGCTTGGGCCGGTGACGAAAGAAGAAACTACCACATCGTCCATCGACAGGGTAAAGCTTAACACCCAGCCCGCCGCCACCGCTGGCATTGCCAGTGGCAGGATGATTTTTCGCAGAATGGTAAATTCACTGGCACCGAGATCTTTCGCCGCTTCCAGCATTCGCACGTCAAAACCTTTCAGGCGCGAATACACCGTCACCACCACAAACGGTAGGCAGAAGGTGATATGCGAGAACAGCAGCGACCAGAAGCCAAGCTGAATACCCAGCAGCATAAACAGCACCAGCAGAGAAATCGCCATCACGATATCTGGCGACATCATCACCACAAACAGCATTCCGCTAACGAACGGCTTACCGCGAAAGCGATAGCGGTACAGCGCAACGGCCGTCAGTGAACCGATAAGCGTGGCAAACGTCGCCGAAAACACCGCCATCGTCAGTGAATGCTGCGCTGCCTGTAACAGACTGTCGTTGTTCATCAGCAGGCTATACCATTTGGTGGTAAAACCCTGCCAGTTGATGCCAAAGCGCGAGCTGTTGAAGGAGTTCACAATCAAAATAATGATTGGGATATACAGGTACGCGTAGATAGCGGTCATAAAACCGCCGCGAAGCAGTCGACCGATCATTCGAGTTCCACCTTCTTATTCAGCAAACGAGAAGCGCGCCAGTAAACCAGCAACATCAGGCCCATTACGATAGTCAGCGTAATGCTGGTGGCTGCACCAAACGGCCAGTCACGAATATTAAGGAACTGGACCTTGATGACGTTACCGATCAGCAGGTTTTTCGCACCGCCCATCAGGTCGGACACATAGAACAGGCCCATCGCTGGCAGCATCACCAGCAGACATCCGGCAATAATCCCCGGCATCGTCAGTGGAATAATGATGCGGATAAAAGTCTGCAACTTGCTGGCACCGAGATCGCGCGCCGCCTCCAGCAACGGCTTATCCAGTTTTTCGATACTGGAGTACAGCGGCATCACCATAAACGGCAGCAGAATGTAAACCAGACCGATAATCACCGCACTGGGCGTGAACATGATACGAATTGGTGTGTCGATAACGCCCAGCCAGAGCAAAAACTCGTTGAGATAGCCTTTGGTGCTGAGGAAAATTTTCAGCCCGTAGATGCGAATCAGTGAGTTGGTCCAGAAGGGAACAATCAGCAGAAACAGCAGCAGCGGACGCACCTTGTGCGGCAGCTTCGCCAGAAACCAGGCAAACGGATAGCCCAGAACCAGGCAGGCGAGGGTGGCGATCAGCGCCATATTCAGCGAGTGCAATAGCACTTCAAAATAGAGCGGATCGAGCAGACGTGCGTAGTTTTCCAGCGTAAAGACCATTTTGACGAAACTGGCGTCGTCGCGGGTCAAAAAGCTGGTGCCAATGATCATCAGGTTGGGCAGAAAGACAAACAACACAAGCCAACCGACAATAGTGACAATCACTACATTCTGGAACTTACTTGTGTTCTTCATCAGCCAGTACGACCTCCCAGCTTTCTACCCAATTAATGGCCATTTTTTGGTCGAGAGAGTGGTCAAAGTCAGGATCGTCTTCATTGAAGAATTCGCTGACCATCACCATCTTGCCATTTTCCAGTTCAACAACCGACTCCAGCGTCATGCCTTTGTAGTTACGCTCACGAACGTATCCAATCAGCCCTTCAGCATGGTTGTCGTCGTTAATCTCTTCAACACGTAAGTCTTCCGGGCGCAGCAGAACATGCAGTTTTTGCCCCGGTTCAACGGCGAAGTTAACGTAGATATTACACTCGCGACCTTCAACGTTAGCCCGCACGCGCTGCTCGTCGAGACGTTCGATGACAGTGGCGTTGAACATATTGATTTCGCCAATGAATCCGGCAACAAATAAATTCTTCGGCTCTTCGTAAATTTCGCGCGGTGTACCGTCTTGCTCAATACGACCCTCGCGCATCACCACAATCCTGTCTGACATGGTGAGTGCTTCTTCCTGATCGTGAGTGACAAAGACGAAGGTAATGCCAAGCTTACGCTGTAACGCTTTCAACTCGTTCTGCATTTGCTTGCGCAGTTTGTAATCCAGCGCCGAGAGCGACTCATCAAGCAGCAGCAGGCGAGGCTTGTTAACCACCGCACGGGCAATGGCGACGCGTTGCTGTTGGCCGCCTGAGAGCTGATGCGGTTTGCGTTGAGCGAAGCTTTCCAGTTGCACCATCCGCAAAGCTTCCATCACGCGAGGCGTAATTTCAGCAGCAGGGGTTTTTTGCATACGCAAACCAAAGGCCACATTTTCGAATACGGTCATGTGGGGGAATAGCGCGTAGCTTTGGAAAACGGTGTTCACATAGCGGTTTTCCGCCGGAACGTGGGTGATGTCCTCGTTATCCAGCATGATGCGTCCAGAATCAACAGTTTCCAGACCCGCAATCAGGCGAAGAACGGTTGTTTTACCGCAGCCAGAAGGGCCAAGCAGCGTGAGGAACTCGCCATTGTTGATAGTCAGATCCAGCTGGGGAATGACCTCTTTACCATCAAAGCATTTGCGAATTCCCGCCAATTGCACCAGCGGTGAAAGCGAACTCGGTTGTTTATTCAATTTTTTACTCTGTCCCATGTAAACGCAACGGATGGCTTACCGAAGCGGGGTTTGTGGTTAACCACCTTGGTGACTCTTAAAGAGGGCCGTAATTCTACGGCAAACTACTTGGATCGCCAATCCTTGTTGTGAATTACTGGCTTAGCTTTATATTCATTAAGGTAATGTTGATAAATATTCCCGATTGCAGGGGTAAAAGTGACCTGACGCAATATTTGTCTTTTCCTGCTTCTTAATAATGTTGTCACGAAAAGTGAGGGTGACTACATGGATAAACTACTTGAGCGTTTTTTGAACTACGTGTCTCTCGATACCCAATCAAAAGCGGGGGTGAGACAAGTTCCCAGCACGGAAGGCCAGTGGAAATTATTGCATCTGCTGAAAGATCAGCTGGAAGAAATGGGTCTTATCAATGTGACCTTAAGTGAGAAAGGAACGTTGATGGCGACGCTACCGGCTAACGTTCCTGGCGATATTCCGGCGATTGGCTTTATTTCTCATGTGGATACCTCACCGGATTGCAGCGGTAAAAATGTGAATCCGCAGATTGTTGAAAACTATCGTGGCGGCGACATTGCGTTGGGCGTCGGCGACGAAGTCCTGTCACCGGTCATGTTCCCGGTACTGCATCAACTGCTGGGACAGACGCTGATCACCACTGACGGTAAAACATTGTTGGGTGCTGACGACAAAGCAGGTATTGCAGAAATCATGACCGCGCTGGCGGTATTGCAGCAGAAAAATATTCCGCATGGCGATATTCGTGTTGCCTTTACGCCAGATGAAGAAGTGGGCAAAGGGGCGAAACATTTTGATGTTGAAGCCTTTGATGCCCGCTGGGCTTACACCGTAGATGGTGGTGGCGTAGGTGAACTGGAGTTTGAAAACTTCAACGCTGCTTCGGTGAATATCAAAATCGTCGGCAACAATGTTCACCCAGGTACGGCAAAAGGTGTGATGGTGAATGCGCTGTCGCTGGCGGCACGCATTCATGCGGAAGTACCGGCAGATGAAAGCCCGGAAGCTACGGAAGGTTATGAAGGCTTCTATCACCTGACAAGCATGAAAGGCACTGTTGAGCGCGCCGATATGCACTACATCATCCGTGATTTCGACCGTAAACAGTTTGAAGCGCGTAAACGTAAAATGATGGAAATTGCCAAGAAAGTGGGCAAAGGGTTACACCCGGATTGCTACATTGAACTGGTGATTGAAGACAGTTACTACAACATGCGCGAGAAAGTCGTTGAGCATCCGCATATTCTTGATATTGCCCAGCAGGCGATGCGCGATTGCGATATTGAACCAGACCTGAAACCGATCCGTGGTGGTACTGACGGTGCGCAGTTGTCATTTATGGGATTACCGTGTCCGAATCTGTTTACCGGCGGTTATAACTATCATGGTAAACATGAGTTTGTCACTCTGGAAGGAATGGAAAAAGCGGTGCAAGTGATTGTGCGTATTGCCGAGTTAACGGCGAAACGGAAGTAAGCGAAATTGGATGCGGCATATGATGCCGCATCCGGCTTCAATTCAAATTTACCCTTCGAAGAACCAATACCCGCTATTGACCAGCGCCGCGAGCATCGCGAGGAATGACGGATCTTCCAGTGCGTCGCCAAAATTCTCGGCGGTCAGTGCAATGTTGCTGGCGAGTGCCTCCAGCGCCGGACGGTGCGGGGAATCAATTTTCTCACCATTAGCATAAACATCGTCGCCAATGCGCAAGACGCGCAGACCACCCAGACGCACCAGTACATCACCTTGTTTCAGCGCGTCGTAGATTTCATCCGGTTGATACGGTGGCTCTGGCGGAGCGATATCCAGTTCATGACGTGACTGCGAAATAAACTCGCCAAACCACTGCTTAAAGTGTTCTGGCTGGTTGATCAACTCAAGCATCATCTCACGCAGTTTATCCATCTCCTGCGGCAGAACGTCTGCCGGATGATCGCGAGGAGGGACATCCGGATCGCTGTAGTAATTACCGCCCAGCTCACGTTGCAGCACGTAATCGGCAAATCCGCTGATCAGTTCCCGCGTATTCGGCGCACGAAAACCAACGGAATAGTTCATCGCATTTTCCAGCGCGTAGCCTTCGTGCGGGAACCCTGGCGGAATATAAAGAATATCGCCTGGCTCCAGCTCTTCATCAATAATCGCTTCAAACGGATCAACCTGTAACAGATCCGGGTGAGGGCAGTGCTGCCTCATGTGCAGTTTTTCACCTACCCGCCAGCGACGGCGACCTGTACCCTGAATAATAAATACATCGTACTGATCGAGATGCGGACCGACGCCGCCGCCAGGCACGGAAAACGAGATCATCAGATCGTCAATGCGCCAGTCCGGTAATTCACGGAACGGACGCATCAGCGCGGCGGCCGGTTCATGCCAGTGATCAACCGCCTGGACCAGCAATGACCAGTTGGTTTCGCCCAGATGGTCGTAGCTTTCGAATGGCCCGTGACTGACCTGCCATTTGCCATCCTGATGACTGACCAGCCGACTGTCGACTTCACTTTCCATCGCCAGGCCCGCCAGCTCGTCGGGAGAAATAGGGTCAATAAAATTATTAAAGCCGCGTTTTAACACCACGGGACGTTTCTGCCAGTGGCGTTCAAGAAAATCGGGCCAATTAAGGGTGAGTTGGTATTCCATGTTAAGCGTCCATAGGCGGGTATCTGCAACCGATTATAACGGATGCATACTGTAATGCGCGAACAAAGGACATATTTATTCATCTTTCGACAAGGAATGCTGGCGACCAAAAATCACCTCCATTCGCGCACCGCCGAGCATGCTCTCTCCGGCGATGATTCTTCCGTCGTACTGTTCAGTAATTTCACGAGCGACCGCCAGCCCCAAGCCTTGCCCGGGGCGTAAGGTATCAACACGCTGACCACGGTCGAAAATCACCTCACGCTTGCTTTGCGGGATCCCCGGTCCATCATCTTCGACCACGATGTAGAGATGTTTGTCAGTTTGCCTTGCGGAGATTTCGACAAATTCGAGACAATACTTACAGGCGTTATCCAGTACATTGCCCATTACCTCAACAAAATCGTTCTGCTCACCGACAAAGCTAATTTCTGGCGAGATATCGAGGGAAATATTGACGCCTTTACGCTGATAAACTTTATTCAGTGCCGATGTGAGATTGTCCAACAACGGGGCCACTGGATGTAGTTCGCGGCTAAGTAATGTCCCTCCACGCATACTGGCTCGGTGTAGGTAGTAACCAATTTGTTGCGAGATACGGCTAATTTGTTCCAGCATCACCGGTTCCGCCTCACTGACGTTCATCTTTTCACTTCGCAAAGAACGTAGCGTACTTTGTAGCACCGCCAGAGGCGTTTTCAGGCTGTGAGTCAGGTCAGTGAGCGTAGTGCGGTATTTGTCGTAACGCTCACGCTCGCTTTTTAAAAGTCGGTTCAGGTTACCCACCAGGCTGGTCAGTTCTCTCGTTGTTGTAGGGTTGAGCAGTTCACGGTGGTGTTCTTCCAGTTCGCGGACTTCTCGCGCCAGGGCTTCAATAGGGCGTAAGCTCCACCAGGCGGCGATCCACAGTAACGGGATCACTAACAACAGGTTGGCCAGGAGTACATAGAGAAACCAGCTCCATACCGTATAGGAACTTTTAAGCTCTACGGGAATGGTATCGACCACCACAATGGTGAGTTTTGGCATTCGCGCCGTTGCCGGATAGACATTAACGGCTACCGAGTGGGTCATTTCTGCATCGTCGTCGTCTTCCCGAACTTCCTGCAACTGCTGCTGAATAGAGAGATCGTTACTCAGTAGCAGGCTGGTATCGTTCACGTCAGCCTCTATTTCGTGAAAACCATTGGATTTCAGCCAGTCAGGCTGGATCATTTTCATCAGCCAGGGAACGTCACGCTGCGCCCACAATAGTTTGCCGTTCTCGTCATAAATCAGAGACATCGTGGGACTTTGCTTGTCAATATTTTCCGGCAGTTCAACGTGTAGCTTATTGTTTTCCCATTTCGCCAGTGTATAGAATAAATTGCTCTCGCCGCGTAACAGACGAAACGTCGTTTTATCGAAACTAACGCTATAACCGATCAGGGCAACCATACCGTAGGAAAGTGAAAGCACTAGTACTACCGCGGCCGTCGCCAACAGAAAACGTACCCGCAGCGAGAGCGGGAAAAAAACACGCAGTAATTTTTTCATCAGCGCAATTCGAAAAGATAACCCTGGCCGCGAACAGTGGTAATCACCTCGTGCGGGTATTGCGCCTGAATTTTTTTGCGCAGTCTGCCCATCAGAACATCAATGGTATGACTTTCCCGCAGTTCGGCATCCGGGTAGAGCTGTAGCATCAATGAATCTTTACTGACCACTTTGCCGTTGTTACGGATCAAGGTTTCCATAATGGTGTATTCAAATGCGGTCAGTTTGATGACTTCGTCACTAATGGATAATTCGCGACGGGAGAGATCAACCTGAAACGGCGGCAGCGAAATAACCTGTGAAGCCAGGCCGCTATTACGCCGCATTAATGCCTGCATTCGTGCCATCACCTCTTCAATATGAAAGGGTTTAGTCACGTAATCATCAGCACCGGCGCTTAATACTTCAACTTTGTCCTGCCAGCTTTCACGGGCGGTTAAAACCAGAATTGGCAGTGAAACATCATTACTACGCCAGCGACGGATCAGCGACAAACCATCTTCGTCAGGCAAACCGAGATCGACAATCGCAATATCCGGTAAATGTTCGTTGAGATAATAATCGGCTTCTTTGGCATCTTCTGCGTCATCGACCTGATGACCCGCGTCCTGAATCTGAACTTTAAGATGGTGACGTAACAACGCATTGTCTTCGACAACCAGTACGCGCATTTTTATTTCTCCCTGTCTTAATTATAAAAATAGTGTAACGCGATTATGTGGTTGTGGGGGTAAACATTAAATAAACCAGTGGGGAAGGGAGGTGTAAATAGAAAAGCGGATTATCTTAATAAACAGGCCGGACGGCATCACCATCCGGCACTGATACGAGGCTTATTTCAGCTCATCAACCATAGTGATGGCGCGACCAATATAGTTCGCCGGCGTCATCGCTTTCAGGCGTGTTTTTTCTTCTTCTGGCAGCGCCAGACCGTCGATAAATTGCTTCATGCCTTCGGCGTCAACGCGTTTACCGCGAGTCAGCTCTTTCAGCTTCTCGTATGGCTTCTCAATCCCGTAACGGCGCATTACCGTCTGGATCGGTTCAGCCAACACTTCCCAGTTGTGATCCAGTTCATCCAGCAGATGATCACGGTTCACTTCCAGTTTGCTCACACCTTTCAGGGTGGACTGGTAAGCAATCAGCGCATAACCGATACCCACGCCGAGGTTACGCAGCACGGTGGAGTCGGTCAGGTCACGCTGCCAGCGGGAAACCGGCAGTTTGCTTGCCAGGTGCTGCAATACCGCGTTGGAAAGGCCCAGATTCCCTTCGGAGTTTTCGAAGTCGATCGGGTTAACTTTATGCGGCATGGTGGAAGAACCAATCTCACCAGCGATGGTTTTCTGTTTGAAGTGGTTAAGGGCGATATAACCCCAGACGTCACGGTCAAAGTCGATCAGAATGGTGTTAAAGCGCGCAACGCAATCAAACAGCTCGGCGATGTAGTCGTGCGGTTCGATCTGGGTTGTGTACGGGTTCCACTGAATACCCAGCGAGGTGACGAACTCTTCGCTGAACTGATGCCAGTCAACTTCCGGGTAAGCGGCGATGTGGGCGTTATAGTTACCGACCGCGCCGTTGATTTTGCCGAGAATCTCCACCTGGTTAAGCTGGCGGTACTGGCGCTCCATACGGTAGGCGACGTTAGCCATCTCTTTACCGATGGTTGACGGCGTGGCTGGCTGACCGTGGGTACGGGACAGCAGCGGGATATCGCGATACTGAACGGCGAGATCTTTAATGCCGTCAATCAGTTGACGCCAGTATGGCAGGATCACTTCATCACGCGCAGTTTTCAGCATCAACGCGTGGGAGAGGTTATTGATATCTTCCGAAGTACAGGCAAAGTGAATGAATTCAGAAACCGCGTGCAGTTCCGGGATCTCCGCCACTTTTTCTTTCAGGAAATACTCAACCGCTTTAACGTCGTGGTTAGTGGTACGCTCGATGGTTTTGATTCGCGATGCATCTTCTTCACTGAAATTAGCGACGATTGCATCAAGGTAACCGATTGCGTCGGCAGCAAAAGCAGGAACTTCCTTGATCGCTGCGTGCGCGGCCAGTTTTTGCAGCCAACGTACTTCAACTTGTACACGGAATTTCAGCAAACCGTATTCGCTGAAAATCCCGCGCAGCGCGCTGACTTTATCGCCGTAGCGTCCATCGACAGGGGAAACGGCGGTCAGTGAGGATAATTCCATAGATCACAACTCCGGGGTTAAATGAGCAAGAATTTGTTTTGCCTGAGTGGTCAGGCGATTACGAGAAAACATCAGTTGCAGACGTCCGCCGCCAACCTGGTGCCAGAGCACGGCGGCGCGAATGCCTGCCAGCAGGGTTGCGCGAACTTTCGCCTGCACCTGTGGGCTTTGCAGTACGGCAGGGGAGCCGGTGACCTGAATGCGCGGGCCAAGCGGGCTTATCACATCAACATAGATGGCGGCCATCGCGCTCATCAGCGTTTCGGACTGTAAATCGAAGTGTTCGAGTTGGCGTTGCAGGCCGTTGATCCGGTTGCCCAGAGTGTCGAGCGCACCTTTCGCTGAGGAAAGTTTGCGCTCAAGCACCATCAGGCTTAGCGTGTAGCGGGTTAGCTCAGCGTTTAAGCCCTGACGACTGCTGGCATTGAGCACGCCGAGCAGGGTTTCCAGCCCGACGCGCAGGTTGGCTTCGCTACCGCCAAAAACCGCCAGCGTCGAGCTGGGGTTCATATCAATAATACTGTTGAGTGAGACGTGTAGCGCATCGGCATCACAATGCCCCTGGTGAGCGAGTTGTTGCACCAGGCGTGCCGACTGACAAATACCGGCCAGGGCGAGGGTGATGTCATAGTAATTCTTTGCCACGTTCACTGCTTCCTTGTTGTAATTAAAGACAATAATCAGACCGGCAGCGGCAGACGCTGCTCAATGATACCGCCACCGAGGCACACTTCACCGTTATAGAAGACGGCAGACTGGCCCGGCGTCACGGCGGCAACTGGCTCATCGAAAATCACTTCAATGCGATCGTCGTCCAGCGCCTTGACGGTGCACGGAATGTCGGTCTGGCGATAGCGGGTTTTTACCGTGCAACGCATAGTGCCGGTGAACGGTTCGCGATCGACCCAGTGTAGCTGCTGGGCAATCAGACCGACAGACATCAGACGCGGGTGTTCATGGCCCTGCGCAACAATCAGAATGTTGTTTTCGACGTCTTTATCGACCACATACCACGGTTCTTCGGTGCCTTCTTTAGTGCCACCGATACCCAGACCTTTACGCTGACCGAGGGTGTGATACATCAGCCCCTGGTGCTCACCAATTTCATCGCCATCGACGGTAATGATTTTGCCCGGTTGCGCCGGGAGATAACGGCCCAGGAACTCGCGGAATTTACGTTCGCCAATGAAGCAAATGCCGGTAGAGTCTTTTTTCTTCGCGGTGACCAGACCAAGATCTTCAGCAATCTTACGCACCTGCGGTTTTTCCAGTTCGCCGACCGGGAACAGGCTTTGCGCAATTTGCTCATGGCTGAGCGTATAAAGGAAGTAGCTCTGGTCTTTATTGCTGTCCAGACCACGCAGCAGGCGGCTCTTGCCATCGACATCTGCCCGACGAACGTAATGACCGGTAGCGATATAATCGGCACCTAAATCTTCGGCGGCAAATTCGAGGAAGGCTTTAAATTTGATCTCTTTGTTGCACAGAATATCCGGATTCGGCGTGCGACCGGCTTTATATTCGGCAAGGAACAGTTCGAAGACGTTGTCCCAGTATTCGGCAGCAAAGTTGACGGTGTGCAGTTCAATGCCGAGCTTGTCGCAGACCGCCTGGGCATCAGCCAGATCCGCTGCCGCTGTGCAATATTCCTCACCGTCGTCTTCTTCCCAGTTCTTCATAAACAGGCCTTCGACCTGATATCCCTGTTGTTGCAACAGCCAGGCAGAAACGGAGGAATCGACACCGCCGGACATGCCGACGATCACTTTTTTTGCGGTTTCAGACATTGGATTACTCACGACATTGAACTTCAAGGCGGCGTATTCTATCACGCAGCCTTTTAGATGACACCCTTTGTAAAAGGCCAGTTAAAATCGCCAATCATCTCCAGCGGATAGCGTTGCCCGCTTTGATAACAACGAATACTTTCCGCCACCAACGGCGAACGCAAATTTGACGCCTGTAAAATTTCTTCGGCGCTGACCCAACGGCAGCAGTCGATATCGCTGTCATGAGGCTGGGTCGGGCATATTTGCTCAAGCTCAATGGCAAACAGGAAACGCAAAAACGGCGTTTTATCTGGCGCAATCCACTGATGCATGCGGATGAAGTGTTGCGGTCGCGCGCTGATGCCGGTTTCTTCCCACAGCTCACGCGCAGCCGCTTCTACTAGCGTCTCATCCGCCTCCAGATGTCCCGCCGGTTGGTTCCATAACGCTTTACCGTTAATCGTCTCTTCAACAACTAAAAATTTGTCCTCTGCGTGTACCACGCAGGCGACGGTAACGTGCGGTTTAAACATTGTGCATCCTTATTCTGTTGCTTCTCGCCATTCGCCGTTAGCGAGATTATCCAGTGTGTAATTGCCCATGGCATAACGAATCAGTCGCAGCGTAGGGAAACCGACATGGGCGGTCATGCGGCGCACCTGGCGATTACGTCCTTCATATAAAGTAATCTTCAGCCAGCTGGTGGGAATACTTTTACGTTCACGAATTGGCGGATTACGTGGCCATAACCACTCTGGTTCTTCAACCAGCTCCACGCCTGCGGGCAGGGTAGGACCATCATTTAAGGTTACGCCATTGCGTAAGGCTTCAAGAGCGTCTTGTGTGGGAATGCCTTCCACCTGCACATAATAGATTTTCCCGGTGCGTTTGCCCGGCTGAGTTAAACGAGCCTGTAGTGCACCATTATTGGTCAGCACCAATAACCCTTCGCTATCGCGGTCGAGACGACCCGCCGCATAAACACCCTGAACCGGGATGAATTCTTTTAATGTTTTGCGCCCAGCTTCATCGGTGAACTGTGGCAGGACATCGTAAGGTTTATTAAACAGGATCACGCGCGTGGGCTGGTTTTCTGGTTTGCGTTTGTTAGTGCGTTGCGAGCTGAATCGCTTAACCTGGTGATTTCTAAAAGAAGTTTTTTGCATGGTATTTTCAGAGATTATGAATTGCCGCATTATAGCCTAATAACGCGCATCTTTCATGACGGCAAACAATAGGGTAGTATTGACAAGCCAATTACAAATCATTAACAAAAAATTGCTCTAAAGCATCCGTATCGCAGGACGCAAACGCATATGCAACGTGGTGGCAGACGAGCAAACCAGTAGCGCTCGAAGGAGAGGTGAATGGAAAGTAAAGTAGTTGTTCCGGCACAAGGCAAGAAGATCACCCTGCAAAACGGCAAACTCAACGTTCCTGAAAATCCGATTATCCCTTACATTGAAGGTGATGGAATCGGTGTAGATGTAACCCCAGCCATGCTGAAAGTGGTCGACGCTGCAGTCGAGAAAGCCTATAAAGGCGAGCGTAAAATCTCCTGGATGGAAATTTACACCGGTGAAAAATCCACACAGGTTTATGGTCAGGATGTCTGGCTGCCTGCTGAAACCCTTGATCTGATTCGTGAATATCGCGTTGCTATTAAAGGCCCGCTGACCACTCCGGTTGGTGGCGGTATTCGTTCTCTCAACGTTGCCCTGCGCCAGGAACTTGATCTCTACATCTGCCTGCGTCCGGTACGTTACTATCAGGGCACCCCAAGCCCGGTTAAACACCCTGAACTGACCGATATGGTTATCTTCCGTGAAAACTCGGAAGACATTTATGCAGGTATCGAATGGAAAGCAGACTCTGCCGACGCTGAGAAAGTAATTAAATTCCTGCGTGAAGAGATGGGCGTGAAGAAAATTCGCTTCCCGGAACACTGCGGTATCGGTATTAAGCCATGTTCTGAAGAAGGCACCAAACGTCTTGTTCGTGCCGCAATCGAATACGCAATTGCTAACGATCGTGACTCTGTGACCCTGGTGCACAAAGGCAACATCATGAAGTTCACCGAAGGCGCGTTTAAAGACTGGGGCTACCAGCTGGCGCGTGAAGAGTTTGGCGGTGAACTGATCGACGGCGGCCCGTGGCTGAAAGTTAAAAACCCGAATACCGGCAAAGAGATCGTCATTAAAGACGTGATTGCTGATGCATTCCTGCAACAGATCCTGCTGCGTCCGGCTGAATATGATGTTATCGCCTGTATGAACCTGAACGGTGACTACATTTCTGACGCCCTGGCAGCGCAGGTTGGCGGTATCGGTATCGCCCCTGGTGCAAACATCGGTGACGAATGCGCCCTGTTTGAAGCCACCCACGGTACTGCGCCGAAATATGCCGGTCAGGACAAAGTTAACCCAGGCTCTATCATCCTCTCCGCTGAGATGATGCTGCGCCATATGGGCTGGACTGAAGCCGCAGACCTGATTGTTAAAGGTATGGAAGGCGCAATCAACGCGAAGACCGTAACATATGACTTCGAACGTCTGATGGAAGGCGCTAAGCTGCTGAAATGTTCAGAGTTTGGTGATGCGATCATCAAGAACATGTAATTCGGTAATTTATTAAATTCATTAACGGGAGCGTAACGCTCCCGTTATTTTTGCCAGGATGCTAACGGTTATCAAAATAAGTTATCAAAACCCCCAGGTAGTTGGGGGATGGTCAGATGGTTGTTCTACTGCCAGGTTCCAATTCTGTGCCAGAATCGGACGTCGCAATCGCAACAACGACGAATCCTTTAGTCCACAATAAAGAGTTTTGCTCCTGTCTCCGTTCTGGACTGATGTGGCTCTGCGTTATCACCAACCTGATAACTCATCCCCGCAGTTAAAGTGAATTTGCGGCCATCTGCGAGCAGTGTTTCGAGTTCTCCCTCCAAGCATAAAAGGATATGACCTTTACTGCACCAATGATCCGCCAGGTAACCTGGGGTATATTCAACCATTCGCACACGGATTTGGTTCGGCTTGTGACCAAAAAATTGTGTGCGCCAGTAGGCCATGCCTGTTTCCCCGGGATGTTCTGTTTTTTCGACTTCACCCCAGTTGGTGGTGCCAAAAGCAAATGCTTCGATATTCATTTTATGGCCTTTCGTTGTTAAGAAAGAGTGCTTGAGCCTAGGTTGGAATGAATTAACATTAACATAAGAAAAAATAATTTATATATCAACACATTATTTTTGCCTTAGGTATTATTATAGCGTTTCAATAATTAAGGGTAAAAAGCTAAAACTAAATCCGAAAAATAATCTGGTAACATTATTTAAATAATGGAGAATTAAACTGTCGCTATACATTTATCTTATTTCTAATTCTCATAGACGAATTTTTTCATGTTATGATATAATATGACGAAAATCGCAGGTTATCAACCTGTTATTGATGTAAATAAATTTCGAGGAGATTATTCCAGTGGGACGTAAATGGGCCAATATCGTAGCTAAAAAAACGGCTAAAGACGGGGCAACGTCTAAAGTATATGCAAAATTCGGTGTGGAAATCTATGCTGCGGCTAAACAAGGTGAACCAGACCCAGAATTAAACACTTCTTTAAAGTTCGTTATTGAACGCGCGAAGCAGGCGCAAGTTCCAAAACACGTTATTGATAAAGCTATTGATAAAGCCAAAGGTGGCGGAGACGAAACGTTCGTACAAGGACGTTATGAAGGCTTTGGACCCAATGGTTCAATGATTATCGCTGAAACGTTGACTTCAAACGTTAACCGTACGATTGCTAACGTTCGTACAATTTTCAATAAAAAAGGCGGTAACATTGGCGCGGCAGGTTCTGTCAGCTATATGTTTGACAATACTGGCGTGATTGTATTTAAAGGAACTGACCCTGACCGTATTTTTGAAATTTTGCTTGAAGCTGAAGTGGATGTCCGTGATGTGACCGAAGAAGAAGGAAACATCGTTATTTATACTGAGCCTACAGACCTTCATAAAGGAATTGCAGCTCTAAAAGCAGCTGGAATTACTGAGTTCTCAACAACAGAATTAGAAATGATTGCTCAATCAGAAGTTGAGCTTTCACCAGAAGATTTAGAAATCTTTGAAGGACTTATTGATGCCCTCGAAGATGACGACGATGTTCAAAAAGTATATCATAACGTTGCAAATCTCTAATTATAAATTAAAGAAATCTGTCTTTATGGCAGATTTCTTATTCTTAAAGAATGTTTAAAAGCATATAAAAAGACTCTCATCTAAAAAATAAGACTAATCGAAATTACTGATTTTAACTATCTAATGATTAACGGCAAAGGATCATTCGATGGGTGGGAATTGCGCGAAAAACATAATGGTTTACAGTCGAAATATCAGAATGTAATGCCTGTTGATTGTTACGTAAAATATCAAGAATGATCATCAAGAACTGAATTTTTAAAATGGCAGTTTTCACCAAAACGTTGCCCGGTACCAGGAACATATGGCATGGTATTCTTGATACTCGGGCAATGGGCATGTTACATCAGAATATAATCATGGATACGCAGTTTTATAGCGCCCATTAAAAATGAAAAGTGCTTTTTAAATTGGAGGCAGCCCATATTTTGCGCGGGCGCGATTACATGCCTCATTAATCTTCCCATCCTCGCCAGACATGGCGAATTCTCGACATGTCGATGAGCGATTCTTGTATATGGTGCAACATGCGTTTTTTCCAGGCGTTCCTGCCAGGGCGACACAACGTGGATCCTTCTGGTTAGTACCGCTCATACATCGGTGGTAAGGGGATATTTGCTCAGTAAGATGAGCCGGGATAGTGCCGCCTGCATCATCTGCTTCGGCCCAGTAAAAAGAGACGCGGAAAAATGCACAACAGGCACCACACGCCAGGCATGGATTCAGATTGCTCATAATTCACCAGTACTACTATATACATCACAATACATCATAACAAAAAATGCAGACACGCCCTGTAAAGATGCGTGTCTGTGACCGGCTGGTGAATTTTCTATAGTCAACTACTGAATGATCACCAGCTGTTATTAATTTTACATATCCACTGAGATATAACCAGATAGTCAAAATATAAACAGAGTAAATTAATCTTTACAATTTGTAACTACAGGGTTTAGGAAGGGAGTGCTTTATGGAATCAGAGTCTACATTATCTTGTTACTATAGGATGATTTTATAAGCATAGTGGATATTGTGATTGTTTTAATTCTGGTTGATTAAAGGGACTCATCAGAAAATGTTATTTCTCTGATGTTCAAAAATATGAGCAAGCTCAGGTTATAATATTTTGTATTTATATTACGGTTGTCTCATCGTTCACATTGATTATTGTGTTAATGGTAAAAACGTTATGATTCAATTCAATAGTGCATTTGACTTCGAGCATACCAGAACACGTCTTCTTAAGGCGGTATCAAATAATGGTCTGGTTTTATTTGGCGAGTTTGACCACGCGAAAGCTGCCAGTAATGCAGGTCTTGTAATGCCGCCAACGACTGTTCTGGTATTTGGTAATCCTGAAAAGGGAACGCCTTTGATGTTGGAACATCCAGACCTCGCTCTGGATTTACCTTTCAGGGTACTCCTTCGCCAGCTGCCCGGAGGTCAGGTCAACGTTAGATTTCATTCGGCAGAAGAATTGAAATGTTATGGACTTGACTCAACGGCGATACAAACGCTGAAAAAGCTGGAATTGCTGGTACAGAAATGCATTCAACCTATTGATTCACATATGTATAAAGGCGAAGGTTAAAGCTAAACAGAAACGTGCTCAACCTATATTTTTGTTCCCGAATTATTACCCCATGCCTCTTGTCTGCTTAAAGACCCATTGATCAGCGCGGACATTAGTTTTTCATCAGTCATTGAAAGACTTGCGGCATGTTGGGCAAAATTTCATCTGATGCGTGGATATTTCTGATTCTCTCGACCATGCTCTCTGTAGACGCCAGATTGAGCGAATGAATGTCAACCCCCTCTATTAACCTGTTGTCAGGGACACGCAGATGCGCAATACACTTATCCCTATCCTCGCTGCGGTTTGCCTGTTTATTACCGGCGTCTCTATTTTGAACATCCAGCTCTGGTATTCCGCAAAAGCGGAGAGCCTGGCAGGGGCGAGATATGCCGCAAACAATATCAATTATATACTTGAGGAAGCGTCACAGGCGATTCAAACGGTACGGGAAATAGCCAGAAAAGGGTGTGATCTGGATGAACAATATCAACTAGGTACAGAAGCAGCGCTCAAGCCACATCTGCGTACGATCATCATTCTCAAACAAGATGCGGTCTGGTGTACTTCACTGCCGGGGAACCGCGTACTGCTATCACGTATACCCGTGATTCCTGAAAGCAATTTACTGCTAGCTCCGGCAATCGATACTGTTAATAAAATGCCCATTTTGCTTTATCAGAATCAGTTCGCAGATACCCGAGTTTTGGTGACTATTAGCGATCAACATATTCGTGGCGCGCTCAATGTGCCGTTGAAGGGGGCGAAATATACTTTACTCGTTGGCGGTAGCATTATTGGCCCGTCGGGAGATGTGACAGCTCTCAATGGTAAAAATCATTTTTCTGGGCGAGTCAGTTCCACAAAATATCATTTCAGTATTATTTATAACCAGCCGCCTCTATTTAGCTTTAGCAGACTTATCGATAAAGGTCTGGGGATTTTGATATTCATTTTGTTGATTTCCTGCGCCGTTGTCTTCCTGCTTGATAAATATTTCAACAAAAGCGCAACACCGGAAGAGATCCTGCGGCGGGCAATACATAACGGTGAAATTGTGCCTTTTTATCAACCAGTGGTAAATGGGCTGGAAGGGACGTTACGTGGCGTGGAAGTCCTTGCCCGCTGGAAACACCCTCGGGGAGGATATATCTCTCCTGCGGCTTTCATTCCTCTTGCTGAAAAATCAGGGTTGATAGTTCCGCTCACCCAAAGTTTGATGAGCCAGGTCGCCAAACAAATGAATGCGATCGAAAGTAAACTGCCAGAAGGTTTTCACGTTGGGATAAATTTCAGCGCCTCGCATATTATTTCGCCGACATTTGTTGAAGAATGCCTGAAATACAAGGACAGCTTCACGCGCCGTGATTTGAATCTCGTGCTTGAAGTCACTGAGCGTGAGCCTTTGCATGTTGATGAAAGTCTGGTCCAGCGACTAAACATTTTGCATGAAAATGGTTTTGTCATCGCACTGGATGATTTTGGTACTGGATACTCGGGGCTTTCTTATCTCCATGATCTACATATTGATTATATTAAGATTGATCACAGCTTCGTCGGGCGGGTCAACGCAGATCCCGATTCCACCCGGATTCTGGACTGCGTGCTGGATCTGGCGCGCAAACTTTCTATCAGTATTGTCGCTGAAGGTGTTGAGACGAAGGAGCAGCTCGATTACCTGAACCAAAACAACATCACGTTCCAACAGGGATACTATTTCTATAAACCGGTGACATATATTGAGCTGGTCAAAATTATTCTCTCAAAACCGAAGGTGAAAGTGGTGGTTGAGTGAAAAATGATCGCCTGAGCGTGAGGTGACGTAATTATAGACAGCTAATTAGCTCGTTTCGTCTTGTTACTATTGTTCATTATTTTGTTTGCTATAATTGTCTGAAATTTTTGACAGGATTACCATCAGTAGCATGAACAAGAGTAATAATCTGGATTATTTTACTTTATATATCATTTTCTCCATTGCATTTATGCTAATCACTTTCCTGGTTATCCTTTTTGCCAAACCCAGCACCTGGCTGGGAGAAGTGCTTGTTACTATAAATTTGCTAAATGCGTTGGTTTGGTTGGCGATCAATGTGGTTAATCGGTTAAGGGAAAAACTCGTTAGCCATAGGGATCAGCATTAATCCTTCTGTTATCACTGTCAGAAAACGGCTAAATGAGTTGCTGGCAGTGCGCGTAATCTGGGGGAAATTAAACTTGGCGTAAATGGCAATCTGAATCCAGCGGCCAGCGTCTGGGGAAATGTTGGCGTTCAACTCGGTGATAATGGCTACAATGACACCGCAGTTATGGTGGGATTTAAATATAAGTTCTGATTCCTTCGCCTGCTAAAAAACGCGCCGAATCAATCGGCGCGGTACTGCATTAATGATTATTTTTTGCCAATGGCACGCATGGTGTCATCAATGGCGGTAATTAACAGCATTTGCGGATCTTTAGCACAAACCTGGTTCAGTTTTTCTACCACTTTGGCACTGAGTTCCGGAGATTGCTCGATCTTTAAATCACGGCTCGTAACGCTGGCGTTACCCATTACAGCCACAATTTCTGCAACCTGTGCGCTGTCAGTTTTTGCCATTTCGTTGGCTTCAGCACAAGTAATATAGGTTTCTGCTGGCAAACCGTTCTTAATATTGTAGTCCTGCGCCCAGCTCATTGGTGCGAAAACAAACAGACCAGCCAATAATGCAAATTTTTTCATCATCATTCCTTATTTCATTTTACCCAGAATGGCACCACCTGTGCCGCCAACTACAGCACCTTTAATCGCGCCTTCCAGACCATTGCCGGTCAACACGCCAGTGACTGCACCAACGGCAGCACCCACTTTCGCACCTTTGCGGGCATTTTTACCGTCACGACCTTTTTCAGTTACTGCACCAACACCAGCGCCCACAGCAGCGCCTTTCAGCACACCATTAACGCCATTGCCAGTCAGTAAACCTACGCCTGCACCTAACAGCGCACCTTTCGTGGTGCGATTCATATCCGCCATTGCTGGTGCGGAGCAGAACAATGCTGAGATAAGCCCGAAGGCGAGTATTTTTTTCTTCAACTTAGATGTCCGGTATTAAGTAAGTTGCACACACAATAATTTCGTCTTTAATTAATATTCACTTAACTAAAGAACGCTCGCTATTATTCAGATAATTCAAAATGAGCGCGAATGGTATAATAGTAATTGTGTTTTATGCTTGAATGGGAATAATCTTAAATAAGGATTAACTCATTGATTTGAAATATTTTCTTCAAGAAATGTCATCAGGTGTTAACATGGTATTGTAAAGGTTATGCGATCTGAAATATCAATATTGTTGTGTGATTTAAATGTAAAAAATATTTATCAAAAAAGGCAGGATAAGTAATTTCGCTCTGGTGGCAATAGTGTGAATTAGCGGCGATTTGAGCTGACAATAGAAGGGGAGAACAAAATTTAGACCAAATGCAATCTGACAGATACCAGTATAAACAACCGGTAACTGTCAGATCAGGTTTGAGCTAATACAGCTTATTTCAGCTCTTCTGCTTCTGGTAAGGTCACGTTAAGCTCAAGAATGGAAATATCGCCATCCTTTTGCTCGAGTTGTACGGTTACCATCTCGGGATCAATTTGTACGTATTTACAAATGACATCAAGAATATCTTTACGCAACTGCGGCAGATAGTGTGGTTCTGCATCGCTGCGACGACGTTCAGCAACAATAATCTGCAGCCGTTCTTTTGCAATGTTGGCCGTGTTTTTCTTCCGTGAGAGAAAGAAATCGAGTAATGCCATAACTTATCCTCCGAACAAGCGTTTGAGGAAGCCTTTCTTCTCTTCTTCAATGAAGCGGAAAGGGCGTTCTTCACCCAACAGGCGTTCTACGGTATCTGCGTAGGCTTTACCCGCATCGGCATTGATGTCGAGAATGACCGGTTCACCCTGGTTAGAGGCGCGCAATACGGATTGATCCTCTGGGATCACACCGACGAGTTTGATGCGCAGGATTTCCAGCACGTCTTCCATACTCAGCATGTCTCCTTTGTGCACGCGACCAGGGTTATAGCGCGTTAACAGCAGGTGCTCTTTAATGGGTTCTTCGCCGTTTTCTGCGCGACGTGATTTCGACGCCAGAATACCTAAAATACGGTCAGAGTCACGAACTGATGAGACTTCCGGGTTCGTGGTAATAATGGCTTCATCAGCGAAATAAAGAGCCATTAATGCACCGGTTTCAATACCCGCCGGTGAGTCACAAACGATAAACTCAAAGTCCATCGCTTTTAGGTCATCAAGAACTTTGGCCACCCCTTCGCGGGTGAGGGCATCTTTATCGCGAGTTTGCGATGCCGGGAGAATGTAGAGGTTATCAGTACGCTTATCCTTAATTAGCGCCTGATTTAGAGTTGCATCGCCCTGAATGACGTTGACGAAATCGTACACGACCCGACGCTCACAACCCATAATCAGGTCGAGGTTACGCAAGCCGATATCAAAATCGATCACGACAGTTTTCTTTCCCTTCTGGGCCAAACCAGTGGCGATGGCCGCGCTGGAGGTGGTCTTTCCAACGCCCCCTTTCCCCGAAGTAACAACAATAATGCGTGCCATAAAAATTCCTTGTTAAAAAGGGATCAATTTAACGATTGAACGGTCAAAGCGTTTTCGACTAATTGCAGCCGTGCCGCTTTGCCATAAAATTCTACTGGGATTTTATCACTCAGCCAGTATTCACCAGCAATAGATACTAGTTCGGCCATCAGGTTAGTACAAAATATTTGCGCTTCCCGGTCACCACTTGCCCCGGCCAGCGCACGACCGCGCATCATGCCATAGATATGAATGTTACCATCTGCGATCAATTCTGCTCCTGCACTTACATTACTTGTAACAATCAAATCACATTGTGGAGCATAAATGCGCTGACCGGAACGTACAGGAGTATCTATTAAACGTGTTTTTGTGTCCGGGATCGTATTTTGCGCTGGAGCCTGGGGAACGGGAGCTGAACGTGGCGCTTTTTCCTTTCCTTCAGTCAGGATTGGTAGCCCCATCTTTTCTATTTCAGCTTTCAGTTTCGCATTTTTGCAACCGCTGACGCCAATTATCCGCAAGCCAGTTGCTGAGATAGCTTTGTGCATTGCTGACCAGTTGACCCGTTCTTCGAGGCCACTGACATTGAGTACGACGGGTGCATGTTTTAAAAATGCCGGGGCCTGAGCGATTTTGTCTTCCAGCGCTTGATGAATAATCTTAGGCTCTGCCTCATGCAGATGAACCACGGATAAGGTGAAGTTGCTACCTTTAAGCTCGATTGGCGTGTTTGACATCCTGGCCTTACTCAATTAGCTAATTATCATCATCAGCGAGCGATGATATTACGAAGACTATCAGGCATGTTATAGTCTGGATTATATTGAGGCAAGTCACCCCCACATTTATTCAGAGTAAAATTATGTTTTGTGTGATCTATCGAAGTAGCAAACGTGACCAGACCTATTTATATGTCGAAAAAAAAGACGATTTTTCGCGTGTTCCAGAGGAGCTGATGAAAGGGTTTGGCCAACCTCAACTCGCGATGATTCTGCCATTGGATGGGCGGAAAAAACTGGTAAATGCCGATATTGAGAAAGTTAAACAGGCATTAGCCGAGCAAGGTTATTATCTCCAGTTACCACCACCACCTGAGGATTTGCTTAAACAACATCTTTCTGTGATGGCGAAAAATACAGACAGTACTGACAAATAACCGATATCCGGCGGTGGCATCATATTCGTTGGAGCGGGTTTTAAGAACCACGATGAAGTGAGAGGAACGTTATGTATCAACATCACAACTGGCAAGGTGCGCTGCTGGATTATCCGGTGAGTAAGGTCGTCTGTGTTGGCAGTAACTATGCCAAACATATTAAAGAGATGGGGAGTGAAGTGCCCGAAGAGCCCGTGTTGTTTATTAAACCTGAAACGGCACTGTGTGATCTGCGCCAGCCCCTGGCTATCCCCTCTAATTTCGGCTCGGTTCATCATGAAGTTGAACTGGCGGTGTTGATTGGCGCGACGCTACGTCAGGCCACGGAAGAGCATGTGCGCAAAGCTATTGCAGGTTACGGTGTGGCGCTCGATCTGACATTACGTGATGTTCAGGGAAAAATGAAGAAAGCCGGACAGCCGTGGGAAAAGGCCAAAGGGTTTGATAACTCGTGTCCACTTTCCGGGTTTATTCCTGCAGCAGAGTTCAGCGGTGATCCACAAAATACGTCGCTGGGTCTAAGTGTAAACGGCGAACAACGCCAACAAGGTACGACTGCGGACATGATCCACAAAATCGTTCCACTGATTGCTTATATGAGCAAGTTTTTTACCCTTAAGGCCGGTGACGTTGTGCTGACAGGCACGCCTGATGGTGTTGGTCCGCTGCACAGTGGCGATGAATTGACGGTTACTTTCGGCGGTCATTCTTTGACAACTCGCGTTTTGTAATACTTTTGCCGCCTGAAAGGGGCGGCAAAGCTTGCATCGCCGTGCCAGACTGGTTATAAGGTGCGTTTTAACGTAATGGTGGAACACCTGATGAGCGATATACCTTTCTGGCAAAGTAAAACCCTGGACGAAATGAGCGATGCAGAATGGGAGTCGTTGTGTGATGGTTGTGGTCAGTGCTGCCTGCATAAACTGATGGATGAAGACACCGACGAAATCTACTTCACTAACGTTGCCTGCCGTCAGCTCAATATTAAAACTTGTCAATGTCGGAACTACGAACGCCGCTTCGAGTTTGAACCCGACTGCATTAAATTAACTCGTGAAAATCTGCCCACGTTCGAATGGCTACCGATGACTTGTGCTTATCGCTTGTTGGCGGAGGGTAAAGATTTACCTGCGTGGCATCCGCTACTTACCGGTTCAAAAGCAGCCATGCATGGCGAACGCATTTCAGTGCGCCATATCGCGGTGAAAGAGTCGGAAGTGATTGACTGGCAGGACCATATCTTAAATAAACCTGACTGGGCGCAATAATCCGCATCAGTCAAACCGCCGCGAAAATGGTCCTTGCGGTTTTCTGGTCATCAATAACAAGGTCTGGCGCACAGTGTATTAGCGATTTGCTACCCGGGACGAAATGAACCGATTTCCCAGACGTGTCGCCAGAGTGCCACGATGAAGTTTGGGCTGGCGGTATATTGGAAGTATGAAATATTTTGTACTGGTGGGCTGACGTATTAATCCTGAATCCTGCAAAAAATTTTCGAGCTAAAAAGTGAGAGCGTCATCGCTGTTTCTAAGTAAATTGCAGCACGCGAAAAAAGATAATCTACGGTATGACAATAATTTAAATGCCGTAACCAATGGACACATTCATTAGACTGCCTGAACATGCATGCTTATTCTACTCAGGTGTTCTGGTGGGTATAAAATGAAAGACGGTAAATTCGGACATCAAACGACGTCGTTATATATCCGAGCTACAGGTAGTTGATAGAAAAATACTCGTGAATATGCTTGTAGAATATGTGAAAAATTCATAAAGTCCTTTTATATTGTTAGCTTTATTTAGCGCTATGCACTGGAGGTTGAAACTGAGAATGGGTGATTCTGATTACGTGAGATTGTTCAATTCCAGTCTATGTTTACTCTACAATAATGCAAATGACAGTGGACAAAGAAGCGCCATCAGGCGATGGATTCGCCGTAGAATGCTACTGCCTGAGCAGGATAGGCCACAGCAAGATCCTGATCTACCCTATGATTTTCAACATAATAAATACCCCCATCTTCCTGAGCGTAAATACCCAACGTTACGCAACTCCCCCCCACTCATGGAAAAGTCCTGCATTAATTTTTTGTCTGTCATATTGCTTTCATTATCCAACTCTGGCGTGATTAATATCACGCCGTGCTGAAAAAACTCTATTCATACTGTTAATCCATGGTAACGTATCTTTAGCTGATCGATAAACTTTAGGGCTATAGTAAAAACGCTTCACGATAAAAATATAAATATCGGAAGATATTATTGACTTGATCATTATCAATGACCATCTTGAAGGCAGCCACCGGGAACAATGTGTCAGGAAAATAATAACTACTCTTTATATCATTTTAATATCGAAGATATCCCATTAACTAAAACATCTGTAATTCTATTGATCATTAAATCCTCGTTGTTAATAAAACAAATGGCTTCTTTTATTATTTTTTTTGAGGCTTATTTATGGTCTGTGTTATTGCTCTCGTTGTCCATCTTCTCAGATTTATTGTGGTGGGCAGAGTCCAAAGTGATGAAACCAAAGAACTGGTTGATGTCGTAACCGGATAACTCACTGCTGTCCATTCATTACGTGGCCAGGATCACACGGGTACAGGATGAGCCGTAGAGCAAGGCCCGTAGGTTTACGGTGGGTTAGATAGTAAAAAGAAACGCGGCTGTCGGATTGTAGCCGCGGGACAAGGTCCAAAAATTTCCAAGAGTCGTTGAATTTCCCAGCTTTTTTGGAAGCACAGGTATCTTACTAATAACTAAAAAAGGTTTAAACTATAAAATTAACCGTATTTTTAGGTAATGCTTACCGACATATCCATACCGCGTTCAGACGGTTAACAGTGGGGCGGCAATCCTTAAGGATCAGCCTACGCAGCGACAGGTATTGATAGCCTGAATCAGTATTGATCTGCTGGTAAGAACAGACTACTGTATATAAAAACAGTATAACTTCAGGCAGATTATTATGTTGTTTATCAAGCCTGCGGATCTCCGCGAAATTGTGACTTTTCCGCTATTTAGCGATCTTGTTCAGTGTGGCTTTCCTTCACCGGCAGCGGATTACGTTGAACAGCGTATCGATCTGAATCAATTGCTTATTCAGCATCCCAGCGCGACTTACTTCGTCAAAGCGAGCGGAGACTCCATGATTGACGGTGGGATTAGTGACGGTGATTTATTGATTGTCGATAGCGCTATTACCGCCAGCCACGGTGATATCGTCATCGCTGCTGTCGATGGCGAGTTTACGGTGAAAAAATTGCAGTTGCGCCCGACGGTACAGCTTATTCCCATGAATAGCGCGTACTCGCCGATTACCCTCGGCAGCGAGGATACGCTGGATGTCTTTGGCGTAGTTGTCCATGTAATAAAGGCGATGCGCTGATGTTTGCCCTTTGCGATGTGAACTCGTTTTATGCCAGTTGTGAAGCGGTGTTTCGCCCTGACTTATGGGGTAAACCGGTGGTTGTGCTATCGAATAATGACGGTTGCGTTATTGCCCGAAACGCTGAGGCAAAGGCGCTGGGCGTTAAAATGGGCGATCCCTGGTTCAAACAAAAAGAGCTGTTTCGTCGCTGTGGCGTTGTCTGCTTTAGCAGCAATTATGAGCTTTACGCAGACATGAGCAATCGGGTGATGTCGACGCTGGAAGAGCTATCTCCTCGCGTGGAGATTTACAGTATTGATGAAGCGTTCTGCGATTTGACGGGGGTACGTAACTGCCGCGATCTCACTGACTTTGGCAGAGAAATTCGCGCAACGGTACTGCAACGAACGCATCTCACCGTGGGGGTGGGTATCGCTCAGACCAAAACGCTGGCAAAACTTGCCAATCATGCGGCAAAAAAATGGCAGCGGCAGACCGGTGGGGTGGTGGATTTATCTAATCTGGAACGCCAGCGTAAATTAATGGCCGCTTTACCCGTAGATGAAGTCTGGGGAATTGGACGGCGCATCAGCAAAAAATTGAACGCGATGGGTATCAAAACCGTTCTGGATTTGGCGGATACTGATATCCGGTTTATCCGTAAACATTTTAATGTCGTGCTCGAAAGAACGGTGCGTGAACTGCGCGGCGAACCCTGTTTGCAGCTGGAAGAGTTTGCACCGACGAAGCAGGAAATTATCTGTTCCCGCTCGTTTGGCGAACGTATCACGGATTATGAATCGATGCGGCAGGCCATTTGTAGTTACGCCGCCCGGGCGGCAGAAAAACTCCGCAGTGAACATCAATATTGTCGGTTTATCTCCACGTTTATTAAAACGTCGCCATTTGCGCTCAATGAATCCTATTACGGTAATAGTGCGTCGGTAAAACTGCTGACGCCTACCCAGGACAGCAGAGACATTATTAACGCGGCTACGCGATCTCTGGACACCATCTGGCAAGCGGGCCATCGCTACCAAAAAGCGGGCGTGATGCTGGGCGATTTTTTCAGTCAGGGAGTGTCGCAGCTAAATTTGTTCGATGACAACGCACCGCGTCCCGGTAGTGAACAATTGATGGCGGTAATGGATATGCTGAATGCTAAGGATGGCAGGGGAACACTCTATTTTGCCGGGCAGGGGATCCAGCAACAATGGCAGATGAAGCGAGCCATGCTTTCACCACGTTATACAACGCGAAGTTCTGATTTACTGCGGGTCAAATAAACATAGCGGCAGGAAAAAGACGCTCCCGCAGGAGCGCCGAATTGATTAGCGACCAAACAGATCACGTTTTTTCGCTTTAAACGGCTGGGAAATCACCACCAGCACAGCGACAATCAGGTAAGCGATAAAAATACCGAGCAACCACTGTGGCATTTCCAGACCTAAAAATTCCCACTGACGCTCGGCACAATCGCCAGAGGCGACAAACACTTGTGGCACCCATTTATCCAGCGGCAGCCAGTCCGGGAAGCGAACCATAAAATCACAGGTCGCAAACGGTGAGGGATAGAGTTGAAGCATAGTGTGTTCGTAAGTTAACTGTACACCGCGGAACGCACTGTATAACCAGATAATCATTGCTACATAACGTAGCGGAGTTTTCGGGGCGATGGCGCCAATGAGTGCAGCGCCCAGAACGCCAAATAACGCACAACGTTCATAAATACAGAGCACGCAAGGTTTTAGTAACATCACATGCTGGAACCACAGCGCCGTCAGTTCCAGTGCCAGAGCGGTTAACGCCATTAACAACCACGCCCCCCGGCCTTGTGAACATTGGTTCAAAAATCGCAACATAATAATTTCCCTGCAATATGCATCGAATGCGCAGTTTAAACCAATTCATTCGTTGCGCCACCAGGAGGGAGCAAAAATAGGATGTAATTGAACAATTATCGGGCGAAAAGGCAAACCGGGCATAAATATGCCCGGTAAGTTGTTATCAAAGCGTTGCTATCCACCCCATTTGCATAAACCATTCGGTTACAGGGGCAAGAGTAAACTCGACGCAGAGCAGTCCGACGAGAGTCAGTACGAGGGTATAAGGCAGGGCCATCCACACCATGCGACCATAAGAGAGACGAATCAATGGCGCGAGTGCGGAGGTCAGCAGGAACAAGAATGCTGCCTGGCCGTTCGGCGTGGCGACGGAGGGCAGGTTGGTCCCGGTGTTAATAGCGACCGCCAGCAGCTCGTATTGCTTCAGGGTGATAACGCCACTCTCCATAGCTGCCTTCGCTTCGTTGATATAAATCGTCCCCACGAAGACGTTATCCGAAATGGATGACAGCAGGCCGTTGAAAATATAGAACAGTGACAACTGGGCGTGTTCCGATGCCTGTAGGACAAAATGAATAATTGGCGAGAACAATTGCTGGTCGATAATCACCGCAACTACCGAGAAAAAGACCGTCAACAATGCGGTAAACGGAAGTGATTCGGTGAAGGCTTTGCCGATAGCGTGTTCATCAGTCACACCGGTCAGTGATGTCGCCAGAATGATCACAGACAAACCAATTAAGCCAACTTCTGCCAGATGTAGTGCCAGCGCGATAACCAGCCAGACGCCGATGGCGGCCTGGACAATCAGGCGAACTTTATCCTGGCGGGTACGCTGTTGGCGGCTTTGATCGTCAAACTGCTGCAGCACTTCGCGGACTTTCTCCGGCAGTGTTTCACCGTAGCCAAACCAACGCATTTTTTCCACCAGCAGGCAGGTTAACATGCCGCCGATCAGGACCGGAACGGTTACCGGCGACATGCGCAGAAAGAAATCGCCAAAATGCCAGCCAGCGGCTTTGGCGATAATCAGGTTTTGCGGTTCGCCTACCATAGTCATCACGCCGCCTAATGCGGTACCGACGCCCGCGTGCATCATCAGGCTACGTAGAAAAGCACGGAACTGCTCCAGCACCACCTTGTAATGTTTGTCGATATGGCTGTCGTCTTGCAGGTCGGTATCTTCCGTGCGGGAAGAGGCTACGCGGTGATAAATACCATAAAAACCGACAGCGACGCTGATCACCACCGCCACGACGGTTAAGGCATCAAGGAACGCGGAGAGAAATGCTGCCGCAATGCAAAAAGAGAGCGACAACAGCATTTTGGAGCGAATGCTTAACAGCAAGCGGGTAAAAATGAACAGCAATAGCTGTTTCATAAAATAGATCCCCGCAACCATAAACATCAGTAGCAGCAAAACCTCAAGGTTTGCAGCCACCTCTTCCCGAACATGTCCTGCGCTGGTCATGCCAATAAATACGGCTTCGATAGCCAACAGACCACCTGGCAGTAGCGGATAGCACTTCAGGGCCATTGCCAGCGTGAAAATAAATTCCGCTACCAGCAGCCAGCCAGCAACAAAAGGACTGATGAGAAAAATGAGCGGGTTAATAATTAAAAAAATGATGAGGGCAAGTTTGTACCAGTCGGGTGACTGGCCTAAAAAATTGCGCCATAACGCGCGGCCCCAGGAGATTTCCATGATGGTTTCCCTTACCTTAGTAATAATCAATGATGTTTTTATGTTTAAGCGCAAAGCTTAACGGTCGGGCAGGAGTGAGGCAAGTATTGATGATCAAGGAGAAAGAGATGCAGAAAATGAAGCCTTGATCCCTTTTTTCTTCTTTTTGTCTGCTATCAGCGTGATTAGCCCTCTGGTATGATGAGTGCAACTTTGTTTTGCTGTGTTATGGAAATCTCACTATGGTCATTAAGGCGCAAAGCCCGGCGGGTTTCGCGGAAGAGTACATTATTGAAAGTATCTGGAATAACCGCTTCCCTCCCGGGACTATTTTGCCCGCAGAACGTGAACTTTCAGAATTAATTGGCGTAACGCGTACTACGTTACGCGAAGTGTTGCAGCGCCTGGCGCGAGACGGCTGGCTGACTATTCAACACGGCAAACCGACGAAGGTGAATAATTTCTGGGAAACCTCCGGGTTGAATATTCTTGAGACGCTGGCGCGACTGGATCACGAAAGTGTGCCGCAACTCATCGATAATTTGCTGTCGGTGCGTACCAATATTTCAACCATTTTTATTCGCACCGCGTTTCGTCAGCATCCTGATAAAGCGCAAGAAGTGTTGGCAACCGCCAATGAAGTGGCCGATCACGCCGACGCCTTTGCTGATCTGGATTACAACATTTTCCGCGGTCTGGCGTTTGCTTCCGGTAACCCAATTTACGGTCTGATCATTAACGGGATGAAAGGGCTGTATACGCGAATTGGTCGTCACTATTTCGCTAATCCGGAGGCGCGCAGTCTGGCACTGGGCTTCTATCACAAGCTATCGGCATTGTGCACTGAAGGCGCGCATGATCAGGTTTACGAAACAGTGCGCCGCTATGGGCATGAGAGTGGCGAGATATGGCACCGGATGCAGAAAAATCTGCCAGGTGATTTAGCCATTCAGGGGCGATAATCCCTTCCGTTTAAAAAGCAAACCCCTCAAACGAGGGGTTTTTTGTTGTTTTTACAGATTACCCATTCTCGGCGGGCAACGTTCCAGCAACTCGACGCTGCCGTCTTCGTTTTGCTGTTCGAGCATCACATCAAATCCCCACAGGCGATGCACATGCTTCAGCACCTCTTTACGCCCCCGGTCCAGCGGAGCGCGGTTATGCGGAATGTAGCGCAGCGTCAGTGAACGGTCGCCGCGTAAATCCACGTTCCAGATCTGAATATTCGGCTCCAGATTACTTAAGTTATATTGCGACGATAACCGGTTACGGATCTCCCGATAACCTTCTTCATTATGAATAGCGGAAATCTCCAGATAATTATGGCGATCGTCATCCAGCACGGTGAAGAAGCGGAAATCACGCATCACTTTCGGTGACAGGAACTGGCTAATAAAACTCTCATCTTTGAAATCACGCATCGCAAAATGCAATGTTTCCAGCCAGTCAGAACCGGCGATATCCGGGAACCAGTATTTGTCTTCTTCCGTTGGCGACTGACAAATTCGTTTAATATCCTGGAACATGGCGAAACCAAGCGCATACGGATTTATTCCGCTGTACCACGGGCTGTTATAGGGCGGCTGGAAAACCACATTGGTGTGGCTGTGCAAAAACTCCAGCATAAAGCGTTCGGTCACTTTTCCTTCATCGTACAGATGGTTAAGGATGGTATAGTGCCAGAAGGTCGCCCAGCCTTCATTCATCACCTGGGTCTGTTTTTGCGGATAAAAATACTGGCTCACCTTTCGCACGATGCGCAGGATTTCACGCTGCCATGATTCCAGCAGTGGGGCATTTTTCTCCATAAAATAAAGCAGGTTTTCTTGCGGCTCGGAAGGATAGCGGCGCGCTTCGGCGACTGTTTTCTCTTCTTCGCGCTTCGGCAGGGTACGCCACAGCATGTTGACCTGACTTTGCAGATACTCCTCGCGGCTTTTCTGCCGGGCTTTCTCCTCCTGGAGAGAGATTTTTTGCGGACGTTTGTAACGGTCTACACCGTAGTTCATCAGGGCATGACAGGAGTCCAGCAGCTTTTCTACTTCATCAACGCCATAACGCTCTTCGCACTCGGTAATATATTTACGGGCAAAAATCAGGTAATCGACAATGGAGCTGGCGTCGGTCCAGCTGCGAAACAGGTAATTGTTTTTGAAGAAAGAGTTGTGACCATAGCAGGCGTGTGCCATCACCAGCGCCTGCATGGTAATGGTGTTCTCTTCCATCAGGTAAGCGATGCACGGGTTAGAGTTAATGACAATTTCATAGGCCAGCCCTTGCTGACCGTGCTTATACAGACGTTCGGTTTCGATAAACTTTTTACCGAATGACCAGTGCGGATAGTTAATCGGCATGCCGACGCTGGAGTAGGCATCCATCATCTGTTCCGAAGTGATCACTTCAATCTGGTGCGGGTAGGTATCCAGCCGATAGAGTTTCGCCACCCGGTCTATCTCTGCAAGGTAAACATCCAGCAGGTCGAACGTCCAGTCGGGTCCATCGCTCAAACGTGTGGTGTCCTTATTCATAGAATCGATCGTCGCCATACGCGCACCTCATTGTTGTCGGCGCTCTCTGTGTGGAGCTCCTCATTTCAAGCATAGAACACCTGTTAAAAACCGCGTCGCCGGAGAATTTTTTTCTTTGCGATTTCTTATTATCGGAGTGCCAATAATTAGCTTCTCAACGGAATTTTCTGCTGGATAAAAAGCACGTTCAGCAGGAGATGCCAAAGACAGCATATTCCCGCTGTGTCAGGGAGATGTGAGCTGGCTCACCATAAAAAACCCATATGTTGAATAATATTTTCAACTGAGTTATCAAGATGTAATTAGATTATTATTCTTTTACTGTATCTACCGTTATCGGAGTGGCTATGCGAGTTGTCATACTGGGAAGTGGTGTGGTAGGCGTTGCCAGCGCCTGGTATCTGAATCAGGCAGGACATGAGGTCACCGTCATTGATCGGGAACCGGGGGCGGCTCTTGAAACCAGCGCAGCGAATGCCGGGCAAATCTCCCCCGGCTATGCCGCGCCGTGGGCAGCACCAGGCGTGCCTTTAAAAGCGATTAAATGGATGTTTCAGCGCCATGCGCCGCTGGCCGTTCGTCTCGACGGTACGCAGTTCCAGTTGAAATGGATGTGGCAAATGTTACGTAACTGCGACACCAGCCACTATATGGAAAATAAAGGGCGGATGGTGCGCCTGGCGGAATACAGCCGTGATTGCCTGAAAGCATTACGCGCAGAGACAAATATCCAGTATGAAGGTCGGCAGGGCGGGACGCTGCAACTGTTCCGTACCGAACAACAGTATGAAAATGCCACTCGCGATATCGCCGTACTGGAAGATGCTGGTGTGCCGTACAAATTACTGGAATCCAGCCGCCTGGCGGAGGTGGAGCCCGCGCTGGCAGAAGTGGCGCACAAACTGACTGGCGGTCTGCAGTTACCCAATGACGAAACCGGAGACTGCCAGCTGTTTACCCAGAATCTGGCGCGGATGGCGGAGCAGGCAGGGGTTAAATTCCGCTTTAATACGCCAGTTGATCAGCTGCTTTGTGACGGCGAACAAATCTATGGCGTGAAGTGTGGTGATGAAGTGATTAAGGCCGATGCGTATGTGATGGCGTTTGGTTCTTACTCGACGGCGATGCTTAAAGGCATTGTTGATATTCCTGTATATCCGCTGAAGGGGTATTCCCTGACCATTCCGATAGCGCAGGAAGATGGCGCGCCGGTATCCACCATTCTGGATGAAACCTACAAAATCGCCATTACCCGTTTCGATAACCGCATCCGCGTTGGCGGAATGGCGGAAATTGTTGGCTTTAACACTGAACTGTTACAGCCGCGTCGTGAAACGCTGGAAATGGTCGTTCGCGATCTCTATCCGCGCGGTGGTCATGTCGAGCAGGCTACTTTCTGGACCGGTCTGCGCCCGATGACGCCAGACGGCACGCCGATTGTTGGTCGTTCACGCTTTAAAAATCTGTGGCTGAATACCGGTCACGGTACGCTCGGCTGGACGATGGCTTGCGGTTCCGGTCAGCTGTTAAGCGATCTGCTCTCGGGGCGCACGCCCGCTATCCCGTATGAGGATTTAAGCGTAGCGCGCTACAGCCGTGGATTTACGCCATCACGCCCGGGCCATTTACATGGCGCGCACAGCTAAGGAATCGAGATGACCAGACCGATACAGGCCAGCCTCGATCTACAGGCATTAAAACAGAATCTGAACATTGTCCGCCAGGCCGCGCCGCATGCGCGCGTCTGGTCGGTGGTAAAAGCGAACGCGTATGGGCATGGTATTGAACGTATCTGGAGTGCGCTCGGGGCGACTGATGGCTTTGCCTTACTTAATCTGGAAGAGGCCATTACCCTACGTGAGCGCGGCTGGAAAGGGCCGATCCTCATGTTGGAAGGTTTTTTCCACGCCCAGGATCTGGAGATTTATGACCAGTATCGCCTGACTACCTGCGTTCACAGTAACTGGCAGCTCAAAGCGTTGCAAAACGCGCGACTAAAAGCACCACTGGATATTTATCTTAAAGTGAACAGTGGAATGAATCGGCTGGGCTTCCTGCCCGATCGCGTGTCCACCGTCTGGCAGCAACTGCGGGCGATGGCGAATGTTGGCGAAATGACCCTGATGTCGCATTTTGCCGAGGCCGAGCATCCTGATGGGATTACCGAGGCGATGGCGCGTGTTGACCAGGCGGCGGAAGGGCTTGAGTGTCGACGCTCGTTGTCTAACTCGGCGGCGACGCTGTGGCATCCGGAAGCGCATTTTGACTGGGTGCGTCCGGGGATTGTTTTGTATGGTGCATCGCCGTCCGGTCAGTGGCGCGATATCGCCAATACCGGATTACGTCCGGTAATGACGTTAAGCAGCGAGATTATTGGTATCCAGACGCTAAAAGCGGGAGATCGTGTGGGCTATGGCGGTCGCTATACCGCGCGCGATGAACAGCGAATTGGCATTGTTGCCGCCGGATACGCTGACGGTTATCCGCGTCATGCGCCAACCGGTACGCCGGTTTTAGTCGACGGCGTACGCACCATGACGGTAGGGACTGTCTCGATGGATATGCTGGCGGTCGATTTAACGCCTTGCCCGCAGGCGGGTATTGGTACACCGGTTGAGCTGTGGGGCAGAGAGATCAAAATTGATGATGTCGCCGCCGCTGCCGGAACCGTTGGCTATGAGTTGATGTGCGCGCTGGCGTTACGTGTGCCTGTTGTGACGGTGTAACTTGTTGTAGCCGGATGCGACCAGCGTCGTATCCGGCGATACAAGACGGATCAAACTTAAGATTCGGCTTCTTCCTCCGCTACCCGAACGCCAATCTTCAGCACTTCATTATCTTCTTTCTCGGCCACCGTCCAGATCATCCCGGCAAACTCCACCTGATCACCGACAACCGGAGCCGCGCCTAACAATTGCTGGACAATTTCCCCCAGCGTTTGCTGTTTATCGCGATACTCCCGACCGTCTTCCAGACCATATATCAGCGCCACATCGGCATATTTGGCACTGGCTTCAAGAATGAAGTCACCAAAGAAGCGTTGATCCAGCGCGACTGGCGGTGACTGGCTGAACAGTTTACCGAGCGCCGGGAGATCGCGTTCCCGACCAATCACGCACAAGACGTCGCCTTCACGCAGTCGGGTGCTGCCAGTGGGATGAAGCAATTGGTTATCACGAAATAGTGCCGCAATACGCGTCTCTTTTGGCATATGCAGATCGCGCAGCGCCGCGCCCACGCACCATTTATCGGCACTCAACTGATAAACAAACTGTTCCCACGGGTTTTCCGGATGAATATCAAGGCCAACGCGTGATACCGGGCGTCCGACGGGCGGAACCACCACTTTGGCTTTTTTCGCCGCCCACGAGAGCGACGTTCCCTGTAACAACAGCGAAACCAGAACCACGAAGAAGGCGACATTAAAGAACAGCCGTGCATTCTCCAGGCCCGCCATCATCGGGAACACCGCCAGGATAATTGGCACCGCGCCGCGCAGCCCGACCCAACTGATAAATACGCGCTCGCGCAAATTGAAGCCACGGAACGGCAGCAATCCGGCAAATACCGAAAGGGGACGAGCGAAGAAAATCATCCATGCGGACAAAATGAGCGCTGGAATGGCAATAGACAGTAAGTCGCTTGGGTTAACCAACAGCCCAAGCACCAGGAACATGGCGATCTGCGCCAGCCAGGCGAGGCCGTCGAAATTCTGCAGAATGCCGTAGCGGTTGCGAATAGGGCGATTACCCAGCAGAAAACCGCACAGATACACCGCCAGAATACCGCTACCTTCCAGCGCAGTGGTTAATGAGAAAATCAGAATACCGCCGCTTAATGCCAGCAATGGATATAATCCGGCGGGCAGGGCGATGCGGTTGATCATTTGCAGCAGTAAATAACCGCCACCAAGACCTATTACAATGCCCAGACCAAATTGTTGCAGAATATCGACAATGAACATCCAGCTAATATTGCTCTCATGATGCTGGATCATCGCAATCAGGGTAATGGTCAGAAAGACCGCCATTGGATCATTACTGCCGGATTCAATTTCCAGCGTCGAGCCAACACGTTCGTTAAGCCCCTTGCCGCCAAGCAGAGAAAATACCGCAGCGGCATCCGTGGAACCGACAATGGCGCCGATTAATAAGCCTTCAATCAAATTGAGATTAAACAGCCACGCCGCCATCATGCCGGTTAAACCAGAAGTAATCAGCACGCCCACCGTCGCCAGTGACAGCGCCGGACCTAACGCCACGCGAAATGAACTGGCCTGGGTACGCATCCCGCCGTCGAGCAAAATAATCGCCAGCGCGAGGTTACTTACCATGTAAGCAAAAGGATAATTATCAAACGGGATGCCGCCGACGCCATCAACCCCCGCCAGCATGCCGATCGCCAGAAAAATAACCAGAATGGGAATGCCAAGACGGGAAGAAAATGAACTAAGTAAAATACTGCTGGTGACAAGGATGGATCCTAAGATGAAAAGGCTAATTATTGTTGTGGCATCCAACGGTCGGTTACTCCTGATTACGCTGTCTCTTATATAAACCCTACCATATTAGCGGCAGAAACAGCGTTTTACTTAGCCCTGAAACGTGATTTTTTTACACTTTAAGAACAGGATGACCACTAATCGTCAACTGTGTGCCTTCCTGGGTGTGATTAAGGATGGCATGTGCGCCCAACGGCAGCGTAACTGTGCGTTGTTCATGACCAAAATCGAGGCCAGTTATGAGTGGAATAGACAGGCGGGAACGCAAGAACGCGTACACCGACTCCAGGTTGTAACCCGCGTCATAATTATTGGGCGTGCTACCACTGAAGCTACCGAGGATAATCGCCTTCTGACGCGGTAAAATTCCGGCATGATAGAGCTGTAACAGCATACGTTCGACGCGGAAAGGGTGCTCGTTAATATCTTCCAGCACCAGAATACCGTTCTCAATTTGCGGCATCCACGGCGTACCAATCAGCGAAATCAGCATCGCGAGATTGCCTCCCCACAACGTGCCTTCGGTCCGACACGTCGGGCCTTCCCCTTGCCATTCAATGGTGAATGTTTCATTGCGTAATGCCAGCCAGAAATGGTGCTCGGTAAAGGCGTTCAGCTCTTCCGCGCCAAAATTCGCCACCAGCATCGGGCCGCTAAAGGTGATGACATTACCCTGGGTCAGCAGTCCACACTGGATGGCTGTGAAATCGCTATGCCCGCAGATCAGCAACGGATTATGTTGTTGGCGAGCAACCAGCGCCTGCCAGTCAATATCCGCCAGTAAGCGGCTGGCGCCGTAACCGCCGCGAACCGCCAGTACGATAGTGTTGGGTGATGTCAGCCCTGCAAGGGAATTAATATCCGCCAGACGCTCCGTTTCCGTACCTGCAAACCGCTCACAGCGACGGGCAATGACCTCTACGTTATTGACCTGATGACCCGCATCCATCAGGCGTTGAATACCGCGCTGCGCGGCGTGCTGATTAATGCAGTAACCCGACGGGGCGATTAAGTGAAACTGAGACATGGCAATTCCTTGCTGACAACAGAAACGAATTGTATATCATGCCGCTTAGGTGTGCCGTTGTCACCTCAACGGCGATTCCAGGCTATAAGGATAGATGAAGTGAAATTGAGATGGTTTGCCTTTTTGATTGTGTTATTAGCGGGTTGTTCATCAAAACATGACTATACGAATCCTCCGTGGAACGCGAAAGTTCCGGTACAACGTGCAATGAAGTGGATGCCAATAAGTCAGAAAGCCGGTGCTGCCTGGGGTGTCGATCCACAATTGATCACGGCGATTATCGCTATCGAGTCGGGCGGTAACCCGAACGCGGTGAGTAAATCGAATGCCATTGGTTTGATGCAGTTAAAAGCCTCCACGTCCGGACGCGATGTTTATCGCCGTATGGGCTGGAGTGGTGAGCCGACGACCAGTGAGCTGAAAAATCCAGAGCGTAATATCTCAATGGGGGCAGCTTACCTGAATATTCTGGAAACCGGCCCGCTGGCAGGTATTGAAGATCCGAAAGTACTGCAATATGCGCTGGTAGTGTCATACGCTAACGGGGCAGGCGCACTGCTACGGACTTTCTCCTCAGATCGGAAAAAGGCGATCAGCAAAATCAACGATCTGGACGCTGACGAGTTCCTCGATCACGTCGCGAGAAATCACCCCGCGCCGCAGGCTCCACGCTATATCTATAAACTCGAGCAGGCTCTGGACGCAATGTAACTCAGTCGCGTACTTTGTCCGCTTTCTCACGGGCTTCCCGCTCCAGTGAGAAAATAATTCGCTGTAATTGCCGCTCCACCGTCGGGCTGACGTTAAGAAAACGAAAGCTCAGACGGGGAGTGGAGACGGTTTCATTTTTACCATCAATCAATTTACGCTCGCTGATCGTCAGTAACTGGGCATCAAAGTGAAAAATGCCCCATTGTCCCATGTTGACTTCAATCTGTGCGAAGCGCATGCCTTCTTGCAATCCGGCAGGCTTTGCCGTTTCCAGTAATGCGCCCATGCCGCCTAACGACAAATCATACAGGCGAAAACGTAACGTGCTGTTATCCGCCAGTTTGGTCTGGCAAAAATAAGGCGGATGGAGCGGGGCGGAGATGCGGAAATATCTGCGTCGCTGCACAAACCATAGCGCGGGAGGTGGTGCGGTAATAAAGGCCGGAAGCTGCAGGTATTCACTTTGCTGTAATTGTTCAACACTAAACTCGACTTTCGCACCCTGAGTTTCGGCGGTTATGGTAATGTGCTGCGCCTTAAGCACTGCATTGTTGTCTTCTGCTTGACTGCCGTAATCCAGCACCAGTTTATCCGGGGTTATTGCCAGTATTTTGCTGATCAATTGACCGTCACTCCAACTGATACGCAAGGGAATTGCGGCTTTATGCAAATCGCGTAAAACGCCCAACACTGCTAAAGGATTTTGTTTCAGGAACTGCTCATGGTAGTGACTCACGCGGAAAAACTCCTGACCGACAAACTGTCTTTGGTTTATCGGTAGCGATTAACAAAACTTTATACAAATGAGAATTTTTTTTACATATTGGCTGCAAATCAACCGCCAGACGCCCAACATCAAACTTACCCTTGCCTATACTTAGAGCGTTGACGTAAGCATTTCTTGCGTCCTGTTCATAGAAACGAGGGCCTGAACATGGGAATTATTGCCTGGATTATTTTTGGCCTGATAGCCGGCATTATCGCCAAGCTAATCATGCCGGGGCGTGATGGTGGTGGATTTTTCCTGACCTGTATTCTCGGGATAGTCGGTGCGGTGGTCGGCGGCTGGCTGGCGACCATGTTTGGCATTGGCGGCTCCATCAGCGGTTTTAATCTGCACAGCTTCCTGGTGGCGGTAGTGGGAGCTATTCTCGTTCTGGGCGTATTCCGCCTCCTGCGAAGAGAATAAGATTTTCATAAGGCGGATAGCGATACAGATGCCGCTATCCGCTTTCACATCAGAACGTATACTCGACACCTGCCCAGAAATTGCGACCTTCTTCAATAAACCCTTCACTGTAGGCATATTGGGTATCAAACAGGTTATTGACCGACGCATTGACGCTGAAGCCATGACCTAAGGCGTAATCGGCTCGAATGTGGGTCACCGCAAAACCGGCGGCTTTTTGTGAACCGTCACTGTTGCTGTAGCTGGAGGAACGCGCCTCTTCCGACAGTGTTACGCTTAACGGCTCCCACGGTTTGAGAGTCATCCATGCGGTCATTGTCTGCGTTGGCAGATCGGTTATCTTGCCGATGTCTTTGCGTTTAGCGTCAGCGTGGATCAGGGCGTAGCTCAACCCTACATCCAGTATATTGCTGATTTTCCCCTTAATACCGGCGTCCAGACCGCTGTAATCCACCGTGCCGCTGTTCTGGTTTTGAATGGTATCGGCATCGATATTGTGCGAGAGGATGGCATCACTCACCCGATTATAGTAAACGCTGACCTCAAATCCCCAGTCGCGCGTGAAGGCACCATTCCAGGTTAAATCTACCCCGCGCGCGCGTTCCGGTTTGAGCTGCGGGTTAACAATCGCTATCTGGTTATACGCTGGTTTGGACGTGGTATAGCGTTCTTTCAGCGTCGGAAAGCGTGTGCGGTCATAGTACGAAAGCGCCAGCGTGTCTTCATTGGCAAAGTGGTATTTCCCCATCACCTGCCAGTTAAAAGCTGACTGATTGTTGTCGTCATAATGGGTGATGCTGCCATCGTTCTCATGTTTTTTCGCTTCTACGCTATCGCGCCAGTCATAGCTGATTCCAGCCACGACATCGACATTATCGGCGGCAGCCCATTGATATTCACTGGCGAGCGACCAGGTGCGATCTTCATAGCGATCGTAAGCGGCGTGCGGCGCACCTTTTTCCCGGTGTACGTCATCTTTCCAGTTAACGGCAAACGACAGCAGATCGTTTTCACGCACATCGGCTGCCAGTTGTAACCCGGCACCGTCGCTGTAATCGGAATAATGGCTGTAGCTGCCTTTTTTATTTTTCAAATCAGCCAGCGAGTTGTACATCATTAGCGTATTTTCAAAGGTGTCGCGATACAGCCGACTTTTCAAAGTAAAACGCTCGTTTAGCTGGGTCGTTCCCTGATAGTAAAAACTTTCTTTATCATACTCCGGCCACTGCCAGTAGCGTGATTTCTGACCACTGTTTCCGCTGTATGGCGGGTTATCTTTTTCACCATCCTGCTTAATGTAAGTCAGTGTGTATTCATCGTTTTCACGCGGTGTAAAACCGAGCTTCACAATGCCGCGTTTATCATCAGCCGATGAGTTAATCATCTTGCCGTGTTTGCCTGCAATATCGTTATTTACACCATGCGGCAGGCCGAGAAAATCCTGCTTTAGCTGGCTACCGCTGACTTGCAAATACCCCAGATCGCTGCTGGCGGCAAATGAAGCATGCATATCGTAGGCATTGTCCTGGCTACGGCTCCATCCCTGGCGATATCCCAGATTTGCTTCCAGAGGTTTCGTTGGCTTCTGGGTGGTGATATTAATGGCACCGCCCATCTGATTAGGCCCCTGAAGCAGCGACGAATACCCTTTGGAAACTTCGACCGCGCCCAGATTGTTGGTCAGAATCCGCGCCAGATCGAGGTTGCCGTCATAGGGAACATAAATCGGCACGCCGTCGAAATAGACCGGTACCTGACGGCTATCAAAACCACGAACTTTGACCTGTTCTTCGTTGCGGCTGCCTGACTTTTGCAGCACTACGCCAGGGACGACGCTTAATGCCTGAGCGACATTCTGCTTATCCAGGGCCTTCATGGTGGGGTGATCGAGAACGGTGGTCGTCGTCGATGATACCGGACTGGACCATACGGTCAGCGTGTCGCTCTCCTGAGCCGCTACGGCCTGCTGGGTAAAGGCAAGTGATAGTGCTGTGCAGAGATAACGTTTTTTGAGTCTCATAGAATAAATTCCGTTTAACAAAGAATTAAAAAGAGGCTGCGGGTTGCAGACTGACTTTGATGTCAGCCGGTGCCGCGTAATAAGGCGCGGAAGTAATAAAAAGGCGAATGCCGCAGTCGAGGTAATTTTTGAGTGTCGTCAGATTAATTCCGCCGGTCAGAGCCAGCGTGCAGTGGGGAGCCAGCGACGGCGCTATTTGCGCAATTTCAGTTGCCTGCTGCGGACTAAATTTGTCGAGCTGAAGTTCGTCTGGTTGCGCACGTAACGCGGCGATAGCCTCTTCAGACGTGTCGGCTTCAACAACAATTTTCTTCTCGGGGGCGTGGCGACGTAACTGGGCGATTGCGCCCGACCAGTCCTGATTGTCAGCAAGAAAATGACGGTGGTTGGCGAACAATAATATAGTTTCCGCACATCCGGCACGGTGAATCAGCCCGCCAGCGGCAATGACAGCTTGTGTTGCCAGCAACCGGGTTCCAGGGATAGCTTTTCGGGTGCAGGCGATATTGCCGTCAGGATAACGTTCACGAAGCAACGCCAGCATTTGAGCGAGATAATCTGAGACGCCGCAACTCCACTCCAGTACGTTCTGGACCGCTTTCCATCCCTGATGAAGCGCAGCAGCGTCGCCGTGGGCATGGATCAGCCGCTGACCTGCATCCGCTTGTGAACCGTCGCTGACCGCGTCATCAATGGTTAACCCCAGCGTGGTTAACATCTTACACGCGACAGAAACGCCGCTGACGCAGCCGCCCTGGCGGTGAAAAAACGCAATATAGCCAGGCTGGTGTCCAATATTTAATGCCCGCGTGGTCAGGTCACCGCCCTGGATATCTTCCAGAAGTAACGCATCGATTTGTGCCTGAGAAATGAAGATCATCGCAGTGCCTCCGGCGGCACGCTATCCCACCAGATGAGCGCCCAGTCGCGGCTGGCAGGGGCGAGGGCACGAGCATCTTGTTGTTGATACCAGCGATATAACCGTTCACGCTCATCGTCGTTAAGCGCGCCAAGACTCCAGCTGACGTTCTGCTCAAAACGTTCCCAGGTGCTGTTATCCTGTTGGCAATTTTGTCCACGGATAAAATCGACGTGAGCATAAATTCCCATTTGATACAGGACGTTGAGCGCAAAGATATAGTTGGGTAATTCGATCACTTCCCGACCTGCCGCCCGCTGAATGGCCGGGGAGACGAACGAGGTGCTGACCAGATGGGTGGTGTAGACGCGCAGCCGTGCCTGATTATTCAGTTTGCTCATTGCCTGGCGCATATCAGCCACCAGTGTGGATCGGGAAGCCACGGCAATATCGCAGCGTGGCAGGTCACTCCAGTCCTCTTCCCAGGCGCGCTGGATCCAGTGGACATTGTCTGCCTTCAGCGCGGCGGCGCGGCGGGCGGCAACGTTCAGCATCCCCTGACTGTAATCAACGCCATAAATCGTAGTGAGTTTGTCAGCCAGCGCCAGCGATACGGTGCCTGGTCCGCAGCCCATATCGAATAAGGTCTGCGCGCCTTGCAGGTCAATTTTAGCGATCAGTTGTTGCAGGTAGCTGTCCGTTGGCGAGGCACAATTTTCAGCCATTTTCTCCGCCCGTTGATCCCAGTGATCGGGCGTTTTTTCTGTGCGGTGAGCTAGTTTGAGTTGCTGCAGATAAAGGTCTGCAAAATCAATATCATCAATGAGCATGATTGTTCCTTAGCGGCTAATTGCAGAGAGGTGATGATGAATTTGGTCGGCAGAAACCCGATACAGGGCCGCCAGTTTGTTCGTTGTTAACTGTTCGGTCGGTAAGCCTTGTGTTACTCGTCCATCTGGCTCTACCTGGATAATGCTGTCGGCAATGGCGTTGGCATGGAGCGGATGGTGAGTCGACATTAACATTGTCATGCCGTTATTTTTTAGCTGCGCCAGCGTGTCCAGAAGTTGGATCTGATGACCGAAATCGAGGCTGGAGGCGGGCTCATCCAGTAACAACAAGCGCGGTTGTTGGACGAGTGCACGGGCGATTAAAGCCAGCTGGCGTTCACCACCGCTAAGGGTATTCCAGCGTCTTGTCGCCAGATGCAAAATACCCAGCTTTTCCAGTTGTTCCGTTGCTTTCAGGCGTTCTTGCCTACCGGGAACGGAAAAAGCGCCCATGGTGGGGGCCAGGCCCATCAACACCATATCCAGCACACTGAAAGCAAAAATACCGTCGTGCGCCTGCGGTACCCAGGCAATTGCTTGCGCGCGCTGGCGATGGCTAAGTGTATGAACAGGGATGCTATCCAGTAAGATCTCGCCCTTTAATAACGGAATAACGCCAAGAATGGAGCGCATGAGTGTGGTTTTGCCGCAACCATTGGCGCCAAGCAGACAACAAATTGTTCCTTGTGACAGGGCGAAGGAAACGTCACTTAGCACCGGATGGCGGGAGTAACCCAGAGACGCATGACGGACGGCAAGCAAAGTCACTGGCGACCTCCGCGTAACAACAAAAGCAGGAAAAACGGTGCGCCAACAAAAGCGGTCAGAATGCCGAGCGGGATTTCTGTTGTCCCAATGCTGCGCGCCAGCGTATCGGTAAGCAGGAGCAGAATCGCGCCAGTACACATTGCCATGGGCAACTGTTGCTGATGGTTATGACCGGTCAACAAGCGAGCAATGTGCGGAACGACCAGACCAACCCAACCAATAATGCCCGCTATTGCTACCGTGCTGGCGGTGATTAGTGTGGCGCAGACAATCAATCCTAATCGCAGACGTGCAACATTCAGCCCCAGCGAGCGGGCTTCGTCATCAGAAAGCGTGAGTAAATTCATGCGCCAGCGGAGGAATAGCAGAGGAACAGAGCCAGCCAGAATGAGCGGTGCCGCGTAGTAAAGGTCGCGTAAGGTCACCGTAGACAGGCCACCGAGTAGCCAGAAGGTAATCGAGGGCAACTGGGTATAGGGATCGGCCAGCGTTTTAATTAGCGATATCCCCGCTCCACACAGCGTTCCTAACGCAATGCCGACCAGCACCAGCGTGAGCACCGGATCGTGACGAGTCACCCGACATGTAATCAGCCAGACGCCTGCGACCACCAGCAGACCGCCGAAAAATGCATAGAGTTGGATGTAAGCTATCGATAATCCCCACAGGATTGCAGCGCAGGCACCAAGTCCGGCACCGGCGGAGACGCCTAAAATATCCGGTGAAACTAAGGGATTACGAAACATCCCCTGATAGGTGGTTCCGGCGCCTGCCAGCGCAGCGCCCAGTAACAACGCCGCCAGAATGCGCGGCACGCGGATTTGCCAGAAGACAATTTGTTCCTGCACAGGAATATCTTCTTGACGAAGAATTAGCGCCAGCAGTTGCTGCATATCGAGATGATAAGCCCCATTTACAGCGGCAAAAGTGATACTGATAGCTGCCAGCAGCAGAATACATCCGTTCGCGGTTCTCATTAGCTCGCCACCATTTTTTGATAGTCGGCGTCACTTAATGGGCAATGCCAGAACAGTTGAGCGTAACGTTGCATATCGTTTTTAAACTGGCTGTTGACTGCGGGATCCAGCCAGGCGTGGAGTCTGCGCAATCCCAGAAGACGGTTGATTCCCGGCGGGGCATCCAGCCAGCCGAAAGGCAAGCCACTCAAAAACAAGATGCGATGTTCCGCAACGGCTTTTACGCCCTGCCAGAGAGGATCGTTACGGATAAAGTTTGCAGTCACAGCATCCTGAACCAGAATAATATCCGGCTGCCAGCGCAGTAGATTTTCCATGGAAACCTGTGCCAGGCCGTGGCGATCGGCGATTTGCGCGACGTTGTGCAAACCTAATAATTCCGCCGCCTCGGTATGCAACGAACCCTGTAAGCCCGTTTCCAGCCCTCGGGGACCGCGCGCAGCATAAAAGCGGAGGTTAGCTGCGGGTGAGGTGGAGAATGCCTGAGCTTCACCGACGAAGCGGCTGGCGAGATTGGCTTGTTCTGCGGTGCGGTGCTCTTCGCCTAATGTTTTGCCCAGCGTTGTTAACTGTTCTGCCGATTGCTCCAGTTTCCCATTAAGCAATAACCAGGGGATTTGTGTCTGTTCGCTAACCTGCCGTGCCTGGGAGAGCCAGGTTTCATCCGTATTGCCGCAATCAACGACCAAATCGGGCTGCAATGCCATAAGCCCTTCCATTGAAAGCGAACTGGCACGCCCGGCGAGTCGTCCAAGTTTAGGTAAATGACGTATTGCCGGAGTTAATGGAATTGCCGCCTCGCGAGCAAAGTCAAAAGAAGAAAAACCGACCAGTTTTTCTGGCGCGACAGCCAGCAAAAGCAGATCGGCAGGCGCACCGGCACTGACAATACGCGTAATTTTTTTGGCTTCAGGAAGCGTCAATGAGGCCCAGAATTTAACTGATTGTGCAAAGGACGGCAGATGATGCAGGAACAAGGTAGACGCAAGAGCCTGCGTAAACATCCGTCTGGTTAGTGACATAAGTAATATCCTGACAATTAAAACCGCTATATATTTACATATATATCGATAAAGATCATGTTTGATGTCAAGATTTGTCTAAAGAAACAGAATGATCTGCTTATTTGCTAAACAACGCTTTGTTCAACAAGAAAATTGTCAGGGAGAATGCGTGAGTGGCGAAAAATATAAATAGAAGAGTAATGATTAATAAATTGATAATGTAAAATTAATATCTTCTCTGATATAAGAAAATTAAGACATAGATCGTATAATAATCGATGTTTGGTTTTTCGTGGAAAAAAAGAGCAATGCCAATTTTATGCGCGCAATGGCATTGCCCGATATACAGCAAAGTTAAGACGTAGGTTCCGCTTCTTTTTGTTTAACCGGCTGTGTGGTTGATTTACCGGTCGGACGCGTTGCCGGAACGTTGTCACACGGTTGTTCTTTCGGGCAGATCAAATCGAGCATTTTCAGCGTGACGCCATTGGTCCAGCCAAAGCCATCCTGCAACGGGTATTCGCCACCGCCGCCACCTGTTCCGGTGGTACTGACATCATATTTCTCGACCAGCTTCTTCTCCCGGTCATAAGTGTGCTGAACATTGGTCAGGAAGTGCCAGCTAATGTCCATCGCCACCTCGTTCTGCCCGTAGTTTTGCAACCCTTCTGTCGCGACCCATTGCAGGGGAGCCCAACCATTTGGCGCATCCCATTGCTGTCCACTTTTAACCGATGTGGTGTTCAGTCCGCCTGGTTGCAACAGATGTGTTTTAGTGGCAGCAGCCATTTTGGTCGCGCGATCTTTTGCCGCTGCATTGACATAAAGCGGGAACAGGGCGGCGGCAGTTAACTGATTGCGTACTTTATCGCTCTTCAGATCGTAGTCGGCATACCAGCCATGTTGATCGTTCCACAGGTATTTTTCGATCCCTTTCTGACGGGCATCGGCGAGCGTTTCATATTGGCTGGCCATCGCGTTATCCCCGGCGACTTTACTGGCGCGGGAGAGAATTTTCTCCATCTTATACATCAGACTATTGAGATCGACCGGTACGATGCTGGTGGTGCGTAACGTATTTAACTGCTGCGGGTTGTCCATCCAGCGTGAACTGAAATCCCAGCCAGACGCGGCGGCAGAACGCAGATCGCGGTAAATTTCAGTGGCAGGGCGGTTCGGATTACTTTTGGCGGTGGCAATATCTTCTACCCACGACTCCGGACGTGGCGTATCGTGGTCATCCCAATAGCGGTTAAGAATAGTGCCATCCTTGAGTTTAACAACGCGTTTTTCCTGTTGCCCGGCCTGCAGGTTTTCAATACCGTCCATCCAGTACGCGTACTCTTTTTGCAGTTGCGGCAGATATTGTTTCAACGCGTCGTCACCTTCATGTTGCGCGAGTAACTCTACCATCAAGGCAAAAAAGGGCGGCTGCGATCGGCTCAAATAATAGCTGCGGTTACCGTTTGGAATATGCCCATAAGTATCTATTTCATGACCAAAGTTTGCCACCATGTCCGCCACTTTATCCCAGTGACCGCTTTCGGCAAGCCCCAGCATGGTGAAGTAACTGTCCCAGTAATACACTTCGCGAAAACGACCTCCCGGCACGACATAGGGCTTCGGCAACGGCAACAGAGAATCCCATTGTTCGGTACTTTCGGTAGAACGGGTTAACACCGGCCAAAGTCCGTCAATGTGTTCGCGCAGTGACTGCCCCTTTGGAGGCACATATTTTTCTCCCTCTTTCGGCAGGGTGAAATTGACGTTAACGAAATGGCGCAGATCGAACCCGCTCTGATTCTGCTGCATCCGGTAGTCTGCGAGGATCATTAATGGATCGCTGTTAGGAATGGCATCGGCAAAAGTTTTTTGATCAGGAAAAAGTTTGGCGTTTTGCACATCGTTAAACAGAGGGCCTAACAAAATATCAGGCGATTGTGGCGTCACCGGTGTTTCTTCTGCCTGTGCAGATAGCGCGGTGGCACACAATAATACGGCAGCAGGTATTAACGCCACTTTCTGCGAGCGACGAGGGACAAGTGGTTTCATCAATCATTCTCCTTTGGCGATACCGAACAAAACGGTATTCAAGTATCAGAAAACCTTAGTTCAGGATCGCCGTAAGAGCATGATTGAAATCTTTTTCTGCGAACTGACAGACAAATCTAATTTAACTCTGATGCCTGAAGCATTGTGCTTTTACATCCAGCGTTAGCGTCTCTTCAGGTTGAATCGAATACAGCTTCTCTCCCTGCTGACAAATCCAGCCAATACCCAGTTCACGGGCAATTAGAGCGCTGTGGGATACCGGACTTCCGGCACTAAGGCAGATGCCCTTAACGACTGTCGGATCCAGTTGAAGTACCGTGGAGGGATAAATGTTCTCCGCCAGTAAAATGGTCGGCGCGCTAAACTGAGGGAGTTCTTCTTTTGTCTGTGTCAGGTGGAGCAGGGTGCGATGCAGAAGATCGTCCACATCAATATAGCGAGCCTGCAAATATTCATCATCAATCTGCTGGTATTGCTGGCTAAGTTCTTTAAGAACCTGCTGCCAGGCATACTCCGCCGTGCAATGTTCATGCTGAAGGAGTTCGCTTGCCGCTACCCGCAGTTCAGGATCGTCTAATAGTGTATGGTGGCCGGAAAAAATTGCTGCGATATCGTCGAGCCCGCTTGCTTCTGCCTTTGCCGTTAACGTCATCAGATCTAACAACGTGAAGTCAATTGCCTGGCGTAACCGTTCCTGTTCTTCTTCCACGCTCAGTGATGATTTTGCCTGTACTGTGCATAAAACAGGTTGATAATAAAAGGCTTTGCCTGTGACAGGCGGAACTGGACGCAGAGTTGGCGGTGCTATCTCTTCCATTTCACCAAAGTTATCTTCAGCCAACTGGCGAAAAGCGGCTAACGCCTCTTCAGCCTCTGGCCCTTTTGCAATCAGGCGCAGCGTATCGTTACAGCGGACTTGTAACAGCGCAATCTGGTTAATACTCTCCGGTGTTACGCACTTACCGTTTTTCTCCAACAACATGTCTGCATTAAATGTCGATAAGGTATAGACCAGTCGGGAGGCTGGACGGACGTGGAGTCCGTTACGGTTTTTAATCACCACTGCCAGAGAACGGGCTTCTTCATCGTGCGAGGGGCATATGTCGGAGATTTCAGTAGCGGATGATGGTAAACCCAGTTGTTCTCGTTTGGCTTCCAGCGCATGCATGGCGTCATGGATGACTTTGTCGATATCCGCTCCCGAGGCTGCGCTAACGGCGGCTGCTAACGTTCCTTCGACCAACGGTGCAGCGCACAAACGTACTCTCGCGGCGATCTCTGGCGCCAGCAATTCCAGTGCGGTTTCTGCACTCAATAACGCACTACCCATATCCATCATGACCAACACATGGTCGGCATCGGCAACGGATTCGATGGCTTCCATCACTTTGACGGCATCTGTACCGATGGGATTCTGCGGATCGTCAATTCCTGCGGCAATGGCGATTTTACAACTATCGCCCATTAACATCTGGCGAGCTAATTCACCGACACCTTCTCCCAGTCGGGCGCTATGTGAAACTATGACCAGGTTTACCATCACCAATTCCTTACTCTTTTGCGGCTAACGCCAACATTTGCATCATAAACATCACGGAGGTTGCACCAGGATCCTGGTGACCAATACTGCGTTCACCGAGATAACTGGCGCGGCCTTTGCGGGCTTGCATCGTAATCGTGCTTTGTGCGGCGGATTCCGCGACGCTACTGGCGGCTTCGAGCGCCGCCGGAACAGAAAGGTTTTGCTCACTGGACTGGCGTAACGACTCAACCACCGGCCCCCAGACATCGCACATGGTTTTATCGCCGGGTTCTGCTTTCCCCCGGCTGATTACGCCGTCTGCGCCATCACGGAACATCTGATAAAGCTCTATCAACGTCAGGCTTTGACGTGCCTGAGTTGCCTGTGCCGCACGGATAAAGAACGTACCGAACAGTGGGCCGCTGGCACCGCCGACGCTGGAAAGCAACGTCATGCCGGTATTCTTGAGAATGAAACCGATGTCTTTATCCGCGATGGCAGGGAGTTTTTCCACCACTTTGCTAAAGCCACGATTCATATTTAGCCCGTGGTCAGCGTCGCCGATTTCACGATCCAGCCCGGTAAGATAATCGCTCTCTTTGCTGAAAATTTCTCCACAGCGAGTGAGCCAGGTAACAATTTGAGTTCTGCTCAGTGACATGGTTATCTCCTTATTTACCCCAGTTAAGCGCCGGGGTGTGGACCGGGGCGTCCCATAACGCCAGCGTTTCGTCATCAACTTTCAGTAAGGTGATGGAAAAACCGGTCATGTCCAGTGAGGTGCAGTACGCGCCGATTAAATTGCGCTCGATAGTCAAGCCAGCTTGCTGGCAACGCGTGGTCAGGCGGTTATAGACGCCATACAGTTCAGAAAGCGGTGTCGCGCCAAGATTGTTGACCAGCGCAATCACTCGATCGCCAGACTGAAGCGGTTGTTTAGTTTGCGTCTCTTCCTGCCAGCTACCTTGTCGATAATCCCAGAAGCGCAGCGTGCGGTGGTATGTGCCATTTTGCAGCAGCGTGTCGAACATTTCATCGACAGTTTGATCAAGAGAGGAGAAGGGGCGGCGGTCAATACCCGGCTCACCATGAATGCCGACACCAAATTCCATTTCATTATCTGCCAGCGTAAAAGAAGGTTTGCCTGCAGCAGGAACGGTACAGGCACCGAGGGCGATACCAATAGAGTGGCCCTGATTGTTCAACTTACGCCCCAGTTGTGCACAAGCCTCCAGCGAGTCGCCGCGTTCTGCCGCTGCGCCAACAATTTTTTCAATTAATACTGTATTGGCAACGCCGCGCCGCCCGGCGGTATAAAGACTGTCTTTTACTGCAACGTCGTCATCAATGACCACGGTGGTCACTTTTACGCCACTATCGTGCAGTAATTCGGTCGCTGTCTCGAAGTTAAGAATATCGCCGGTATAATTTTTGATAATCAGCAGTACACCTTCGCCACCATCGATTTGCATGGCACATTCAAAAATTTTATCGGGCGTCGGTGAGGTGAAAATTTCGCCCGGACACGCCCCCGAGAGCATACCTTGGCCAATATAACCACAGTGCATGGGTTCGTGTCCGCTGCCGCCGCCCGACAATAACGCCACTTTTCCTGCAATTGGCGCATCGACTCGGGTGACATACACCGGATCCTGATGCAGTGCCAGCGAAGGATACGCTTTCGCCAGTCCCGCCAGTTGTTCGTTCAGTACGTCTTGCACATCATTGATCAATTTTTTCATTATTTTGCTCCAGCAATTAGGGTAGGGCATGGATGATGTTCAACGACACGGCGACCACTGACTGCCGGTAAATCCATTGTGCATCAGGGAAGGGAAAAGAAAATTAACCCAAATTATGTTTCATAATGAAACATATGCTTTAATAAATGTTCCATAACGGAACAATGCCGAATCTGGATAAGTAAATTTGCGATGCGGAACACCTTTTTGTCATAAGGGCAGCAAATATGAATGACGGTTTTAACAACCAGCAACAGAGCGTATCTCCCTTGATAGCAGCATCCTGGGAGCGATGCCGCAAGCTGATGAAACGGGAGTCATGGAGCGTACCGCATCAGGCTCGGGGCGTGACATTTGCTTCTATCTATCGGCGTAAGGAAGCGATGCTTGCTCTCGGGCAAGCGGCACTGGAAGATGCCTGGGAATATATGGAATCGCGGGCGTGCGGACTGTTCATCCTTGATGAAACCGCCTGCATCCTTAGTCGTTATGGCGATCCGCAAACGTTGCACCAGCTTAGTGTCCTGGGATTCAATGACGGCACGTATTGCGCAGAGGGAATTATTGGTACTTGTGCGCTATCGTTAGCGGCTATCTCCGGTCAGGCAGTGAAAACGATGGCCGATCAACATTTCAAGCAGGCGCTATGGGATTGGGCATTTTGCGCAACGCCACTGTTTGACAGCAAGGGCCGATTAACGGGAACGATAGCGCTGGCATGTCCGGTTGAGCAAACCACCGCAGCCGATTTGCCGTTGACGCTGGCAATTGCGCGCGAGGTAGGAAATTTACTGCTGACAGACAGTTTACTGGCTGAAACAAACCGGCATTTAAATCAGCTTAACGCCTTGCTGGAAAGTATGGACGATGGCGTGATTAGCTGGGATGAGCAGGGTAATTTGCAATTTATCAATGCCCAGGCGGCGCGTGTTTTGTGTCTGGACGCGACGGCAAGTCAGGGAAGGGCGATCACTGAGCTATTAACGCTACCAACCGTATTGCAACAGGCAATAAAGCAAGCTCATCCCCTCAAACATGTGGAAGCGACTTTTGAAAGTCAGCACCAGTTTATTGATGCGGTCATTACCCTTAAACCGATAATTGAAACGCAAGGGACCAGCTTTATTCTGTTGCTCCATCCGGTAGAACAGATGCGGCAGTTGATGACCAGTCAATTAGGAAAAGTCAGCCATACCTTTGCTCATATGCCACAGGACGATCCGCAAACCCGCCGGTTGATCCATTTTGGCCGCCAGGCGGCGCGCAGCAGTTTCCCGGTGCTACTCTGTGGAGAAGAAGGCGTTGGCAAAGCACTGTTAAGCCAGGCCATTCACAATGAAAGCGAGCGTGCGGCGGGTCCCTATATCGCGGTTAATTGCGAGTTATATGGCGATGCGGCGCTGGCGGAAGAATTTATTGGTGGCGATCGCACGGAGAATGAAAATGGTCGTCTGAGTCGGCTGGAACTGGCACATGGCGGCACGTTGTTCCTTGAAAAGATTGAATATCTGGCGGCAGAGTTACAGTCTGCGTTGCTCCAGGTCATCAAACAAGGCGTCATCACAAGACTGGATGCGCGGCGTTTAATACCCATTGATGTCAAAGTGATTGCCACTACAACAGCGGATCTGGCGATGCTGGTGGAGCAGAATCGCTTTAGTCGCCAGCTTTATTACGCGCTTCATGCATTTGAAATTACCATCCCTCCTTTGCGGATGCGGCGCGACAGTATTCCGGCGCTGGTGAATAACAAATTACGCAGTCTTGAAAAACGCTTCTCTACGCGTCTGAAAATTGATGACGATGCGCTTACTCGCCTGGTTTCTTGCGCATGGCCTGGCAATGATTTTGAACTTTACAGCGTCATCGAGAATCTTGCGCTGAGTAGCGAAAACGGACGCATTCGTGTCAGTGATTTGCCGGAACACCTGTTTACTGAACAGGCGACAGATGATGCCAGCGCTACACGCCTTTCTACCAGTCTGTCATTCGCGGAAGTTGAAAAAGAAGCGATTATTAACGCGGCCCAGGTTACTGGCGGACGTATTCAGGAAATGTCGGTTTTACTCGGGATTGGTCGCACTACGCTGTGGCGAAAAATGAAGCAATACGGCATTGATGCGAGTCAGTTTAAGCGCCGTGGATAGCGGGAAAGTAGGCACTCTCCCGCGTATGACTTGCTAATTAATAGCGACCATGACTGCCATGATTTGGCCCACCATTTGAAGGTGGCATTGGCTTACCGGAAGCCGCAGGACCTCGCGGGCCATCGTTGTGGCGGTGATGATGGTGAGGAACACAAGCACTTAACAGGCTCGCAAAGACAATTGCTAACAGACTGAAGGTAAATGTTTTTTTCATGACAAACTCTTGAACGGTTAATGCACTGTGATTGTTATCACATAAAAGCCGCATTGTTAATATTGCCAGGAGTCTGATTATGGGTTTCGGTAACTCAGAATTGAAAGAAGCAGCGTAGCAGGCGTAAAAAAGCCATTATGTGCGACTCACATAATGGCTCGTTATTAACCGCCAGGATATTACGCGGAATTAGACGTTGAACAGGAAGTTCATCACATCGCCATCTTTAACGATGTAGTCTTTACCTTCTGCACGCATTTTGCCCGCTTCTTTCGCACCTTGTTCACCTTTGTAAGTGATGAAGTCCTCAAACGAGATGGTTTGTGCGCGGATAAAGCCTTTTTCAAAATCGGTGTGGATTTTGCCAGCAGCCTGTGGTGCAGTTGCACCAACCGGAATGGTCCATGCGCGCACTTCTTTCACCCCAGCGGTGAAGTAAGTTTGCAGGTTCAGCAGTTTATAACCGGCACGGATCACACGGTTCAGGCCCGGTTCTTCCAGCCCCAGTTCCTGCATAAACTCGTCACGTTCTTCGTCGTCCAGTTCGGCAATGTCAGCTTCAACAGCAGCACAAACCGGAACCACAACAGAACCTTCTTTCGCCGCGATTTCACGCACCTGGTCAAGATACGGGTTGTTTTCAAAACCGTCTTCGTTGACGTTGGCGATGTACATCGTTGGTTTCAGCGTCAGGAAGCTCAGGTAACGAATCGCCGCTTTCTCTTCAGCGCTTAAATCCAGCGCGCGCAGCATGCCTGCGTTTTCCAGCTGTGGCAGGCATTTTTCCAGTACCGCCAGCTCGGCTTTCGCGTCTTTATCGCCACCTTTGGCTTTCTTCTGTACGCGGTGAATCGCACGTTCGCAGGTGTCGAGATCCGCCAGCGCCAGTTCGGTATTGATAACTTCAATATCGTCCGCCGGGTTAACTTTGCCGGAAACGTGAATGATATTGTCATTCTCAAAGCAGCGAACAACGTGGCCGATCGCTTCGGTTTCACGAATGTTGGTCAGGAACTGGTTACCCAGACCTTCACCTTTCGACGCGCCTTTTACCAGACCGGCGATATCGACAAATTCCATGGTCGTGGGAAGCGTACGCTGCGGTTTTACGATTTCAGCCAGTTGATCCAGGCGAGGGTCAGGCATTGGTACGACGCCCGTGTTCGGCTCGATGGTACAGAATGGAAAGTTGGCCGCTTCAATACCGGCTTTGGTCAGCGCGTTGAACAGGGTAGATTTCCCGACGTTGGGCAAACCGACGATACCGCATTTGAATCCCATGATTTAAATCACCTTAATATCTTAATAATCAACCTGTTATCACAAACAGATTGCAGAAATGGAAATAACTTTGCCTATTATACACGGCACTCGGCAAAAATGCCGCAGACAACGACTTATTGCGCTTTAAAGGCGTGCAATCGGTTCGTTGCTTTGGTCAAACCATCTGTAAACCACATTTCAGTACAACGCGCCGCTTCGTCGATGGCTTCATCAATTAACTTCTGTTCACTAACAGGTGGTTTGCCTAACACAAACCCGACAACTTTGTTTTTATCGCCCGGATGACCGATTCCTATGCGTAAACGGTGAAAGTTAGGGTTATTACCCAATTTACTGATGATGTCTTTCAGTCCATTGTGACCACCGTGGCCACCGCCCAATTTAAATTTGGCGACGCCCGGAGGCAGATCCAGTTCGTCGTGAGCAACCAGAATTTCGTCCGGATTAATGCGGAAAAAACTGGCCATCGCTGCGACGGCTTTGCCGCTGAGATTCATAAATGTAGTCGGGACTAACAGGCGGACATCTTCGCCTCCGAGGGTAACTCGCGAGGTATAACCAAAGAATTTAGCCTCTTCGCGCAGGGGAGCGCGTAAACGCTCCGCCAGTAAGTCAACGAACCAGGCGCCAGCATTATGTCGCGTTGCGGCGTATTCAGCGCCGGGGTTCGCCAGGCCGACAATCAATTTAATCGTCACGTTTTTTTGTCCTGAGTGAGTACATAACTGGCGCGTAGTTTACTGGTTGCGGCCCCGCTTGACAAAAAACAGCGTGTTAAACGCAGATAACATAATAATTGCCAGTATCGACTATTAGAAAGTCAAGGTGTTCAGACGGTTATTTGTAAAGTTTTGTTGAAATAAGGGTTGTAATTGTGATCACGCCCGCACATAAGCCACAGGGTGTTGTCTATACTTTACACATAAGGAAGAGGGGTATTCCCTGTTACAACCCAGAAAGTTCCGGAGGTGACACATGAAACGCAAAAACGCTTCGTTACTCGGTAACGTGCTTATGGGGTTGGGTCTGGTGGTGATGGTGGTCGGCGTGGGGTATTCAATCCTCAACCAATTACCACAGTTTGATATGCCCCAGTATTTCGCACACGGTGCAGTGCTGAGTATTTTCGTCGGTGCCATTCTCTGGCTGGCGGGAGCCCGTGTTGGCGGGCATGAACAGGTGTGCGACCGTTACTGGTGGGTTCGCCACTATGACAAACGTTGCCGCCGTAGCGATAATCGCCGTCATAGCTAACAACTAAAGTAGTTTGCTGACCAGTCAGTTTGCGCTGACTGGTCAATTTAATGCCTTTCTTACAGATCAGCCATCGCTGCGCTGCGATTCGGGAAGAACGCCAGACGTCCCGGAATCGGTTGAATACCGGATCGGGCCATTGTACGCAGAGGCTGGAATTCCACGTTACACACGCGCAGTTCACACCCTTCAGGCAGGCGCTTCACAAAACGCTGGAACGCATCAAGACCACCGGCATCAAGCACCGGAACGGCATCCCACTTCAGAATAACAATCCGTTTTCCTTCCAGACGTGATTCCAGGTCGGTGAACAGACCTTCAGCCGCCGCGAAAAACAGCGGGCCAATAACACGCAAGACCAGCACATCATCAGGAACGTCTACTGCCACCGGCGCCAGACGAGTCATACGGGCGATACGGCGCATAAACAGCAACGATGCCAGAACAATCCCCACGCTGATGGCAATAACCATATCAAACAGCACGGTCAGTGACATACACAGCAGCATGACGATGATGTCATCTTTCGGCGCATGACGCAGCAAGTCGACCACTTTGTGCGCTTCACTCATGTTCCACGCCACCATCAACAGCAGGGCCGCCATGGCGGAAAGCGGCAGCCAGGAGAGCAGTGGTGCCAGTACCAGCAGGGCGAGAATAACCAGAATAGAGTGGATCACCGCCGAGATAGGGGAAGTTGCCCCAGCACGGACGTTAGCGGCAGAACGTGCGATGGCAGCAGTAGCGGTAATACCACCAAAGAATGGAGCGATGATATTCCCCAGCCCCTGACCGACCAGTTCACTATTCGCCTTGTGCTTAGTCCCGGTCATACCATCCAGTACGACGGCGCAGAGCAGAGATTCGATTGCCCCGAGCATTGCCATTGAGAATGCCGCAGGCAGCAGAGTGCGAATAGAATCCCAGGTTAGTGTGAATTCTGAATTAGGCAGGTCCCACGGCAGCACCAGTTGCGGCAGCAGTTGCGGAATACCGTTACCCTGAGAACCATCGGCCAGAACGTAGTGGAATTGCGACCCGATGGTAGCAACATGTCCGCCAAGCAGGTTAACAATCCCCATCACCGCGCAACCAGCCAGCAAGGCCGGAAGGTGACCAGGTAAACGAATACCCAAACGTGGCCAGAAAATCAGAATGCCCAGTGTCACGATACCAATCGCAGCATCACCCACATTAATGGTCGGCAGCGCCATAAATAATGCGCCGACTTTTTGTAGATAATGTTCCGGGACATGAGCCATTTGCAGACCGAGAAAATCTTTAATCTGCATGGTACCGATGGTGATCCCGATACCCGAGGTAAAACCTAAGGTGACGGAAACCGGAATATATTCAATCAGACGACCAAAGCGCGCCAGACCCATCAGGATCAAAAAGATCCCCGACAACAACGTCGCAACCAGCAGGCCTGCCAGTCCAAACTGTTGCGAAACGGGATAGAGAATTACTACAAATGCTGCAGTCGGACCGGAAACGCTAAAGCGCGACCCACCCGTCAGAGCTATGACAATCCCCGCAACGGCAGCGGTATATAAACCGTATTGAGGAGCCACACCACTGCCAATTGCCAACGCCATCGCCAGAGGAATAGCAATAATCCCAACGGTTATCCCGGCAATCAGGTCACGGGTAAACCGTGCGGCAGTGTATTTTTCTTTCCAGCAAGCGTCGATCAGAGCGCGGAAAGGCATCACATGTGAGGAAAATATTTTGTTCACAATAATGTTTCATCCGTGAGCGCATCATCTGTCAACTAAATGGCAGGTGAAGGAGGCATAGGTCATACAAATGGATATTACAGACAAAAAAACCCGCCGCAGCGGGTCTTTGAGCCGGGTTCGATTAATGTTCGAACATGGCAGAGATCGATTCTTCGTTGCTGATACGACGAATCGCTTCGGCCAGCATACCTGACAGGGTCAGAGTACGCACGTTCGGCAGTGATTTGATTTCATCGCTCAGCGGAATGGTATCGCAGACAACGACTTCATCAATTACAGAGTTACGCAGGTTGTTCGCCGCGTTGCCAGAGAAGATCGGGTGAGTCGCGTACGCAAATACACGCTTAGCACCACGTTCTTTCAGAGCTTCAGCAGCTTTACACAGCGTACCGCCAGTGTCGATCATATCATCGACCAGTACGCAGTCACGACCTGCAACGTCACCGATGATATGCATCACCTGGGAAACGTTCGCACGCGGACGACGTTTGTCGATGATTGCCATATCGGTATCGTTCAGCAGCTTAGCGATAGCGCGGGCACGCACAACGCCGCCGATGTCCGGGGAAACCACAATCGGGTTATCCAGATTCAGCTGCAGCATGTCTTCCAGCAGGATCGGGCTACCAAATACGTTATCAACCGGAACGTCGAAGAAACCCTGAATCTGTTCAGCGTGCAGATCCACTGTCAGCACACGGTCAACACCGACGCTGGAGAGGAAGTCTGCAACCACTTTCGCAGTGATTGGTACACGAGCGGAACGGACGCGACGGTCCTGGCGCGCATAGCCAAAGTAGGGGATAACAGCGGTGATACGACCTGCGGAAGCACGACGCAGGGCATCAACCATCACGACTAATTCCATCAGGTTGTCGTTAGTAGGGGCACAAGTGGACTGGATGATGAAAATATCACCACCGCGTACATTTTCGTTAATTTGTACGCTGACTTCGCCGTCGCTAAAGCGACCTACAGCGGCGTCGCCGAGTGAAGTGTACAGGCGGTTGGCAATACGTTGTGCTAGTTCCGGGGTGGCGTTACCAGCAAAAAGCTTCATATCAGGCACGAGAAGAACCTCAGGCATGCGTCCATTGGTGGAAAGAATCTGCCGAAAACTGTGCGGGCCAGGCAATATTCTTTCCAGGCGGTGTATTAAAGAGCGCGATGCAACGTCTGGAACAAGGTGACGTTGTCACCGAAACTCAGCTTGCCCGGCTTAAAGCATGGCTCTGTGCAATGGGGAAAGATTGACACCTTTCGCCACAAAGCCATTGAGCCATTCCGGGGCTTGCTCTAGCACCTGGCGGGCTTCAGACTCTGTATCAAATTCAGCAAAGACACAGGCCCCTGTCCCAGTCAGGCGCGACGGGGCGTATTCTAACAGCCAGGAAAGCACCGCATCAACCTCGCGAAAACGTTTTCTTGCGATAACCTCGCAATCATTGCTGAATTCACATTTTAGCAACGTTTCTATTGACCTTTTCGCCGTGTTGCGCGGGAGTTCGGGATCTTTAAAAATCATTGGTGTAGGAATACTCACGCCAGGGTGCGCAATCAGATACCATTTCTCTGGTGGATTCACCGGCGTTAATATTTCGCCGACCCCTTCGGCAAAAGCAGCATGACCACGGACAAAAACCGGAACATCTGCGCCCAGCGTCAGACCGATTTCTGCCAACTCATCAACACTCAGTCCGCATTGCCACAGATGATTTAAAGCTACCAGAACTGTTGCGGCATTGGATGAACCACCGCCCAGACCACCACCCATAGGCAAACGCTTGTCAATGCTGATATCTGCACCACTTCCTTTCGGAAGACGCCCACTGGCGGCGGCTGCTTTCATCAACAACCGTGCCGCGCGAACAATCAGGTTATCTTCGTGTTCCACACCTTCAACTGGCGTTAACAGGCGGATTTCCCCATCGTTGCGAAGTTCAATGCTGATAGTGTCGCCGTAATCCAGAAACTGAAACAGCGTTTGCAGCGTGTGGTAGCCGTCCGCACGCTGACCGGTAATGTATAAAAACAGATTAAGCTTTGCCGGAGAGGGCCACTGAGTCCGCATTATTTCACTATCCAGTTATCCATTTTTAACTTGATGCGCTGACCGCCTTCGGTGAGTTCCATATTGGCAGGCATCGCAGGTTGCGTTTTAGTGTCATAACCGCCGTATACCACTTTCCATTTTTTACCGTTCTGACTATAGGTAATTTCGCTCAGGCGGTACTGGTCGTCCAGTTTGTAGTCGGTTGCATCACCTGGCAAACCTAAAATCCACTGGCGCAAACTGTTGAGCGGAATCGGCATTCCGGTCAATTTGCCAATCATCTCTTCGGCGTCATCGGCGGTGTAACGCTGGCCTTTATTGTCCACTAACTGCACATTACCCGGCTGGGCATTCAACTCCAGCTCAGTGCTGCCCAATGGGTTAGTCAGCAGCAGACGGTAGCGATCCTGGCCAGTTTGCTGCCAGAAGAAACGGGCATACACTTTTTGTTGGTCAGAAATATAGGCAAACGCACCGCGTGTCTGGTACTGATTCAGGTTGCGCACGTCTTGCTGATGCTGACGCCACTGTGGCGAATCCGGGCTTTTGCCCGGACCTTTCGGCGTCGTAACGGAACAGGCCGTGAGCACGAGAGCAGCCAGCGGTAGCAGGCGGATAAAGCGAAAATCGGGCAGGGGCATAATAATGACAAGTCCTTGAGATACGTTGCAGTTATAACCCTTAATGCTAGCGTTACCGTCAGCCATCGTCTATGTTCAAGTTGTCTTAATTGCCAGAATCTAACGGGTTTAGGCAATTACTCCAAAAGGGGGCGCTCTCTTTTATTGATCCCGCGCATCCTGTATGATGCGAGTAGACTAACCATATCAACGTTGGTATTATTTCCCGCAGACATGACCCTTTTAGCACTCGGTATCAACCATAAAACGGCACCTGTATCGCTGCGAGAACGTGTATCGTTTTCGCCGGATAAGCTCGATCAGGCGCTGGACAGCCTGCTTGCGCAGCCGATGGTGCAGGGCGGCGTGGTGCTGTCGACGTGTAACCGCACAGAACTTTATCTTAGCGTTGAAGAGCAGGATAACCTGCAAGAGGCGCTCATTCGCTGGTTGTGCGATTACCATAATCTCAACGAAGAAGATCTGCGTAATAGCCTCTATTGGCATCAGGATAACGACGCAGTCAGCCATTTAATGCGTGTTGCCAGTGGCCTGGACTCATTGGTATTGGGCGAGCCGCAAATCCTCGGCCAGGTAAAAAAAGCCTTTGCCGATTCGCAAAAAGGCCATATGAAGGCCAGCGAACTGGAGCGTATGTTCCAGAAATCTTTCTCCGTGGCGAAACGCGTTCGCACTGAAACGGATATTGGCGCCAGTGCAGTATCTGTTGCATTTGCGGCTTGTACGCTGGCGCGGCAGATCTTTGAATCGCTCTCTACGGTGACCGTATTGCTGGTTGGCGCGGGCGAAACCATCGAGCTGGTGGCACGTCATCTGCGCGAACACAAAGTACAGAAGATGATTATCGCCAACCGTACTCGCGAACGTGCCCAAATTCTGGCAGATGAAGTCGGCGCGGAAGTGATTGCCCTGAGCGATATCGACGAGCGTCTGTGTGAAGCCGATATCATCATCAGTTCCACCGCTAGCCCGTTGCCGATTATCGGTAAAGGCATGGTGGAGCGCGCATTAAAAAGTCGTCGCAACCAACCGATGCTGCTGGTCGATATTGCCGTTCCACGCGATGTTGAGCCAGAAGTTGGCAAACTGGCGAATGCCTACCTTTACAGCGTTGATGATCTGCAAAGCATTATTTCGCACAACCTGGCGCAACGTAAAGCCGCCGCAGTTGAGGCGGAAACTATCGTTGCTCAGGAAACCAGCGAATTTATGGCGTGGCTACGCGCACAAAGCGCCAGCGAAACCATTCGCGATTATCGCAGCCAGGCTGAACAAGTTCGCGATGAGTTAACCGCCAAAGCGTTAGCTGCCCTGGAACAGGGCGGCGACGCGCAAGCCATAATGCAGGATCTGGCATGGAAACTGACTAACCGCCTGATCCATGCGCCAACGAAATCACTTCAACAGGCCGCCCGTGACGGGGATAACGAACGCCTGAATATTCTGCGCGACAGCCTCGGGCTGGAGTAGCAGTACATCATTTTCTTTTTTACAGGGTGCATTTACGCCTATGAAGCCTTCTATCGTTGCCAAACTGGAAGCCCTGCATGAACGCCATGAAGAAGTTCAGGCACTGCTGGGTGATGCGCAAACCATCGCCGACCAGGAACGTTTTCGCGCATTATCACGTGAATATGCGCAGTTAAGTGATGTTTCGCGCTGTTTCACCGACTGGCAACAGGTTCAGGAAGATATTGAAACCGCGCAGATGATGCTTGACGATCCGGAAATGCGCGAGATGGCGCAGGATGAGCTGCGTGAAGCTAAAGAAAAAAGCGAGCAACTGGAGCAACAGTTACAGGTTCTTTTGCTGCCAAAAGATCCCGATGACGAACGTAACGCCTTCCTTGAAGTGCGTGCCGGAACTGGTGGTGATGAAGCGGCGCTGTTCGCTGGCGATCTGTTCCGTATGTACAGCCGCTACGCCGAAGCCCGCCGCTGGCGTGTAGAAATCATGAGCGCCAGCGAGGGTGAACATGGCGGTTATAAAGAGATCATCGCCAAAATTAGCGGTGATGGTGTGTATGGACGTTTGAAATTCGAATCTGGCGGCCATCGCGTGCAGCGTGTTCCTGCGACGGAATCGCAAGGGCGTATTCATACTTCTGCTTGTACCGTAGCGGTAATGCCAGAGCTGCCGGAAGCGGAACTACCGGATATCAACCCGGCAGATTTGCGTATCGATACTTTCCGTTCCTCAGGCGCAGGTGGTCAGCACGTCAACACCACCGATTCGGCAATTCGTATTACTCACTTGCCGACCGGTATTGTTGTTGAATGTCAGGACGAACGTTCGCAGCATAAAAACAAAGCGAAGGCGCTTTCAGTGCTCGGTGCTCGTATCCATGCGGCGGAAATGGCAAAACGCCAGCAGGCAGAGGCTTCCACCCGTCGCAACTTGCTGGGTAGCGGCGATCGCAGCGATCGTAACCGTACCTATAACTTCCCGCAGGGGCGTGTTACCGATCACCGCATCAACCTGACGCTCTACCGTCTGGATGAAGTAATGGAAGGTAAACTGGATATGCTGATAGAACCGATCGTCCAGGAACATCAGGCCGACCAACTGGCGGCGTTGTCCGAGCAGGAATAATGGAATATCAACACTGGTTACGTGAAGCAATAAGCCAACTTCAGGCGAGCGAAAGCCCGCGGCGCGATGCTGAAATCCTGCTGGAGCATGTTACCGGCAAGGGGCGCACTTATATTCTCGCCTTTGGTGAAACGCAGTTGACTGAAGAGCAATGTGAGCAACTCGACGCGCTTTTAGCCCGTCGCCGTGCCGGTGAACCTATTGCTCATTTAACCGGTGTGCGTGAGTTCTGGTCGTTGCCGTTATTTGTTTCGCCAGCGACCTTAATTCCGCGCCCGGATACGGAATGTCTGGTGGAACAGGCACTGGCGCGATTGCCTGAACAACCTTGCCGCATTCTCGATCTTGGAACTGGCACAGGGGCAATTGCACTGGCATTGGCCAGCGAACGCCCGGATTGCGATGTTACGGCGGTTGACCGAATGCCTGACGCTATCGCTCTTGCGAAGCGCAATGCGCAAAATCTGGCAATCAAAAATATCCACATCCTGCAAAGCGACTGGTTTAGCGCGCTAGCCGGGCAGCAGTTTACGATGATTGTCAGCAATCCGCCGTATATCGACGAGCAGGATCCACATCTTCAACAAGGCGATGTTCGCTTTGAGCCACTCACTGCGCTGGTTGCGGCAGACAGCGGAATGGCAGACATCGTGCATATCATCGAACAGTCGCGTAACGCGCTGGCATCCGGCGGTTTTCTGCTTCTGGAACATGGCTGGCAGCAGGGCGAAGCTGTGCGACAGGCATTTATCCACGCGGGATATCATGAAGTCGAAACCTGTCGGGACTATGGTGATAACGAGCGTGTAACGCTCGGTCGCTATTATCGATGTTAAGTTTTACTACGCTGCTTAGCGTTCATCTCATTAGCATTGCGCTTTCTGTTGGGCTCTTAACCCTACGATTCTGGCTACGTTACCAGGAGCGTCCGCTGGCATTCGCTCGTTGGACGCGCATTGTGCCGCCGGTTGTCGACACGGTGTTATTGCTTAGCGGCATCGCGCTGATGGCTAAAGCGCACATCCTGCCATTTTCCGGGCAGGCTGAATGGCTGACTGAAAAGCTGTTTGGAGTTATCATTTATATCGTTTTGGGTTTTATTGCACTCGATTATCGTCGGATGCACAGTCAGCAGGCGCGCATTATTGCCTTCCCGCTGGCGCTGGTGGTGCTGTACATCATCATTAAACTCGCCACCACAAAAGTACCGTTACTGGGGTAAGTCATGAGATCGTTAGCTGATTTCGAATTTAATAAAGCACCATTGTGCGAAGGCATGATCCTGGCTTGCGAAGCAATCCGCCGCGATTTTCCCTCGCAAGATGTCTACGACGAACTGGAGCGTCTCGTTAGTCTGGCGAAGGAAGAAATTAGCCAGCTTCTGCCATTAGAAGAGCAGCTGGAAAAATTAATCGCGCTGTTTTACGGCGAATGGGGGTTTAAAGCCTCACGTGGTGTTTATCGTCTTTCCGATGCATTATGGCTTGATCAAGTGCTAAAAAATCGGCAGGGCAGTGCGGTATCGTTAGGCGCCGTTTTATTGTGGGTTGCTAATCGTCTCGATTTGCCACTATTGCCGGTGATATTCCCAACGCAGCTTATATTGCGCATAGAATGCCCGGACGGAGAAATCTGGCTGATTAACCCTTTTAACGGTGAATCATTAAGCGAACATATGCTGGATGTGTGGTTAAAGGGAAATATCAGCCCGTCTGCGGAACTGTTTTATGAAGACCTGGATGAAGCCGATAACATTGAGGTTATCCGTAAACTGTTGGATACGCTGAAAGCGTCGCTGATGGAAGAAAATCAGATGGAACTGGCATTACGCACCAGCGAGGCCTTATTACAATTTAACCCAGAAGATCCGTATGAAATTCGCGATCGTGGGTTGATTTACGCGCAACTGGATTGCGAACACGTTGCGTTGAATGATTTAAATTATTTCGTTGAACAGTGTCCGGAAGACCCGATCAGCGAAATGATACGTGCGCAAATTAACAACATCGCGCATAAACATATTGTGCTGCATTAATTAATCGACACTTTACTTAAGATTAAGGCGATCCTATGAAACAAAAAGTGGTTAGCATTGGCGACATCAACGTAGCAAATGACCTGCCGTTCGTGCTGTTTGGTGGTATGAACGTGCTGGAATCTCGCGATCTGGCGATGCGCATTTGCGAACACTACGTAACCGTAACCCAGAAACTGGGTATCCCTTACGTGTTCAAAGCCTCTTTTGACAAAGCCAACCGTTCCTCCATCCACTCTTATCGTGGACCAGGACTGGAAGAAGGGATGAAAATCTTCCAGGAACTGAAACAGACATTTGGCGTAAAAATTATCACTGACGTTCACGAGCCAAGCCAGGCACAGCCTGTTGCTGATGTGGTAGATGTTATTCAGTTGCCAGCGTTTCTTGCTCGCCAGACTGACCTGGTGGAAGCAATGGCGAAGACTGGCGCGGTAATTAACGTCAAGAAACCACAGTTCGTGAGCCCAGGCCAAATGGGTAATATCGTTGATAAATTCAAAGAAGGCGGCAACGATAAAGTGATTCTTTGTGACCGTGGCGCTAACTTCGGTTACGACAACCTGGTCGTTGATATGCTGGGCTTCAGCATAATGAAGAAAGTCTCTGGCAACTCCCCGGTAATTTTCGACGTTACCCACGCACTGCAATGCCGCGATCCGTTTGGTGCAGCTTCTGGTGGTCGCCGCGCCCAGGTTGCCGAACTGGCACGTGCCGGTATGGCTGTAGGTTTGGCTGGTCTGTTTATTGAAGCGCATCCGGATCCGGAACATGCGAAATGTGACGGTCCATCCGCGCTGCCGCTGGCTAAACTGGAGCCGTTCCTCAAGCAGATGAAAGCGATTGATGATCTGGTTAAAGGTTTCGAAGAACTGGATACCAGCAAGTAATCTTTTCTGCTTTGAAAACAAAAGCCTTATCGTTATACGATAGGGCTTTTTTCATGGTCAAAGAAGACAAAAAAGGCCGCAGGCTGTTACCCCTGCGACCGGTTTCGGGCGCACATTGCCATCACGGCAGCCTGACGCCCGTTTTCACCTTACTTCCGGCTACGCCACCAGCCAACAATCGCTGCGGTAATAATTCCCGCCAGGATCGGTGCTGCCAGGTCGTGCCAGAAAATCACGGCAAACTGCGCGAGCGTCATATAGCCGCCTTGTTGTAATGACAACATTTTGCGGCTATTCTTGAAGTGTCTGGTTTCAAGATTAGCCCCCGTTCTGTTGTCAGGTTTGACCTCTCAACGTGCGGGGGTTTTCTCTTTCCAGCAACCAATGCCACCAGGGATAAAGCCCCCGCAACATTGCGCCTCACCGGATAACTCCGGCTTGGTGTCGATACTACGTCTCAATTCATCTTCACTTCATCCCTGAAATGTGCGCAATGCTGTTCGCGTTCCGGCTTTTCATCAGCTGTTGCAGTCGTTTCATGAGTGCACTGGATGAGCTTCCAGATCTGGTTGCCAGTGTCTACTTGTGGAAGAGATAAATACAAAAAAGGCCGCAGGCTGTTAACCCTGTGGCCGGTTTCGGGCGCATATTGCCATTACGGCAGCCTGACGCCCGTTTTCACCTTACTTCCGGCTACGCCACCAGCTGACAATCGCTGCGGTAATAATTCCCGCAAGGATCGGTGCTGCCAGGTCGTGCCAGAAAATCACGGCAAACTGCGCGAGCGTCATATAACCGCCTTTTTGTTGTAATGACAACATTTCGCGGCTATTCTTGAATTGTTCTGGTTCAAGATTAGCCCCCGTTCTGTTGTCAGGTTTGACCTCTCAACGTGCGGGGGTTTTCTCTTTCCAGCAACCAATGCCGCCAGGGATAAAGCCCCCACAACATTGCGCCTCACCGGATAACTCCGGCTTGGTGTGGATACTACGGCTCAATTTATATTCACTTCATCCCTGAAATGTGCGCAATGCTGTACGCGTTCCGGCTTTTCATCAGCTGTTGCAGTGGTTTCGTGCAGGTTGTGGTACAGGCTCGCAAATCTGATTAACGATCTGTTCAGGTAGTATGAAGAAATACTATAAGCAGATAATTTTTATTATCTCCTCCGATTTCCGCCATCGGAGGAGATATAAATGTCAGGCAAATATTGTCATTAAATAAGCTGCAAACAGTGCCAGATGCGCCGCGCCGTTGAGCACGTTGGTACGGCCAGTTGAAAATGAAATATGGCACAGTACCAAAGAGGCTACCATTACCACCATCTCTGGTGCGCCCAGAGCAAACTGCAATTCATTACCCGTCATAAAGGCGATAAGCGTTACAACAGGTACGGTAAGCGAAATAGTCGCTAATACCGAGCCAAAGAACAGATTCATCGCGCGCTGGACCTGGTTGCTTAAAACTGCTTTTAACGCGCCTAAACCTTCCGGCGACAGAATCAATAGCGCTACCAGGAAACCGGTAAAGGCCACCGGCGCATTCATGCTGGTGAGCAATGTTTCTAGCGGGCTGGCGTTCATTTTGGTGACCGCAATAACGGCAATTAGATGGATAATTAACCAGATGGCATGCCACAGGCTGCTATGAGCAGACGGTTTGCCATGATGCGGATCGTCATCATCGCTGTCATCTTCATGTTCATAGACAAACAGGCTTTGATGCGTTTTGGTCTGAATCAGCAAAAATACGCCGTACATCGCTGCGGAAATTAATGCCACAAGTAACGCCTGACCGGTCGAAAAATTCGCCGCAGGCAGCGCCATCGGAAATACCAGCACGATTATGGCTAATGGGAACAGAGCAATTAAATACTGTTTAATACCAAACAGATTCATATATTGGGTAGCAAATTTACGGCCACCCAGCAGTAATGAAAAACCAACCAGTCCGCCGGTAACAATCATAATGATTGAATAGAGCGTATCTCGCATTAACGTCGGCGCTGCATCGCCGGTCGCCATTAATGCTGAAATCAAACTGACTTCAAGAATAACGACGGAAAGGCTAAGAATAAGCGAACCGTAAGGTTCACCCAGACGATGGGCTAGTACGTCCGCATGACGGACAACACTAAAAGCACTGCTTAAAATACCAATAAGAGCAAGAAGATTGATGCCAATAACCACTGGTAGTGTTTGACTGCTTCCCCACAGGGACAGCACTACCAGCGCCAGAACCGGGAAAATAAGCGAAGTCTCCTTGTGGCGGGTTTTTACCGCCTCGTGAGCATTTGTCATTATGGTTATCCTTTGCAGATGAATTTGTCGGAAATGTAATAAATAGGCAGGAAAAATAACAGAAAGTGTCAGGATGTCGGTAACATTTTACGAAATTTTACCCCGTAGTCGTTTTTTTACTCTTCGGAGCATAAAAATAAGCTACGTGTTTAGACAATGTTTGTATTCGCGTCTCTTAAGAAGAGTCTGACCTGAGAATTCTTATGTTTTGGCAAGAGGGGATATTGTTGACCACACTTAATGTTCAATTTTAATAAAGGAGTCAACAATGCCGTATAAAACGAAAAGCGACCTGCCGGAAAGCGTAAAACACGTTTTACCCACTCATGCCCAGGATATCTATAAAGAAGCATTCAACAGCGCCTGGGAGCAATATAAAGATAAAGAAGACCGGCGTGATGATGCCAGTCGCGAAGAGACCGCACATAAAGTAACTTGGGCTGCGGTGAAACATGAATATGCCAAAGGCGATGATGATAAATGGCATAAAACATCGTAAAACTCAGCGGCAAGTTAAAGCTATTCGTGCGGTGTTGCCTTGCAAGTGGTCTGTGGATTGCATATTGTCCCAATAGTGGTTTCAAAATGAGCAGTAAAAATGTCCGGAAGACACCAAAAAGTTGTCGCAGGGAAGTATGCAGTGGCGGAGGTGTAAGGTGATAACGCGTGATTTCTTGATGAATGCCGATTGTAAAACGGCATTTGGTGCCATTGAAGAATCACTCTTATGGTCGGCAGAACAACGGGCGGCCTCGCTGGCGGCGACGCTGGCTTGTCGACCTGATGAGGGGCCGGTGTGGATCTTCGGCTATGGATCATTAATGTGGAATCCGGCGCTGGAGTTTACCGAGTCGTGCACCGGTACGCTGGTTGGGTGGCATCGCGCTTTCTGTTTGCGGCTTACTGCCGGGCGGGGAACTGCGCACCAGCCGGGGAGGATGCTTGCACTGAAAGAGGGCGGGCGTACCACGGGCGTTGCGTATCGTCTGCCGGAAGAGTCCCTGGAGCAGGAGCTGACCTTACTGTGGAAGCGTGAGATGATTACTGGCTGCTATCTGCCGTCCTGGTGTCAGCTTCATCTTGACGATGGCCGCACCGTCAATGCGCTGGTGTTCATTATGGACCCGCGTCATCCTGAGTATGAATCCGATACCCGCGCTCAGGTGATTGCCCCGTTGATTGCTGCGGCGAGTGGGCCATTGGGAACCAACGCACAGTACTTGTTTTCCCTGGAACAAGCGCTTAACAAACTGGGGATGCAGGATGACGGGCTGAGTGATTTACTGGTGTCGGTGAAAAAACTTCTGGCGGAAAATTTCCCGGATGGTGTGTTACGGCCCGGGTTTGCCCGATAAAACATTTTAGCAGTGGGGCATCTCTATTATCTTGAGCGCCCCATACTTACGTTAAAATGTGAGCACTTTATCGGCAAGCAGCGTCCATTGCGCCAGTTCTACCAGAGTACCAATTTCCACTCCATCAATCAGTGGAAGTGTGCTGATGCCACGACCATCGGTGCAGGTTTTGCACAATTTCACTGGCACATTTTGCGCCGTGAGGATCTCCAGCATTTGCTGAATGTTATAGCCTTCCCCAGGTTTTTGTCCGCGCAATCCGGCAGTGACCGCATCAGACATCAGGAATAGACGCAGATCCAGGTAGCTTTCCTGCTCTCGTAGCGCAATGGCCAGCCGCAGGCTGTTAAATAAGGATTCGCTCCCGTAGGGGGCGCCATTGGCAACGATCACGATTCTTTGCATTATTTACTCCTGTATTCAGGGAATTAGATGTTCAGTTTCTATCTTACAGCTTGTGTGCTGTCTGACCAATCCGACACATTTTTTAGGATTTGTCATAAAGCATGCAAAAGTACAAGAAAAATTACCAGTAATCGTTATTCTATAAAGCTGTAGCTGTTCATTTTTATTGGAAATTACTGACGTTTTGAGCCGTTTCGTCCCCCGCATTATCGCAATTTGTTTACTCTTGCTGCTGGCAGGCGGTATAGCTAGCGCACAGTCCTCTTTTAAACAGCAAGCGGCAAATCCTTTTGATAACGACAGTGACGGTCTTCCTGACTTAGGAATGGCAGCGGAAAATCATGACGGTGAAAAACATTTTGCTGAAATTGTGAAAGATTTTGGTGAAACCAGTATGACTGATAAAGGCCAGGACACTGGCGAGCAGGCGAGAGCTTTTGCGTTGGGAAAAGTCCGCGATGCGCTTAGCCAGCAGGTCAATCAGCACGTGGAATCCTGGCTATCGCCGTGGGGGAACGCCAGTGTCGACGTCAAAGTGGATAACGAAGGACATTTTACAGGTAGCCGGGGGAGCTGGTTTGTACCGCTACAGGATAACGAACGTTATCTTACATGGAGCCAGATTGGGCTCACTCAGCAGGATGATGGTCTGGTCAGTAACCTTGGCGCAGGCCAACGCTGGGCGCGTGGCAACTGGCTGGTGGGATATAACACTTTTTATGACAACTTGCTGGATCAAAATCTCCAGCGAGCAGGTTTCGGTGCCGAAGCGTGGGGGGAATATTTGCGGTTGTCAGCAAACTATTACCAGCCTTTTGCCTCCTGGCGTGAACAGACCGCCACGCTCGAGCAACGAATGGCGCGTGGTTACGACTTGACGGCCCGGATGCGGATGCCGTTTTACCAGCATATCAACACCAGCGTTAGCCTCGAACAATATTTTGGTCAGAGTGTTGATTTGTTTAACACCGGCACGGGTTATCACAATCCCGTCGCCTTGAGTCTTGGACTAAATTACACACCTGTCCCACTCGTTACAGTAACCGCCCTGCATAAACAGGGGGAAAGTGGAGAAAGGCAAAATAACCTCGGACTGAATATTAACTACCGTTTTGGCGTGCCGCTCAACAAACAGCTTTCTGCTGGCGAAGTTGCTGAAAGCCAGTCGCTACGCGGTAGTCGCTATGACAATCCGCAGCGAAATAATCTGCCGACTATTGAGTATCGGCAGCGTAAAACCTTAACGGTGTTTCTGGCGACACCGCCCTGGGATCTTAAACCTGGTGAAACCGTGCCACTGAAATTACAAATTCGCAGTCATTACGGTATTCGGCAATTGATCTGGCAGGGAGATACGCAGATGTTAAGTCTGACATCGGGAGCGACAGCCAATAGTGCGGATGGCTGGACGTTGATCATGCCGGACTGGCAAAGTGGGGAAGGGGCGAGCAATCAATGGCGATTGTCGGTAGTGGTGGAGGATAACCAGGGGCAGCGTGTCTCCTCCAATGAGATCACGCTAACGCTTGCCGAACCTTTCGACGCAATGTCGAACGACGAACCGATCTGGGAACCGTAATCAGAAAATACGTTCCTGATGCACCCATACCGCAGCTTCTACACGAGATTTGAGCTTCATTTTTTTCAGCATGTGTTTCACATGCACTTTAACCGTGCTTTCAGTGATGTCCAGGCGACGGGCAATCATCTTATTCGGTAAGCCCTGGGCTATTAGTTTTAGAATGTCGCGTTCACGTGGTGTTAACTGGTTAACATCACGCTCAGTCGTAGCGCGGTTAGCGCGCAGGCTGGCGGCCAGAACAGGGGTCAACGCTTCGCTTAAGACCATTTCGCCAGCGGCAGCCTGATGCAATGCTTTCAGTAAATCTTCTGGCTCCATATCTTTTAACAGATAGCCATCTGCACCGCGTTTCAATGCGGTTACCACGTCCTCTTCATGGTTAGAGACGCTGAACACCACAATACGGCCGGAGAGGGACTTTTCGCGCAGTTTATCCAGCGTTTCCAGACCGTTCATGCCGGGCATATTGAGATCTAACAGGATCAGATCGGGATCAAGAGACTCCGCCAGTTCAATACCCTGTTCGCCATTACTCGCTTCGCCAACCACGGTGATATCTGGTGCCATACTAATAAGCTGTTTTACGCCAGTTCGCAGCATCGGGTGATCGTCAATCAGCAGGATAGTAGCCGGTTCCTGATTACTCATGGGTATCTCCTTGGACGTCTGTGAAAGTTTTTTCGGGAATAAAGGTGACCACCACTTCGGTGCCACCTGATTCACGACGGCGGACGCGGCAATCGCCTCGTAAACTTTGCGCACGGTCGCGCATTATTATCATGCCGTAGTGATTGCTGCGGATGGCATTTTCAGGCACGCCGCAGCCATTATCCTGAACGGTCAGTTTTACCTGATTATCGTTTTGCGCCACCGTAACCATCACCTCACTTGCTTGCGAATGTTTGAGGGCGTTACTTAATGCCTCACGGGCAATTTGCAACAGATGGATTGCCTGATGTGAAGGCACCAGACGTGGCGGCAATTGGTAATTCAGCTTCACCGGGAAGCCAAATTTGGCGCTGTACTCTTCGCAGCTCGCCTCCAGTGCGGGACGTAATCCTGGTTCGGTGAGCTGTAAACGAAATGTGGTGAGTAACTCACGCAACTGCGCCCAGGACGCATTCAGTTCGTTACGGATCTGGCTTAACAGTTCGCGGCTGCTTTCTGGCAGCGCGTCGCCTTGCATCTGTAAACAACTTACCTGCATTTTCATGCAAGAGAGCGATTGAGCAATAGAATCATGCAGTTCGCGCGCAATGGTGGCACGCTCTTCCATCACGATCAACTGCTGCTGGCGCTCCTGATGGCGATCCAACGCCAGCGTGGCGGTGAGCTGTTCAACCAGGGTATCCACCAGTTGTTGTTGATCATGGCTAAGATGACGCCCCTGCGGCAGGGTAGCCAGCAAAATACCATACTGCATATGAGAATCCGCTAACCGCCATTTCAACGTAGTGCCGCGATCGCCAACGGGTAAAACGCCGCGTGGGCAGAGATGGCAGCCTTTATCATCGCAAGTCATATCTGGCTGACAGGTGAACTCCTGATGGTTCTCTTCATCTTCCGTGTCATATACCCGTAGTTCGATATCACGCAACAAGGTTAAATTTTGCAGACCGTTAAGCACAGGCGACAGGCGTTCACACAGCGGAGCGCGGGAATGCAAACGGCGGTTGGCCTGCCACAAAAAAGAGAGAATCTGATTTTTATGCTCCAGTCCGGCAGTTTTCTCCTGTACCCGCTGCTCAAGCACGGCATAACTTTCCGCCAGTTCAGCAGACATATTGTTCAGTGCAGTCCCCAACATCGCCATCTCGTTTCGTCCGCTGATATTCGCTCTCTTACTAAAATCGCGATGACTGACAGCGCTGGCCATTGCCAGTAATTGTCGCCACGGTTGAAGCAAACGCGCTCGCAGCCAGATAATGGTAAACACCAGTAAAAGCGCCATAAAGACCGCCATTACCCGGTGGACCAGCACAACTGTCTCAATACGCGTTTCGGTGGTGCGATCGAAACCAGAAACCAGCTTATCAAGCCCGGCAACAAACTGGCTGACGTCTGCCGACACCGTTTCGCGGTTTTGTGCACGCAACAGCGCAGGAATCAATTCATTGCGCCAGTAATCCTGTAGCCCCTGTAATTGCGCCAGTTGCCCGTCTCGTTCTGCCGCACGAGTTAACTCGGTGCTAAATGCCGTTTGTTCCATCTCTTTGATTAAGGGCTTGTCATTCTCGCTTAATGGCACAGCCGCCAGCAGACGGTAACTTTGCATGCGCAGCGATCCCGCTTTGTTGATCGCATGGGCGCTGCCCTGAACGCCTTGCACCAGCCAGCCAGAAACTGCCATCCCCGCCAGTCCAATGGCGGTAGAAAGCAAAACAATCAGCGCAACCTGATTAACCAGGGTGAGCGGAGAGAGACAACGTTTAAGCATATAAACCTCTTCCTTCAGGCTTTGAATGAGCAATAACCTTAATGAATGTGACGATACATTCTGGAATGGCAGTATTCTCGGCTATTGGCTGAAGTATACCCATACCCGGAAAGAGTTACTCCTTATTTGCCGTGTGGTTAGTCGCTTTACGTCAGTAAGGGTAGGGATTTTACAGTGTCGTGAAAAATCTCAAAATTTTTATGAAATCTCTGTACTCACTATGGGTAATGATAAATATCAATGATAGATAAAGTTATATTGTCGTTTGATTTACATCAAATTGCCTTTGGCTACAGACACTAAGGTGGCAGACATCGAAACGAGTATCAGAGGTGTCTATGAGTCACTCATCCGCCCCCGAAAGGGCTACTGGAGCAGTCATTACAGATTGGCGACCGGAAGATCCTGCGTTCTGGCAACAACGCGGTCAACGCATCGCCAGCCGTAACCTGTGGATTTCCGTTCCCTGCCTGCTTCTGGCGTTTTGCGTATGGATGTTATTCAGTGCCGTTGCGGTGAACCTACCGAAAGTCGGCTTTAATTTTACGACCGATCAGCTATTTATGCTGACTGCGCTACCTTCAGTTTCTGGCGCATTATTACGTGTTCCATACTCCTTTATGGTTCCAATCTTCGGTGGTCGTCGCTGGACGGCATTCAGCACCGGTATTCTGATTATTCCTTGCGTCTGGCTGGGTTTTGCCGTTCAGGATACCTCCACGCCTTATAGCGTCTTCATCATCATCTCTCTGCTGTGCGGCTTTGCTGGCGCGAACTTCGCCTCCAGTATGGCAAACATCAGCTTCTTCTTTCCGAAGCAGAAGCAGGGTGGCGCGCTGGGCCTGAATGGTGGTCTGGGCAACATGGGTGTCAGCGTCATGCAGCTGGTTGCTCCGCTGGTGGTATCACTGTCAATTTTTGCTGCATTTGGTAGCCAGGGTGTAACACAGCCTGATGGCACCGAGCTGTATCTGGCGAACGCGTCTTGGGTATGGGTGCCGTTCCTCGCCATCTTCACCATCGCGGCATGGTTTGGCATGAACGACCTTGCTACCTCGAAAGCCTCCATCAAGGAGCAGTTACCGGTACTCAAACGTGGGCATCTGTGGATTATGAGTCTGCTGTATCTGGCAACCTTCGGCTCCTTCATCGGTTTCTCTGCGGGCTTTGCCATGTTGTCAAAAACGCAGTTCCCGGACGTGCAGATTCTGCACTACGCCTTCTTCGGACCGTTTATTGGCGCACTGGCGCGTTCTGCTGGTGGTGCATTGTCTGACCGTCTTGGCGGTACCCGTGTCACGCTGGTGAACTTCGTGCTGATGGCGATTTTCAGTGGCTTGCTGTTCCTCACCTTACCGACTGACGGGCAGGGCGGAAGCTTCATGGCGTTTTTCGCGGTCTTCCTGGCGCTGTTCCTGACAGCTGGGCTGGGTAGTGGTTCCACTTTCCAGATGATTTCCGTGATCTTCCGTAAACTGACGATGGATCGTGTGAAAGCAGAAGGGGGTTCTGACGAACGTGCTATGCGTGAAGCGGCAACCGACACAGCGGCGGCGCTGGGTTTCATCTCTGCGATTGGCGCTATCGGTGGCTTCTTTATCCCGAAAGCGTTCGGTAGCTCACTGGCATTAACGGGTTCGCCAGTCGGTGCAATGAAAGTATTTTTGATTTTCTATATCGCCTGCGTGGTGATTACTTGGGCGGTATACGGTCGGCATTCTAAAAAATAAATCGTTACTCGTCATACTTCGGGTTACATGTGCTGCGGCTGCGTTCATTCACTCCAGTCACTTACTTTAGTAAGCTCCTGGGATTCATTCACTTGCCGCCTTCCTGTAACTCGAATTATATAGAGTAAAATATTTGATTATCCTTTGCGCGGCGTAATGTCGCGCTTTTTTTATTTGTCATTTAGTTACAACATATTTTTAGGGCGATAATTATTTTCAATTGCGTCAATTAAGCACCATTAATATGTCATCCATGGGGGATACTCCTTAATACCCACCTGTATAAAAATCCGAAATGTATAAATGTGAGATAGCATAAAAACCATTAATTTACAGTCTGTTAGATATAAATTATTAATTACCCTTAAGGAGTATCTTAGGAATTTACTTTATTTTTCATCCCCACCACTCTTGATCGTTATCAATTCCCACGTTGTTTCAGAGCGTTACCTTGCCTTTAAACATTAGCAATGTCGATTTATCAGAGAGCCGACAGGCTCCCACAGGAGAAAACCGATGAGTAAATTCCTGGACCGGTTTCGCTACTTCAAACAGAAGGGCGAAACCTTTGCCGATGGGCATGGCCAGCTTCTCAATACCAACCGTGACTGGGAGGATGGATATCGCCAGCGTTGGCAGCATGACAAAATCGTCCGCTCTACCCACGGGGTAAACTGCACCGGCTCCTGTAGCTGGAAAATCTACGTTAAAAACGGTCTGGTGACCTGGGAAACCCAGCAGACTGACTATCCGCGCACCCGTCCGGACCTGCCAAACCATGAACCTCGCGGTTGCCCACGCGGTGCCAGCTACTCCTGGTATCTCTATAGCGCCAACCGCCTGAAATACCCAATGATGCGCAAACGCCTGATGAAAATGTGGCGTGAAGCGAAGGCGCTGCATAGCGATCCGGTTGAGGCATGGGCTTCTATCATTGAAGACGCCGATAAAGCGAAAAGCTTTAAGCAGGCGCGTGGACGCGGTGGTTTTGTTCGTTCCTCCTGGCAGGAAGTGAACGAACTGATCGCCGCCTCTAACGTTTACACCATCAAAAACTACGGCCCGGACCGTGTCGCTGGCTTCTCGCCAATTCCGGCAATGTCGATGGTTTCTTACGCATCGGGTGCGCGCTATCTCTCGCTGATTGGCGGTACTTGCTTGAGCTTCTACGACTGGTACTGCGACCTGCCTCCTGCGTCTCCGCAAACCTGGGGCGAGCAAACTGACGTTCCGGAATCCGCTGACTGGTACAACTCCAGCTACATCATCGCCTGGGGTTCAAACGTGCCGCAGACGCGTACCCCGGATGCTCACTTCTTTACTGAAGTGCGTTACAAAGGCACCAAAACTGTTGCCGTAACGCCGGACTACGCTGAAATCGCCAAATTGTGCGATCTTTGGCTGGCACCGAAACAAGGCACCGATGCGGCAATGGCGCTGGCGATGGGCCACGTAATGCTGCGTGAATTCCACCTCGACAATCCAAGCCAGTATTTCACCGACTATGTGCGTCGCTACACCGACATGCCGATGCTGGTGATGCTGGAAGAGCGCGACGGTTACTACGCTGCGGGTCGTATGCTGCGCGCTGCCGATCTGGTGGATGCGCTGGGCCAGGAAAACAATCCGGAATGGAAAACGGTCGCCTTTAATACCAATGGCGAAATGGTTGCGCCGAACGGTTCTATTGGCTTCCGCTGGGGCGAGAAGGGCAAATGGAATCTTGAACAGCGCGACGGTAAAACCGGCGAAGAAACCGAGCTGCAACTGAGTCTGCTGGGTAGCCAGGATGAGATCGCTGAAGTGGGCTTCCCGTATTTTGGCGGCGACGGCACGGAACACTTCAACAAAGTGGAGCTGGAAAACATTCTGCTGCACAAACTGCCGGTAAAACGCCTGCAATTGGCCGACGGTAGCACCGCTCTGGTGACCACCGTTTATGATCTGACGCTGGCAAACTACGGTCTGGAACGCGGTCTGAACGACGTTAACTGCGCAACCAGCTACGACGATGTGAAAGCTTACACTCCGGCGTGGGCCGAGCAGATCACTGGCGTTTCTCGCAGCCAGATTATCCGTATTGCCCGTGAATTTGCTGATAACGCTGACAAGACGCACGGTCGTTCGATGATTATCGTCGGTGCGGGTCTGAACCACTGGTACCACCTCGATATGAACTACCGTGGTCTGATCAACATGCTGATTTTCTGCGGCTGTATTGGTCAGAGCGGCGGCGGCTGGGCGCACTACGTAGGTCAGGAAAAACTGCGTCCGCAAACTGGCTGGCAGCCGCTGGCGTTTGCCCTTGACTGGCAGCGTCCGGCGCGTCACATGAACAGCACCTCTTACTTCTATAACCACTCCAGCCAGTGGCGTTATGAAACCGTGACTGCGGAAGAGCTGCTGTCGCCGATGGCGGATAAATCCCGCTACACCGGACATCTGATCGACTTCAACGTTCGTGCGGAACGCATGGGCTGGCTGCCGTCTGCACCGCAGTTAGGCACTAACCCGCTGACTATCGCTCGCGAAGCAGAAAAAGCCGGGATGAATCCGGTGGATTACACCGTGAAATCCCTGAAAGACGGTTCCATCCGTTTTGCGGCTGAACAACCAGAAAACGGTAAAAACCACCCGCGTAACCTGTTCATCTGGCGTTCTAACCTGCTCGGTTCTTCCGGTAAAGGTCATGAGTTTATGCTCAAGTACCTGCTGGGGACAGAACACGGTATCCAGGGTAAAGATCTGGGGCAGCAGGGCGGCGTGAAGCCGGAAGAAGTGGACTGGCAGGACAACGGTCTGGAAGGCAAGCTGGATCTGGTGGTGACGCTGGACTTCCGTCTGTCGAGCACCTGTCTCTATTCCGACATCATTTTGCCGACGGCGACCTGGTACGAAAAAGACGACATGAATACTTCGGATATGCATCCGTTTATTCACCCGCTGTCTGCGGCGGTCGATCCGGCCTGGGAAGCGAAAAGTGACTGGGAAATCTACAAAGCCATCGCCAAGAAATTCTCCGAAGTGTGCGTCGGTCATCTGGGTAAAGAAACCGACATCGTCACGCTGCCGATCCAGCACGACTCTGCCGCTGAACTGGCGCAGCCGCTGGATGTGAAAGACTGGAAAAAAGGCGAATGCGACCTGATCCCCGGTAAAACTGCACCGCACATTATGGTCGTAGAGCGCGATTATCCGGCAACTTACGAACGCTTTACCTCAATCGGTCCGTTGATGGAGAAAATCGGTAACGGTGGTAAAGGGATTGCCTGGAACACCCAGAGCGAGATGGATCTGCTGCGTAAGCTCAACTACACCAAAGCGGAAGGTCCGGCGAAAGGCCAGCCGATGCTGAACACCGCCATTGATGCGGCAGAGATGATCCTGACGCTGGCACCGGAAACCAACGGTCAGGTAGCCGTGAAAGCCTGGGCTGCCCTGAGCGAATTTACCGGTCGTGACCATACGCATCTGGCGCTGAATAAAGAAGACGAGAAGATCCGCTTCCGCGATATTCAGGCACAACCGCGCAAAATTATCTCCAGCCCGACCTGGTCTGGTCTGGAAGATGAACACGTTTCTTACAACGCCGGTTACACCAACGTTCACGAGCTGATCCCGTGGCGCACGCTCTCTGGTCGTCAGCAGCTTTATCAGGATCATCAGTGGATGCGTGATTTCGGTGAAAGCCTGCTGGTTTATCGTCCGCCGATTGACACCCGTTCGGTGAAAGAAGTGATGGGCCAGAAATCCAACGGTAATCCGGAAAAAGCGCTCAACTTCCTGACGCCGCACCAGAAGTGGGGGATCCACTCCACCTATAGCGACAACCTGCTGATGCTGACTTTAGGTCGCGGTGGTCCGGTGGTCTGGCTGAGTGAAGCCGATGCCAAAGATCTGGGTATCGCCGATAACGACTGGATTGAAGTCTTCAACAGCAACGGTGCACTGACTGCCCGTGCGGTTGTCAGCCAGCGTGTTCCGGCAGGGATGACCATGATGTACCACGCGCAGGAACGTATCGTTAACCTGCCTGGTTCGGAAATTACCCAACAGCGTGGTGGTATCCATAACTCGGTCACCCGTATCACGCCGAAACCGACGCATATGATCGGAGGCTATGCCCATCTGGCATACGGCTTTAACTACTACGGCACTGTAGGTTCTAACCGCGATGAGTTTGTTGTAGTGCGTAAGATGAAGAACATTGACTGGTTAGATGGCGAAGGCAATGACCAGGTACAGGAGAGCGTAAAATGAAAATTCGTTCACAAGTCGGCATGGTGCTGAATCTCGATAAGTGCATCGGCTGCCACACCTGTTCAGTTACCTGTAAAAACGTCTGGACCAGCCGCGAAGGCGTGGAATACGCGTGGTTCAACAACGTGGAAACCAAGCCGGGCCAGGGCTTCCCGACTGACTGGGAAAACCAGGAAAAATACAAAGGCGGCTGGATCCGTAAAATCAACGGCAAACTGCAACCGCGCATGGGTAACCGCGCCATGCTGCTGGGTAAAATCTTTGCTAACCCGCATTTGCCGGGTATCGACGATTATTACGAGCCGTTTGATTTTGACTATCAGAACCTGCATACCGCGCCGGAAGGCAGCAAATCGCAGCCGATTGCCCGTCCGCGTTCGCTGATTACCGGCGAACGGATGGCGAAAATCGAAAAAGGGCCGAACTGGGAAGATGACCTGGGCGGCGAGTTTGACAAACTGGCGAAAGACAAGAACTTCGACAACATCCAGAAGGCGATGTATAGCCAGTTCGAAAACACCTTCATGATGTATTTGCCGCGCCTGTGCGAACACTGCCTGAACCCGGCATGTGTGGCGACCTGCCCGAGCGGTGCGATTTACAAGCGTGAAGAAGATGGCATCGTCCTGATCGATCAGGACAAATGCCGTGGTTGGCGTATGTGCATCACCGGATGCCCATACAAAAAAATCTACTTCAACTGGAAGAGCGGTAAGTCTGAGAAGTGCATCTTCTGCTATCCGCGTATTGAAGCCGGTCAGCCGACGGTGTGTTCAGAAACCTGTGTCGGTCGTATCCGTTATCTCGGCGTGCTGCTGTACGATGCGGACGCCATTGAACGTGCGGCCAGCACCGAGAACGAAAAAGATCTCTACCAGCGTCAGCTGGACGTGTTCCTCGATCCGAACGATCCGAAGGTCATCGAGCAGGCGATTAAAGATGGTATCCCGCTGAGCGTTATTGAAGCTGCGCAGCAGTCGCCGGTTTATAAAATGGCGATGGAATGGAAACTGGCGCTGCCGCTGCATCCGGAATATCGCACCTTGCCGATGGTCTGGTACGTGCCGCCTCTGTCTCCGATTCAGTCTGCGGCAGACGCTGGCGAGTTGGGCAGCAACGGCATTTTGCCAGACGTCGAAAGCCTGCGTATCCCGGTACAGTATCTGGCGAACCTGCTGACCGCAGGCGACACCCAACCGGTACTGCGTGCGCTGAAACGCATGCTGGCGATGCGTCATTACAAACGTGCTGAAACCGTTGACGGTAAAGTTGATACCCGTGCGCTGGAAGAGGTCGGTCTGACCGAAGCCCAGGCGCAGGAAATGTATCGTTATCTGGCGATTGCTAACTACGAAGATCGCTTTGTGGTGCCGAGCAGTCATCGTGAACTGGCGCGGGAAGCCTTCCCGGAGAAAAATGGCTGCGGCTTTACCTTTGGTGACGGCTGCCACGGTTCAGATACCAAATTCAATCTGTTCAACAGCCGTCGTATCGATGCCATCGATGTGACCAGCAAAACGGAGCCGCATCCATGATCGAACTCGTGATTGTATCGCGTCTCCTTGAATATCCGGATGCTGCCTTATGGCAGCATCAACAGGAGATGTTCGAGGCGATTGCCGCGTCGGAAAATTTGTCGAAAGAAGATGCCCATGCGCTGGGCATTTTCCTGCGCGATTTAACGGCGATGGATCTGCTGGATGCCCAGGCGCAGTACAGCGAACTGTTCGACCGTGGTCGCGCCACGTCACTGTTGCTATTCGAACATGTTCACGGTGAATCCCGCGATCGTGGTCAGGCAATGGTTGACCTGTTGGCGCAGTACGAGCAGCACGGCTTGCAGTTAAACAGCCGCGAATTGCCGGACCATCTGCCGCTGTATCTGGAATATCTGGCGCAGCTGCCGCAAAGCGAAGCCGTGGAAGGTTTGAAAGATATCGCGCCGATTCTGGCATTGCTGAGCGCGCGTCTGCAACAGCGTGAAAGCCGTTATGCAGTGCTGTTTGATCTGCTGCTGAAACTGGCGAATACCGCTATCGACAGCGACAAAGTGGCGGAAAAAATTGCCGATGAAGCGCGCGACGATACGCCGCAGGCGCTGGATGCTGTCTGGGAAGAAGAGCAGGTTAAATTCTTTGCTGACAAAGGCTGCGGTGATTCGGCAATCACTGCTCATCAGCGTCGCTTTGCCGGTGCCGTCGCGCCGCAATATCTGAATATCACCACCGGAGGACAGCACTAATGCAATTCCTGAATATGTTCTTCTTTGACATCTACCCGTACATTGCCGGGGCGGTCTTCCTGATTGGTAGTTGGCTGCGCTATGACTACGGGCAGTACACCTGGCGCGCGGCATCCAGCCAGATGCTGGACCGTAAAGGAATGAACCTGGCGTCGAACCTGTTCCATATCGGCATTCTGGGGATTTTCGTCGGCCACTTCTTCGGTATGCTGACGCCGCACTGGATGTATGAAGCGTGGTTGCCGATCGAAGTGAAACAAAAAATGGCGATGTTTGCTGGTGGTGCCAGCGGCGTGCTGTGTCTGATTGGCGGCGTGCTGTTGCTGAAGCGCCGCCTGTTCAGCCCTCGCGTGCGTGCAACCACTACCGGAGCGGATATCCTGATCCTGTCGCTGCTCGTTATCCAGTGCGCGCTGGGCCTGCTGACCATTCCGTTCTCCGCTCAGCATATGGACGGTAGCGAGATGATGAAACTGGTTGGCTGGGCGCAGTCGGTAGTGACCTTCCACGGTGGCGCTTCTCAACATCTTGATGGTGTCGCGTTTATCTTCCGTCTGCACCTGGTGCTGGGGATGACGTTATTCCTGCTGTTCCCGTTCTCGCGTCTGGTGCACATCTGGAGCGTACCGGTGGAGTATCTGACACGTAAGTATCAGCTGGTGCGCGCTCGCCACTAAGCACGACATAGTGCCTGATGCGCTGCGCTTATCAGGCCTACAGAGTCGTACAATTCATTGATATTACGTGATATGTATGCCGGATAAGGCGTTCACGCCGCATCCGGCATAACGTAACGCACGTTGTCAGCCTGCTGAAATCATCAGTTACACATTGTCGATATTTCAGATTGTAGAGAAACGAACCTCATCTATATGATTGGCCCACCTATGGAGCAGTGAAGGAGCACTGACCGTGGATCAACCTAATCACTCGACGATCTCTGCGGCATTAAAAATAATCGCCACGGGGATCGCCTTACCACCTGATAAAATTACCTCTCAACAACTGGATGTTCAGTTAAATAAACCTGCGGGCTACGTTGAGCGACGTTCCGGCATTTGCTGGCGCTATTTTGCCAGCAACGACGCCAGCCAGGCCGAACTGGCGGCAGAAGCGTTGCATAATGCGTTAGCATCGGCTGCCTTAAAACCTTCTGATATTGATCTGTTAATTTGTGCGTCAGCCATTGCCGTACAGGCATTACCCTGCAGCGCAATTCATATTCTTAAAGCCGCTGCTATGCCCGCAGGCGTTGCCGGATTTGATATCAACTGTAGCTGTGTCAGCTTTATTTCCGCTCTGGAAGTTGCTGCCGGATTATTAAACTGTGGAGCATATCGGCGCATTGCTATCGTCTCGGCAGATATTGCTTCACGCGGCATCGACTGGAATCATGAAGAGTCGTCACTCATTTTTGGTGATGGCGCGGCGTGCGCGATTGTCGAGCGGGGCGATGGTCGCAGCGGGATTATCGCCAGCCTGATCGAAATGTATCCCGAAGGCAGCGAGCTGTGTGAAATTCGTGCGGGCGGCACGCGGCGTAATCCTCGTTCTGGTGTGAGTGACAGCGACTTTCTTTTTCATATGCAGGGGAAACCGCTGTTTCGTTTTGCCTCTTCACTTATTGAAGATTATTTTTCGCGCTTACTGCAAAAAAGCGGCCTGCAACTGGCTGATATCGTTACGGTCGTTCCGCATCAGGCTAGTCATCTTTCCCTTGAACATATGCGTAAACGGCTGCGAGTGCCGGAATCTGCGCTTATTGATGTCTACCGCTTCTACGGCAATCAGGTTGCTGCGTCTATACCCACAGCGCTGCATGAAGCGGTAATTAGCGGTCGTTTTACTGCGGATAAACCTGCGCTGTTGATTGGCACGGCGGCGGGGTTAACGCTGGCTGGCATGGTGCTTTTACCGTGAAGATCCTCGTAACAGGGGCGACCAGCGGCCTCGGGCGAAATGCCGTGCAATATTTGTTGCAATCGGGTGTGTCGGTTGTAGCAACAGGGCGAAATCGTGAGATTGGCAAAGTTCTCGCAAGCGCAGGTGCACAGTTTGTGGCTCTCGATTTAACCGAGGCAACTGAGGATGACTGCGCCCGCTTGATGGAGGGTTGCGATGCCGTCTGGCACTGTGCGGCAAAGTCTTCGCCCTGGGGCGACAAAACGGCGTTCTGGCTTGCCAATGTCAAAGCGACCCACACCCTGGCACAGGCGGCAGGCAGGCTGAACATTCCCCGGTTTATCCATATCTCCACGCCTGCGGTTTACTTTGATTTTCAACATCACTATGACCTGCAAGAAACCTGTCTTGCGCGAGCATTTTCCAGTCATTACGCCTGCAGTAAATATGCCGCTGAACAGGCTATTGCTGGCGCTGTTTCTCGATATCCTGCCACGACGTTTATTCTTTTGCGTCCCCGTGGTTTGTTTGGTCCTCATGACCAGGTAATTGTTCCTCGTCTGATGCAGCAACTGCAACAGGGGCGCGGCAGCTTGCGTTTGCCGCGCGGGGGGGAAGCGTTATTGGATCTCACTTTCGTGCAAAACGTGGTGTATGCCATGCAACTGGCAACGCAAGTTGAAGGCTTATGCTCAGGCAGTATTTACAACATCAGCAATCATCAGCCGCAGAAATTATCTGTAATGCTTGACGCCTTGCTGCGCCAACAACTGGGATTGAGCTACCGAATTGCTACCGTTCCCTGGCCATTGCTTTCTCTGGTCGCGCGCGGCCTGGAGCTGTACGGGAAATGCGTTAATCAGGAACCTGTTATCACACGTTACAGCGCCGGAACACTCTGTTTTGATATGACGCTGAGTGCGCAAAAGGCCATTACAGAGTTGGGATATCACCCGCGCTTTTCGATGGAGCAAGGTATTGCAATCACGGGACAATGGTTGAGGGAACATGGCAAATATAACCGCATTTGAAACGGGCTGGTGTACCCATATTAGCTGTATTGCGCTGAAAGGGGCTGGGCTTAAAGTGTGTAAATTCCCCGCCCGCGCCTGGCTGCTGGAAGTGGGGGAGAAACGCTGGCTGTGGGACACCGGCTATTCTTCGTGGTTTGAACATTACACGAAATCCGGCGTATTTCGTCTTTATCGCCAGGTCACGCCGGTTTATTTTGATCCGCAACAGGCGCTGGTGCGGCAACTTTCCGCACACGGACTGGCGGCAAAAGATGTTGATGCGATTATTCTGTCGCATTTTCACGCCGATCATATTGCTGGCCTGCGCGATTTCCCTGAAGTCGCCTGTATCTGTTCCGGTGAAGGCTGGCAGCAGGTAAGAACGCTGCGTGGCATAGCCGCACTGCGTCAGGCCTTTGTACCAGGGTTGATCCCGGAGAATTTTGAATCCTCACTGCGTTTTATTGAAAGTTTCGCATCGGTGAATATGCCTCCTGAACTGGCACCGTTTGAGAGTGGCTATTTGCTGCCAGAAAGCAATGGCGAAATTATCCTCGTGCCGCTTCCCGGACATGCTGGCGGACATATCGGTGCGTTTGTGCAAACAGACGATGGCTGGACTTTACTGGCTGGGGATGCGGCATGGGCACCAGCTAACTACCGCGAACTGCGCGGGCCTTCACCACTGGCGCATCTGGTTATGTCCGACAGCCGCGCCTACTACCGCACGCTTGGGCAATTACATCAGCTTTGGCAAAACGGCGCAGTGGACATTCGGTTGTGCCACGAGGGGGATTTATGATCCCTTTGGCTTTACTCTGGCGCTACTTTCGTACCCGCAGGCTGCATTTCACCGATCGCCAGGCGCTGGAATACTGGCAGGCAAAAAGGCTGCATTCGTTCCGGCAAAATGTCTTATCTAAAAGCCCGTGGTTTCAGCGTTATCTGGCGTTGCCGTTTAACCAGTGGCCGTTGATGGACAAAGCATTAATGATGACGCATTTCGATGAGATGAATACCGCGGGTTTAAAGCGCGACGAGCTTCTCGCCTGTGCAATGCGCAGTGAGCAGAGTCGTGATTTCAAACCCAGCGTGGGCAAGTTTAGCGTTGGGCTTTCATCAGGTACATCCGGGCGTCGTGGACTTTTCGTGGTTAGCCCGCACGAACAACAGATTTGGGCCGCCGGTGTGCTGGCAAAAGTGTTGCCCGACGGTTTATTTGCCAGAGAGCGGGTGGCACTGTTTTTGCGCGCGGACAACAACCTCTATCAAAGCGTGAATAACCGCTGGTTAAGTCTCGACTTTTACGATCTGCTGGCGCCATTTCAGGCGCAACTCAAACAACTGGAACAGCGAGCGCCCACGATTATTGTCGCGCCAGCTCAGGTATTACGCGCACTGGCGCTGGCGGTGATTGCCGGAGAGCTAACGCTAAAGGTCAAAAAAGTGATTTCGGTGGCGGAAGTTCTGGAGCCGCAGGATCGGGAATTACTGCGAAGCGTGTTCAACAATGTGGGCGAAATCTATCAGGCGACAGAAGGCTTTCTCGCCTCTACCTGCCGGTGTGGCACGTTACATCTCAACGAAGAATTTGTTCACATTGAACCGCAATGGCTGGATGAGCACCGTTTCGTGCCGATCGTCACAGACTTTACCCGCACCACGCAGCCGGTGGTGCGTTATCGACTTGATGATGTGCTGGTGGCAAGCGAACAGCCATGCCCTTGTGGCAGTGCGACAATGGCGATTGCGCGTATCGAAGGGCGGCAGGACGATCAACTGCAACTGCCGACAAGATCTGGCGATATTCAGACCGTATTTGCCGATGCCTGTAGTCGGGTGCTGGCGATGACGCTGCCGCTAACCGCTGATTATCGCCTGCTACAAACCGGGGCAGCACGGCTGACGCTAATAGCAGATTGTGAGCTGTGGATGCTGGAGCATTGCCGGGAGGCGTTGAATGCCTTGTTTATACGCCAGGATATCGCAGTCGGGCAATTAATTTGGTCGCTGGAATCGCAAACGGTGCCCGTCGCTTTTGCTGCCAAGCGGCGGCGGATTGTGCGTCAGTGGGGGCGTGAATGAGCAATCTACCGCTACGCCTGAAACAGATGCTGCTTGGCTGGGGAACCGTTGGGGTTATCTACAACTTTAGCGACTCCCTGCAAGGTGAGGGATATCAATTAACCCCTTCAGTAATTGATAACATGATTGCGTTTTCGCCCTCAGCCGTGTGGCTATATCTCTCGTTTTTTTTAATTGTGCCGTTAGGTTATTTATCCACGCCACTTTGCCACCTGCGCTGGCTTGTCCGCGCAATGCAACTTTCGGCGCTGGTGGCAGGCGTGTTTTATCTACTCTGGCCCACAACCATGCAATATCCCGCGTTTGCTCAGTCGGGGATATCTGCGGGGGCTCTAAATGGGCTGATCGCCATTGACTCAAGTCAGAACTGTTTTCCCTCCTTACACGCCGCGCTCACGCTGTTGGCGGTATGGGCAATTGCCAAAAAGGGGAGCCGTTGGCTAACACTAATGAGCGTGGTTTGGGCGATAGCTATCGCCTTTTCGATTCTGCAATTACGCAGACATTTATTTATCGATTTAGTAGGCGGCGCGTTGCTGGCGTCGATTTGCGGTTGGATATGCGCAACATGCGAGAAAAGGAAGACGCAATATGAGTGATTTACTGTTTCCCATCATATCGATGGTGCTGTTGGTGTTAGCCGAAGCGGGCGTGTTGCAATTCACCGGGCGGCAAAAAGTGGACTGGCTGGACGTTATTTTTAATATCAACTCCGGTCATATGATGCTGTGGTTATTTCGCTGCCTGGAAGTGCTCTGCTATGGCCTGCTGGTCAATCACTTCAGCCTTGGACTGTTTGATAATGCGCCGGTGATCCTGCTGTGGCTGTTTACTATCCTTGCGTGGGATTTCGGCTTTTACTGGCTGCATCGCTGGCATCACGAAATGCGCCCGCTGTGGGCGGTACATGTGGTGCATCATCAGGGTGAACACTACAACCTGTCATTAGGCGTGCGGAACTCGTGGTATTCCTCGTTAACCTCAATCCCGTTTTTTATGCTGCTGGCGATGCTTGGTGTGCCATTGCAGGTCTTTTTGGCGGTTTCTATTATTCACTATGGTTGGCAATTTTTTAACCATAACGCGCTAACGCCGAAACTGGGTTGGCTGGAAAAAGTGCTGATCACGCCTTCGCATCATCGCGTCCATCATCTGAATGAAAAGCAATATGCCGATACCAATTACGGTGGCACCTTTTTGTTGTGGGATAAACTTTTCGGTTCCTGGAGTGCCGGGCCGGATCATGACGTGGCCTATGGCGTAAAAAATAGCCGCTTGTCCTGTAACCCGATGCGCGAGAGTAACCTGCCGTTTTTACGCTTAATGGGCTTTCGCTCATTTGGCAAAGCGATTGAACGTCGTTACCAAAGTTCCGCGTGGGCAGTGGGGGCAGGGGTGATTCTGCTGTTTATGCTGGTGCTTGGCTACATTCAACAATATGGCTATGGCATCGAGTTTATTACCAGTGAGCAAGCCGTATTATTTGTTTTACTGGTGGCAGGCTCCATTGCGCTGGGGGGCATGAGCGACGGGCAGCGTTGGGGTATGATTTTGTGGTGCTCTGTGACGTTGTCACTGCTCTATTTTATTCTATATATGTGTTCGTGGAGCACTCTGCTCTGGAAGGGATTAGCGGGCATTTTGCTGGCCCATTGCGTGTTATTCCTAATCGGTGTAGGACGTAAGTCGCTAAGGAAACACTATGAACCTGTTTAAGCCCGACAGGTTAATCATTTTTCCTGCTGATGATCCGCAACTGGTGAAACAGTTGCAGAATGGCACGAAATCGTACCTCGCAAAAGCAGGCGATCATCGTTATGCCGACGGCTGGGCATTCACCAAAATGGCGGCACTGATTATTGCCTGTCTGTGCTGTTATGCACTGGCGTTGTCTCAAAGCCAGTGGGGGCTGTATCTGTTGTGGTATCTGGCGATGATGTTTTGCGCCATGCTGTTAGCGGTCAATGTGGTGCATGACGCGTCGCATGATGCGTTTTTGCGCGGTAAAAAGGCCAATGCGTGGCTTAACCGGTGGGTTGCAATTCCTATGGGGCTTGATCCGGACTGTTGGCGGGTGCGCCACGTTCGCTTTCATCACGGCTTTACCAATATTGAATTTTACGATCCGGATACTGCAGAAAATGGCATTCTTCGCCAGACTCCGTGGCAGCAGTGGCGACCTTTTATGCGCCAGCAACATCGCTACTGGCCGCTGGTCGCCGCGCTCACCTTTCCCTGGTATATCTGGGTGGTGGACTGGCTCGATCGCGCCGGGTTTACGCCGGTAACACGGCACCTGGCCCTGCGAGGTTTTGCTGGCTGGGGATATTTCTTAGCTGGGAAACTGGCGCATTGTGCGCTCTGTCTGATACTTCCCTGGCTACTGTCTGAATTTGGTTTTATGACCATCGTGCTGACTTATCTGCTTAGCCAGCTGCTGGCGTCATTGATCTTTGTGATGTTGATTATCGGAACGCACTGGGCGAAGGGGCATACGCAGTTACCGCCAGAAGAGGGCAAAATGGCCGTGGGCCGGCTGGCGCATACCTTCGCCACTACCTTTGACTGGACGCCGCAACCTGCATGGCTTGGCTACTGGCTGGGCGGAATTAATTTGCATCTTACCCATCATCTTTTTCCTCACTGGCATCATCGCCATTATCCAGCGTTAAGCCGCATTATCGCGCAAATTGCCAGCCAGCAAGGTCTGGATTATCAGTTATTGACGTTAGCGGATTTGCTGAGGCTACAGCAGCAGTTTTTACGGCGAATGGGGGAGGCGCAGATAGATTGAGAAACGAATTAAGAGATGGTGGTGGGGGAAGGATTACTCAGCGCTGCGCGCTTCGCCCTTCGCCCTTCGGGTCGTTGCCTGCGGCAACGCTCTCTCGCTGATGCTCGAGTCGAACCTTGGTCGAAGCTTCTCATCCTTCCCCGTATGGGCAGAATATGAAACGATATCGATAAGCTTGAAATGAGTTTTATCAGGAAGTGATGGTGGTGGAGGAAGGATTACTCAGCGCTGCGCGCTTCGCCCTTCGGGTCGTTGCCTGCGGCAACGCTCTCTCGCTGACGCTCGAGTCGAACCTTAGTCGAAGGTTCTCATCCTTCCCCGTATGGGCAGAATATGAAACGATATCGATAAGCTTGAAATGAGTTTTTATCAGGAAGTGATGGTGGTGGGGGAAGGATTACTCAGCGCTGCGCGCTTCGCCCTTCGGGTCGTTGCCTGCGGCAACGCTCTCTCGCTGACGCTCGAGTCGAACCTTGGTCGAAGCTTCTCATCCTTCCCCGCATGGGCAGAATATGAAACGATATCGATATGTTTGAAATGAGTTTTTATCAGGAAGTGATGGTGGTGGGGGAAGGATTACTCAGCGCTGCACGCTTCGCCCTTCGGGTCGTTGCCTGCGGCAACGCTCTCTCGCTGGCGCTCGAGTCGAACCTTAGTCGAAGCTTCTCGTCCTTCCCCGTATGGGCAGAATATTCAGTTACGGATTCGTGTGGGAATTCAGGGATTATTGAAAGTAATGGTGGTGGGGGAAGGATTCGAACCTTAGTCGAAGCTTCTCGTCCTTCCCCGTATGGGCAGAATATTCAGTTACGGATTCGTGTGGGAATTCAGGGATTATTGAAAGTAATGGTGGTGGGGGAAGGATTC
>NZ_RHJQ01000040.1:0-1893 GCF_004211995.1 Escherichia sp. E14S1
TTGGTTTGGGAGAAGGCTCTGCATTACCTGTTGGTGTGCCTGTTCCATGGCCTTCAGCCACACCGCCAACAGGCTGGCTGAAATGCAACGGGGCGGCTTTTTCTGCTGAAGAATACCCGGAACTGGCAAAGGCTTACCCGACAAATAAATTGCCTGATTTACGAGGTGAATTTATTCGTGGCTGGGATGATGGGCGCGGTATTGATGCAGGACGTGCTTTATTGAGCCTTCAGGCTGGGATGCTGGAAAAGCACCGTCATATTGTTGTTGCCAATGATGGTTACGACACAAAAGATGAATGGGAACTGGCTACGATTTTCAAAAAGACATACACACAAGGACGGGGACTTGATGCCACAAATACAGGAGGGAGTCTGATCCCATCACCGACACTTCATTCACGAGGGAGTATCGGTAATACTGGCGGGAGTGAAACCCGTCCACGAAATATTGCATTTAACTTTATCGTGAGGGCTGCATAATGGATAACGCCGTATTAAATAGCGAGCTTATTGCCACGAAGGCGGGGAATATTACCGTCTATAACTATGATGGTGAAACTCGGGAATATATTTCCACTTCAAATGAATATCTTGCCATTGGTGTCGGTATCCCTGCATATTCCTGTTTAGATGCCCCTGCCACACATAAGGCGGGTTATGCTATCTGCCGTTCGATAGATTTAAATTCATGGGAATATGTGCCAGATCATCGCGGTGAAATCGTCTATAGCACCGAAACAGGAGAATCGAAAGAAATCACAGCTCCGGGTGATTATCCTGAAAATACAACCACTATCGCCCCGTTAACGCCATACGATAAATGGAATGGTGAGAAATGGGTGACAGATACCGAGGCACAGCACGGCGCAGCAGTAGATGCAGCAGAAGCACTGCGCCAGTCGCTGATTGATACTGCAATGGCCTCCATCAGTCTGATTCAACTGAAATTACGGGCCGGACGGAAGCTGACGCAGGCAGAAACAACCCGCCTTAACGCTGTGCTGGATTACATTGACGCGGTGACGGCAACAGATACCAGCACAGCGCCGGATGTCATCTGGCCTGAACTGCCGGAGGCGTAGGCCATTCAATATCTGGCGCACCGGAAGTATCGATCAGCTCCAGTGCGTCCAGATAATCCAGCCACAAATTATATTGCGCCAGTTCATCACCTTTCAGACGACCAATAGCGGCTTTACCGGGCCATTGCTTACTGTTCATGTATTCGTTGGCCTGGTTAATTAGTAGCTGTCTTTCTGATTCAGTAATTTCAATAAGCTCTTCATGAGTAGGTGGAGGAATATCTGCCCACGTAGGTAGTCCATCCTTTCCGGCAATACGGACTTTTCCTTGTGGCGGTTCAGCCATAAACTCACTGACAATATTTTGATTCACCTCCTTAGCATCTGATAAATCCCATCCTACTGATTTATATTTATCAATCATATCCACAGGGAAAAAAGCATTATGCTTGGCACTATAAACATATTCGTTCATATAAATCACCCTGAATAAAATTACTCACCAACAGCCCACCAACTGTAATGCATAGATACCGTGTCGCTGGTTGATGACGTTCTGTAAGCAGAATTAAAGCCGGTTAACGTAGGGCCTTCTGCAGTCATCACGAACCCTCGCCCAGCGCCTAAAGGCGCACCGCCATCACCAGAATGGGTAAGAATGGCGCAGTCCGCTTTTTTAGGGAAAGGGATAGGAAATGTAATCCTCATTGTTTGCGTCGATAATTTCGGCATAGCCTCACCTCGACCATATTGCAGAATTTTACCGTTGGGTAATTTCATCCATCCATCACCACTGGCAAAAGAAGCCATGTCCGGTATCTGATTTTCCCCTGTTCCCACACCCCGTTTCGCTGCTTCTCCCAAACCAA
>NZ_RHJQ01000041.1:0-5149 GCF_004211995.1 Escherichia sp. E14S1
AGGATGGCCTTTTTGCGTTTCTACAAACTCTTCCTATCGTCATATCTACAAGCCATCCCCCCGCAGATACGGTAAACTAGCCTCGTTTTTGCATCAGGAAAGCAGCTATGAACCACTCCTTAAAACCCTGGAACACATTTGGCATTGATCATAATGCTCAGCACATTGTATGTGCCGAAGACGAACAACAATTACTCAATGCCTGGCAGCATGCAACCGCAGAAGGACAACCCGTTCTTATTCTGGGTGAAGGAAGTAATGTACTTTTTCTGGAAGACTATCGCGGTACGGTGATCATCAACCGGATCAAAGGTATCGAAATTCATGATGAACCTGATGCGTGGTATTTACATGTAGGAGCCGGAGAAAACTGGCATCGCCTGGTAAAATACACTTTGCAGGAAGGTATGCCTGGTCTGGAAAATCTGGCATTAATTCCTGGTTGTGTTGGTTCATCACCTATCCAGAATATTGGGGCTTATGGCGTAGAATTACAGCGAGTTTGCGCTTATGTTGACTGTGTTGAACTGGCGACAGGCAAGCAAGAGCGTTTAACAGCTAAAGAGTGCCGTTTTGGCTATCGCGACAGTATTTTTAAACATGAATACCAGGACCGCTTCGCCATTGTAGCCGTAGGTCTGCGTCTGCCAAAAGAGTGGCAACCTGTACTAACGTATGGTGACTTAACTCGTCTGGATCCTACAACAGTAACGCCACAGCAAGTATTTGATGCGGTGTGTCATATGCGCACCACCAAACTCCCTGATCCAAAAGTGAATGGCAATGCCGGTAGTTTCTTCAAAAACCCTGTTGTATCTGCCGAAACGGCTAAAGCATTACTGGCACAATTTCCAACAGCACCAAATTACCCCCAGGCGGATGGTTCAGTAAAACTGGCAGCAGGTTGGCTTATCGATCAGTGCCAGCTAAAAGGGATGCAAATGGGTGGGGCTGCGGTGCACCGTCAACAGGCGTTAGTTCTCATTAATGAAGACAATGCAAAAAGCGAAGATGTCGTGCAACTGGCACATCATGTAAGACAGAAAGTGGGTGAAAAATTTAATGTCTGGCTTGAGCCAGAAGTTCGCTTTATTGGTGCATCAGGTGAAGTTAGCGCAGTGGAGACGATTTCATGAAGGATAATACCGTTCCACTGAAATTAATCGTGCTGTTAGCGAATGGTGAATTTCACTCTGGCGAGCAGCTGGGTGAAACGTTAGGAATGAGCCGGGCGGCTATTAATAAACACATTCAGACACTGCGTGACTGGGGTGTTGATGTCTTTACCGTTCCGGGTAAAGGATACAGCCTGCCTGAGCCCATCCAGTTACTTAATGCTGAACAGATATTGAGTCAGCTGGATGGCGGTAGTGTAGCCGTGCTGCCAGTTATTGACTCCACGAATCAATATCTCCTTGACCGTATCGGAGAGCTTAAATCGGGCGATGCCTGCGTTGCAGAATACCAGCAGGCTGGCCGTGGTCGTCGTGGTCGGAAATGGTTTTCGCCTTTTGGCGCAAACTTATATTTGTCAATGTTCTGGCGTCTGGAACAAGGCCCGACGGCGGCGATTGGTTTAAGTCTGGTTATCGGTATCGTGATGGCGGAAGTATTACGCAAGCTGGGAGCTGATAAAGTCCGCGTTAAATGGCCTAATGACCTCTATCTGCAGGATCGCAAGCTGGCAGGCATTCTTGTGGAGCTGACTGGCAAAACCGGCGATGCGGCACAAATTGTCATTGGTGCCGGGATCAACATGGCAATGCGTCGTGTTGAAGAGAGTGTCGTTAATCAGGGGTGGATCACGCTGCAGGAAGCGGGGATCAATCTCGATCGTAATACGTTGGCGGCCATGCTAATACGTGAATTACGCGCGGCGCTGGAACTCTTCGAGCAAGAAGGATTGGCACCTTATCTTTCGCGCTGGGAAAAGTTGGATAATTTTATTAATCGCCCAGTGAAACTTATCATTGGTGATAAAGAAATATTTGGCATTTCACGCGGAATAGACAAACAGGGCGCTTTATTGCTTGAGCAGGATGGAATAATAAAACCCTGGATGGGGGGTGAAATATCCCTGCGTAGTGCAGAAAAATAAGAAAGGGGAGCATTAGCTCCCCTGAAAATTATTTGCGTAGTCTGACCTCTTCTACCGCATGATTAGCACTTTTCGTCAGGATTAAACTGGCGCGCTCGCGAGTAGGTAGAATATTTTGCTTTAAGTTCAGCCAGTTGATCTCTTTCCACAACGTCATGGCAGTCTTAATAGCTTCTTCTTTAGTTAATTTCGCGTAGTTATGAAAATAGGAATCCGGGTCTGTAAAAGCCCCTTCGCGGAATTTCAGAAAACGGTTGATATACCATGTCTGAAGTAAGTCTTCCGGAGCATCAACATATATCGAAAAATCGACAAAATCAGAAACAAATACATGATGTGGATCGTGTGGATAATCCATCCCGCTCTGTAAGACATTTAACCCTTCAAGAATTAAAATATCAGGCTGAACAACAGTTTTATCTCCATCCGGGATCACATCATAAATAAGATGCGAGTAAACAGGTGCTGTAACGTTTGGCACGCCGGATTTGAGATCGGAAACAAACTTTACCAGACGATGCATATCATACGATTCCGGGAAGCCTTTCTTCTTCATCAGGCCACGTTCTTTAAGCACTTTGTTGGGATGAAGAAAACCATCGGTGGTGATCAGTTCAACACGACGGTGTTCCGGCCAACGGCTTAATAGTGCCTGTAACACACGAGCAGTCGTACTTTTCCCTACCGCGACGCTACCAGCAATACTGATAATGTAAGGAATGCGTTGTCCGTTAGTGCCAAGAAACTGTTCCAGAACTGCCTGACGGCGCAGGTTCGAGCTTATATAGAAGTTCAGCAAACGTGATAAAGGCAAGTAAATCTCGGCAACTTCTTCTAACGAAAGATCTTCATTTATACCTTTGAGACGGGCGATCTCATCTTCCGATAACGTCATAGGTACGGAATCACGCAGAGCTGCCCACTGGTTGCGGTCAAACTGTAGGTAAGGCGTCATTAACGTTTGCTCTTTTATACTCATAAGCATGTTTCTGGCGGTCATAGCTCTATCGGCAAAGCGATATTTGCCATGGCGCGTCACAGTTCTGTTGAATGGGTTAATGGGCAGGAGGGTAACACCAGATGGGGAGGAATAATAAGAAAAAATCTCTTCCAGGAAGCTATCGTTGAAAAGCAATGTGACAGATATTCCATCTGATAAAAAGAATTGTGTTTTAGCTGGCGCGCATTGTTAATGCAGAGTGATGCTGAAAAAGTATGCTAATCTGCTCGCAATTCGGCTGTTTATTCATCGCGTCGCGCAAAATGTGACCAATAAAACAAATTATGCAATTTTTTAGTTGCATGAACTCGCATGTCTCCATAGAATGCGCGCTACTTGATGCCGACTTAGCTCAGTAGGTAGAGCAACTGACTTGTAATCAGTAGGTCACCAGTTCGATTCCGGTAGTCGGCACCATCAAGTCCGGTGGGGTTCCCGAGCGGCCAAAGGGAGCAGACTGTAAATCTGCCGTCACAGACTTCGAAGGTTCGAATCCTTCCCCCACCACCAATTTCGGCCACGCGATGGCGTAGCCCGAGACGATAAGTTCGCTTACCGGCTCGAATAAAGAGAGCTTCTCTCGATATTCAGTGCAGAATGAAAATCAGGTAGCCGAGTTCCAGGATGCGGGCATCGTATAATGGCTATTACCTCAGCCTTCCAAGCTGATGATGCGGGTTCGATTCCCGCTGCCCGCTCCAAGATGTGCTGATATAGCTCAGTTGGTAGAGCGCACCCTTGGTAAGGGTGAGGTCGGCAGTTCGAATCTGCCTATCAGCACCACTTCTTTTCTCCTCCCTGTTTTTTCCTTCTGTTTATTGCATTCAACAAGTCGGGCATGTTGCCTGGTTGATGTGGTGATATCACCGATTTATCCGTGTCTTAGAGGGACAATCGATGTCTAAAGAAAAGTTTGAACGTACAAAACCGCACGTTAACGTCGGTACTATCGGCCACGTTGACCATGGTAAAACAACGCTGACCGCTGCAATCACTACCGTACTGGCTAAAACCTACGGCGGTGCTGCTCGCGCATTCGACCAGATCGATAACGCGCCGGAAGAAAAAGCTCGTGGTATCACCATCAACACTTCTCACGTTGAATATGACACCCCGACCCGTCACTACGCACACGTAGACTGCCCGGGGCACGCCGACTATGTTAAAAACATGATCACCGGTGCTGCTCAGATGGACGGCGCGATCCTGGTAGTTGCTGCGACTGACGGCCCGATGCCGCAGACTCGTGAGCACATCCTGCTGGGTCGTCAGGTAGGCGTTCCGTACATCATCGTGTTCCTGAACAAATGCGACATGGTTGATGACGAAGAGCTGCTGGAACTGGTTGAAATGGAAGTTCGTGAACTTCTGTCTCAGTACGACTTCCCGGGCGACGACACTCCGATCGTTCGTGGTTCTGCTCTGAAAGCGCTGGAAGGCGACGCAGAGTGGGAAGCGAAAATCCTGGAACTGGCTGGCTTCCTGGATTCTTACATTCCGGAACCAGAGCGTGCGATTGACAAGCCGTTCCTGCTGCCGATCGAAGACGTATTCTCCATCTCCGGTCGTGGTACCGTTGTTACCGGTCGTGTAGAACGCGGTATCATCAAAGTTGGTGAAGAAGTTGAAATCGTTGGTATCAAAGAGACTCAGAAGTCTACCTGTACTGGCGTTGAAATGTTCCGCAAACTGCTGGACGAAGGTCGTGCTGGTGAGAACGTAGGTGTTCTGCTGCGTGGTATCAAACGTGAAGAAATCGAACGTGGTCAGGTACTGGCTAAGCCGGGCACCATCAAGCCGCACACCAAGTTCGAATCTGAAGTGTACATTCTGTCCAAAGATGAAGGCGGCCGTCATACTCCGTTCTTCAAAGGCTACCGTCCGCAGTTCTACTTCCGTACTACTGACGTGACTGGTACCATCGAACTGCCGGAAGGCGTAGAGATGGTAATGCCGGGCGACAACATCAAAATGGTTGTTACCCTGATCCACCCGATCGCGATGGACGACGGTCTGCGTTTCGCAATCCGTGAAGGCGGCCGTACCGTTGG
>NZ_RHJQ01000042.1:0-3427 GCF_004211995.1 Escherichia sp. E14S1
GGTCACGATGGGATGCACGGCCGTCGTGCTGACCGGTTTTGTGGTGGGTGTGGCGATGGTGTACACCGGCGCGACAGAAACGGTCAGCGAAGCCTGTTCAGACCTCGCAAATATGCTTTTCCCTCCTCAGACTGAAGGTTACATCCTCACCGGCTCTGGCGACACATGGATCAACAGCAAACCTGCCGCGCGGGCAGCGGCTACTGCGGCATCGCGGCAGGACATTGAGGCGCAGGAAGCGCAGGCGAAGGCAGAACAGGAAGAAGCGCAGCGTCAGGAGGATGCCAGAACGTTCCGGGATGTGGCCGGGGAATATCTGGAAATGGCGGGGGCAATAGCCCTGGCGGTTAACCCGGTAACAGGGCCTGTGCTGATGTCCCGTGCGCTGCACGACCAGCTCAGTACGGAAGAAGGGCGTTCTGAAATGGTGGATGGCGTGACACATTTTGTTTCGGAACTGTGGCAGCCCACCGTGGCCAGTGCGGCTCCTGGCTCCACCCCGACCCCTGACGATAAAATCGACTGTCATAAACATCCCTCCTCACTGACTCAGTTACTCGCACAAAAAAAAGCCGCCTTTCTGGATGACCCTCTGGGAACGGCACTTAACCTGTTAAATCCGGTCGGTATGCTGGAAACCGCCTTTCAGGGAGTGAATGCGGTTACTGGTAGTATCAGTAATCTGTTCAAAGGTGATGACGAACCGCCCGCGGCGGAATATATCGCGGAAGGCGCGCGGGATGTGCGTATCAACAGCCAGCCGGCGGCACGCAGCGGGGCACGCTGCACCTGCGAGGCCAGGGTGGTGAATGAGCCGGGGGACGGGGCGTTTGTGTCACCGGATGTCCGTATTGGCGGTCCGTTACTGGTGGTCAGGGATATCAGAAGCGGCAGGTCGCAGATAACCCTGGTGGCAACCGTGGCGCTGATGTTACTTCGCCCGGGCAAAATGCTTTCTAAAATCGCCTGTTTTGCTGCCAGTATCGGAATGAGCATTCTGACGCAGAAGGCCACCACAGCCCTTCCGCATCCGGTCAATGCCGCCACCGGGGCCAAATACCTGGCCGATGACGATGACTTCGACTTCAGCCTGCCGGGCCACTTTCCGCTGGACTGGCAGCGCGTGTACAGCAGTCGTGACGAACGCACGGAAGGGATGTTTGGTCAGGGCTGGAGTGTGATGTATGAAGTCAGCCTCGTGCGCACACCGGGTAACGTGGACGAAAACTGCATGACCTTTGTGTCGGGCATGGGGCGACGCCTGGATATGGAAGCCGTACTGCCGGGGGGCGGGTTTTACAGCCCCGGCGAAGGACTGGCAGTACGGCGTGGTGAGCAGGGGCACTGGCTTATCAGCAGCGATGACGGACAGTTTTTTCTGTTTGAGGCCGACCCGCATCACCCGCAGCGCCAGCGGCTGAAAATGCTGGGCGACCGTAACAGCAACTGTCTGAATCTGTACTACGACGACCGGGGACGCATCACTGAAATCAGCGGCGAACAGCAGCGTCCGTGCATCCGTCTGTATTACGAACTGGCGGCGCATCCCCGGCGGGTGACACAGATTTATCAGCATTTCCCTGAGGCTGCTCCTTTACTGCTGCGTCGTTACAGCTATGACGAGGCCGGCCACCTGAACGGCGTGTACGACAGCACGGGGCACCTGCTGCGTGAGTTTGCTTACGACGAAAACCACTGCATGACGCTGCACCGCCAGCCCGGCGGCGAAGGATATTATTACCAGTGGGGCCGGTATGAAGGGCCGGATGATGCAGGCTGGCGCGTGACGGGCCACCATACCGACAGTGGTGCACGATACCGTCTGGACTGGCGGATGGCTGAACGTGTGGTATGCGTGACAGACGGGATGGGCCGGACCCGCTTTCATCAGTGGGATGCACAGAATCAGGTGACGGCGTACCAGGACGAAGCCGGGCAGGTGATGACGTTCCGCTGGAGCGACGAAGAACGACTGTTGCTGGGGATGACCGACGCTCAGGGCGGCAAATGGCGCTATGTGTATGACCGCCTGGGGCATATCACGGAGACGCACGACCCGCTCGGGCGGGTGACACAGACACAGTGGCACCCGGTGTGGCACGAACCGGAAACGGAAGTGGATGCAGCGGGGAACAGCTGGCGCTGTGAGTATGATGAACGCGGCAATCTTCTTGCCGTGACCGACCCGCTGCAACAGAACACCCGGTATCAGTATGACCGCCACGGCCAGGTGGTACAGATAACCGATGCCCGTGGGGGGAATAAATACCTTCAGTGGAACGAAGACGGGCAGCTCATGCGACATACGGACTGTTCCGGCTCGCAGACGGCCTGGTTCTACGACGAACGCACGCGGCTGATACGGATGACTGACGCGCAGAGCCACAGCACGCGCTACGGGTATGACGACAGCGGTCACCTGGTGGAGGTGATACTGGCGGACGGCCGCACGGTGAATTACCAGTCGGACGCGGCGGGCAGGCTGGTGAAGTACACCAGCCCGATGGGGAGGATAACGCGCTGGCAACGCGACGGGCAGGGCCGGGTGCGCAGCCGGACGGACGCGACGGGACGCAGGACGGCGTTCGGGTACGACGCTTACGGGCAGCTGACCCGGCTGACAAACGAGAACGGAGAAAGCTATCAGTTCCGCCACGATGTGCTGGACCGTCTGGCGGAGCAGATAAACCCGGACGGTTGCCGCCAGGCGTACCGTTACAACGCGCTGAACGCGGTCACGGAAGTGGTGTTCACCGGGGACAGGGGCGGTGAAATCCGTCACCGGCTGGCGCGTGATGCGGTGGGCCGGCTCACGGCAAAGGAGACAGCCGACAGCCGTACGGAATACGTCTGTGATGCGGCAGACCAGCTACTGGAAATCCGCCGCCGGCGGTCGGATGCCGGGGAAACGGACGCACCGGAGATTATCCGTTTCAGTTACGACAGACTGGGGCGGATGCTGACTGAGGAGACGGCACAGGGCGTCTTAACCCATCAGTACGATGAACTCAGCAACCGGACTGCCACCACCTTTCCGGACGGCAGAACACAGCGCCATCTGTACTACGGGAGCGGACATCTCCAGCAGATAAATCTGGACCGGGAGGTCATCAGCGAGTTCACACGTGACGCCCTGCACCGGGAGGTGCTCAGAAGTCAGGGGCGACTGAGCACGCGGCAGTTTTACGACCCCACCGGGCGGCTGAAGCGCAGGGAGACATACAGCGGGATGCGCGGGGTGGTACCGGAGACGTTCACGGACCGGCAGTACAGCTACAGCGGCGAGGATGAACTGCTGAAGACGCGGCACAGCCGGCGGGGGGAAACGGATTACTTCTATGACACCACGGGACGCATCACGGCGTGCCGCTCGGAGGATGAGGGGTATCTGGCGAGCTGGCAGTACGACGCGGCGGGAAACCTGCTG
>NZ_RHJQ01000043.1:0-1238 GCF_004211995.1 Escherichia sp. E14S1
AATTTGGCCACCTGAATAGAGGTGATATCATCACCTCATAGTCAAAACAGGTGACATTATGACCGGACGTAACAGACGCAATTTTAGCCCCGAGTTTCGCCTCGAGGCTGCCCAGCTTGTACTCGATCAGCATTACACCGTTGCCGCCGCTGCCACTGCGATGAATGTCGGCAAATCCACGATGGATAAATGGGTTCGACAACTGAAAGAAGAGCGAGCGGGAAAATCACCCATAGCTTCACCCATGACACCTGAGCAGATTGAAATACGTGAGTTGAAGAAAAGACTTCAACGCGTTGAAATGGAAAGGGATATATTAAAAAAGGCTACCGCGCTCTTGATGTCAGACTCCCTGAACAATTCTCATTAGTTGAGAAACTCAGGGCGCGGTTTCCTGTTGCCGTTGTGTGCAACGTGTTTGGGGTTCATCGCAGCAGTTATAAATACTGGCGGCAGCCCAGGAAGCCTGACGCCACGAAAGTGGCATTACTGAGCCTTGTGCGTGAAGTTTATCACGAAAGTAACGGTTCAGCAGGAGCGCGAAGCATTGCCGCAATGGTCACCACCAAAGGTATAAAACTGAGCCGCTGGCGGGCAACAAAGCTGATGAAAGCGCTCAATATTATCAGCTGTCAGCAACCTGGCCATCGTTATAAGAAGGTGTCTAAGGAACACATTGAGATCCCTAATTATCTGGATCGCCAGTTTGCTGTTACCGAGCCTAATCAGGCTTGGTGCGGTGATGTGACTTATATCTGGACGGGAAAACGCTGGGCTTATCTGGCTGTTGTACTCGATTTGTTTTCCCGTAAACCGGTTGGCTGGGCGATGTCATTTTTCCCTGATTCCGCACTGACAGGTAAAGCCCTGTCGATGGCCTGGGAAGCACGGGGGAAACCGGCTAATTTACTGTATCACTCGGATCAAGGCAGTCACTATACCAGCAGGAATTTCAGACAGTTACTGTGGAGATATCAGATAAAGCAAAGCCTGAGTCGCCGGGGAAATTGCTGGGATAACAGCCCAATGGAACGGTTCTTCAGAAGCCTGAAAACAGAGTGGGTACCGGATAATGGCTACGCGAATTTTAGCGAAGCCAGCACGGCAATAACGAATTACATCACAGGATATTACAGCCAGCTCAGACCTCATCAATATAATGGTGGTTTGACGCCGAATGAATCAGAACGATTGTTCTGGAAAAACTCTAAAGCTGTGGCCAGTTTTTGTTGACCACT
>NZ_RHJQ01000044.1:0-1253 GCF_004211995.1 Escherichia sp. E14S1
TGTAGTGGATCGGTAATTCAGGACACCTCGAAATCCTGTTAATGTTAAAACAGTGAAAATGAGGTGATACATGATCAAAACTCGTCGGACTAAACGTACCTTTTCCCCGGAGTTCAGGCTTGAAGCTATCGAACAGGTGGTTAAATACCAGCGTGATGTCAGAGAAGTCGCGCTGGCACTCGAGCTCAACCCTGACCATTTGCGTAAATGGATACGGTTGTATAAGCAGGAACTTCAGGGTATTGAGCCCGCTGGTAATGCTATTACCCCTGAACAGCGCGAAATTCAGCAGCTTAAAGCGCAGATAAAGCGCCTTGAGATGGAAAAAGAAATACTAAAGCAGGCTGCCGTGCTGATGAGCGAAATCCCCGGGAAGCTGTCGCGCTAATCACACGGCTGAAAGCAAAGTGGCCAGTGCGGGTTCTTTGTCATTTATTCGGTATTCACCGTAGCGTTTATTACGCGCAGGTGAAGCGTCCTGTTAATGTGCAAAGAATTGAATTACGAAGTCGGGTGAGGGCTTTCCATGCTCTCAGTCGTGGCGCAGCCGGTAGCCGGGCAATCAGTCAGATGTTGCGCCAGAGTGGCGTTGATGCAGGCCGGTGGCTGGCACGACGACTGATGCGGGAATGCGGGCTGACAAGTCGACAGCCGGTTAAACATCACTACCGGGTAAACGAAGACAAAAGTCCGCCATTGCCAAATTTACTGAACAGGCAATTTAACCCCGCCGCACCAAACCGCGTCTGGTGCGGCGACATCAGTTTTATTCGCCTGCAGGACAAATGGTGTTATCTCGCGCTCGTTGTTGATTTATATTCACGGCGGATTATCGGTTCAGCCCTCTCATTAACCGCTGATGCTGAGTTGGTGTGCAGGGCTTTGCGTAATGCACTGGAAACACGACCGCGTGATGGCCGCCTGCTGTTTCATTCAGATCAAGGTGTTCAGTATAAAAGCAATAAATACAGAAAGTTACTCTGGCGTTATGGGGTAATGCAAAGTATGAGTCGCAGAGGGAATTGCCTGGATAATTCGCCGATGGAAAGAGTCTTTCGCAGCCTTAAAAGTGAATGGCTTCCGAAAGGTGGTTATGGTTATTTTAGCCATGCGGTACGCGATATAAACCAGTGGATTAATGGTTATTACAACGTTTATCGACCTCACACGAACAACGATGGTTTACCGCCTTGCTTACATGAAGAAAAGTGGAAACAGGTTATCCCGGTGTCCTGATTTTGTGATCCACTACA
>NZ_RHJQ01000045.1:0-5968 GCF_004211995.1 Escherichia sp. E14S1
GAAAAGTAAGTGCGTAGTTTTTCTGTCGCGTCATGGTCAAAAATCTGGCGTCTGTATTTGGTTAGACAAAGACCAGGTGAACATGCATCAGGAAAACACAGTGCCTTCCGCGTCGGATATCGGTTTCTTTTTTCATAGACCAAAGTATAGTTTGCCCTGTGAAGCGACTACAGGCATTTAAATTCCAGTTAAGACCCGGTGGTCAACAGGAGCGTGAAATGAGGTGCTTCGCAGGCGCGTGTCGTTTCGTTTTCAATCGTGCTCTGGCGCTTCAGAATGAGAATCATGAGGCCGGTAATAAATACATCCCTTACGCGAAAATGGCTTCCTGGTTGGTTGAGTGGAAAAATGCCACTGAAACACAATGGCTTAAAGATGCCCCATCACAGCCATTGCAACAGTCACTGAAAGACCTTGAGCGAGCCTACAAAAATTTCTTCCAGAAGCGTGCGGCTTTTCCCCGATTCAAAAAGCGGGGACAGAATGATGCATTTCGCTACCCGCAGGGCGTTAAGCTCGATCAGGAAAACAGCCGTATTTTTCTGCCGAAACTTGGCTGGATGCGCTACCGGAACAGTCGTCAGGTCATGGGAGTTGTAAAAAATGTCACAGTCAGCCAGTCCTGCGGTAAGTGGTACACCGTATCGTAAATATCCGCAGGGACAACCTTCACAAAGTCACAACGACAATCAGCAAAAACCACGCAATGATAGTCATTGAGGATTTGAAGGTCAGCAACATGTCAAAGTCAGCAGCGGGTACGGTCAGCCAGCCGGGGCGCAATGTCCGGGCAAAATCAGGTTTAAACCGTTCGATACTGGATCAGGGCTGGTATGAAATGCGCCGCCAGCTTGAGTACAAAGAGCTCTGGCGTGGCGGTCAGGTGCTTGCGGTTCCGCCAGCGTACACAAGCCAGCGTTGCGCGTGTTGTGGTCATGCAGCGAAAGAGAACCGCCTGTCACAAAGTAAATTCAGATGCCAAGTATAAACGGCGCTCGTAACATTTTAGCGGCGGGACACGCCGTTCTTGCCTGTGGAGGGATGGTGCAGTCAGGCCGCCCGTTGAAGCAGGAACCCACCGAAATGATTCAGGCGACAGCCTGAACGTAGCAGGGATCCTCGTCATTCAGGGCGTGGAGGATGTCAAAACCTGGAATAGACGCCGCACAGGCTATTTTGTGCGATCGCGGACATGCATCACGTTCGCAAATCGCCGATCCCGTTAATTTCGTTGCTTATTGCGTTACGAGCTACGCTTTTAAAACAACCTTCTTAGCGAGGCGATACCGTGAGCCGATTCATCCCCGTAGAATTACACCATGCCAGCCGTCTGTTAAATCATGGCCCTACAGTCCTGATCACCAGTTTAGATGAGCAATCCCAACGGCGTAACATTATGGCGGCAGCCTGGTCAATGCCGGTGGAGTTTGAGCCTCCACGCGTGGCGATTGTGGTAGATAAATCGACATGGACGAGGGAGTTGATTGAGCGTAACGGTAAATTTGGCATCGTTATCCCAGGCGTTGCAGCGACTAACTGGACGTGGGCAGTGGGAAGTGTATCTGGGCGTGAAGAGGATAAATTTAATTGCTATGGCATTCCGGTGGTGAAAGGTCCAGTGCTTGGTTTGCCACTTGTTGAAGAAAAATGTCTGGCGTGGATGGAGTGCCGATTGCTACCAGCGACTTCCGCGCAAGAGAAATACGACACGCTGTTTGGCGAAGTGGTATCAGCAGCGGCAGACGCACAGGTATTTGTCGAAGGCCGCTGGCAGTTTGATGATGATAAGCTCAATACGTTGCATCATTTAGGCGCTGGCACGTTTGTTACCAGCGGCAAGCGTGTTACGGCTGGTTAAGCATTACATGCTGTAACCAGGTTTCTTTATCAAGGCATCCATTTGGGGCGCAATTTCGGCGTCCCAGATAGCTTGCCATGATTCTGGTTGAATCTGCTGTAGCGCAATGCTTATCGAACTGTCTTTACTGTTCAGATGGCGAATAATAACGTCGGTAATATCTGCAGCAAGCGCTGCTTTTTGTTGTTCGTCCAGTTCACGCGGAAAACATTTAATGTCTATGTGCGGCATGATTGTGCTCCTTTTGAAAGATGTCAGTAAAATTAACACACGTTGTGAATGTCGTGTGTCCGGTAATGCGTTTTTACGGTAATAATGCCTACTTGAAATTGTACATATTTGTACTACACCCTTTTAAATAAAGCGCCAACGAAAACGTTAACTTGCAGAATATATTCTTCGCCAACATGCCATTAAGAAAACACCAAGTTCCCGGCTTGCCAATTTGTTAACGCCCATTATAGTTATTCTTGCCCTCACTAAAAATTTTCATCCGTAATTACCCTCAATAAAAATCCATTCTGGAGACACTTAAGATGCAGCTTAATCATATTGTTAAAAGTCTGCTAATAACGGGATTATTCACCACCAGTTCCTTACCTCTCCTCGCGGCGGAAGCCCCTAAAAACGCCACCGCAGCCACGCAGCAAGCAAACAATTTACTCTATAACCAGTTGCCGTTTTCCGATAACACTGACTTTACTGATGCCCATAAAGGTTTTATTGCCCCTATTCCTCAGGACGTGATTAAGGGCGAACAAGGAAATGTTATATGGGATCCACAACAATACGCTTTTATCAAAGAAGGCGATAAAGCCCCTGATACGGTGAATCCAAGTTTATGGCGTCAGGCGCAACTGATAAATATCAGCGGGTTATTTGAAGTGACTGAAGGTGTCTATCAGATTCGTAACCTCGATTTATCAAATATGACCATCATTGAAGGCAAAGAGGGTATTACCGTCGTTGATCCACTTGTTTCAGCAGAAACAGCCAAAGTTGGGATGGATCTCTATTACAAAAATCGCGGCCAGAAACCGGTAGTGGCGGTTATCTACACACACAGTCATGTCGATCACTACGGTGGTGTTCGCGGCGTAATTGATGAGGCTGACGTTAAATCAGGCAAAGTTAAAATCTATGCGCCAGCCGGATTCTTAGAGGAGGCTGTTTCCGAAAATATTATGGCTGGCAATGTGATGAGCCGACGAGCCAGTTATATGTATGGCAACTTATTGAAACCTGATGTTAAAGGCCAGGTCGGCGCGGGACTGGGAACAACCACTTCAGCAGGAACGGTCACGTTGATTGCTCCTACTAACTACATCACCAAAACCGGGCAAAAAGAAACTATTGACGGGTTGACCTATGATTTTCTGATGGCGCCAGGTTCCGAAGCGCCTTCTGAAATGCTGTGGTTTATTGAAGAAAAGAAACTGATCGAAACAGCAGAAGATGTCACGCACACCCTTCATAACACCTATTCGCTGCGCGGGGCTAAAATTCGCCAACCGCTGCCGTGGTCAAAATATATTAACGAAGCGCTCAATTTATGGGGTGATAAAGCCGAGATTATTCTCGCTCAACATCACTGGCCAACCTGGGGCAATGATAACGTGGTCAAACTGCTTAAAAGCCAGCGTGATTTGTATCGCTACATCAATGATCAAACTCTGCGTATGGCAAATCAGGGGATGACCCGTGATGAAATTGCCGCAAACTTTAAACTGCCCTCTTCACTGGCTAACACTTGGGCGAATCGCGGTTATTATGGTTCGGTAAGTCATGACGTAAAAGCAACTTACGTGCTTTATCTCGGCTGGTTTGATGGTAACCCCGCAACGCTTGATGAACTGCCGCCAGAAGAAGGCGCAAAGAAATTTGTCGAGTATATGGGCGGTGCTGATGCCATTTTACAAAAAGCCAAACAGGATTATGACCAGGGTAATTTCCGCTGGGTTGCTCAGGTTGTCAGTAAGGTGGTGTTTGCGGATCCAAACAACCAGGCAGCGAGAAATCTGGAAGCTGATGCGCTTGAGCAGTTAGGCTATCAGGCTGAATCTGGGCCGTGGCGTAATTTCTATCTCACTGGCGCACAGGAATTGCGTAACGGCGTACAAAAATTACCAACACCAAATACTGCCAGCCCTGACACTGTGCGTGCAATGACGCCAGAGATGTTCTTTGATTATCTTGCCGTCCATATTAATGGTGAGAAAGCGGCAGACGCCAAAGCCGTGTTGAATTTCGATTTTGGTGAAGATGGCGGAACCTATAAAGTGGAGCTTGAAAATGGTGTTCTCAATCATACCGCTGGTGTAGAGGCTTCGAATGCTGATGCCACTATCACTCTGTCTCGTGATGTATTGAACAAAATAGTACTGAAAGAAGAGACGCTGAAAGAAGCCACGGACAAAGGAGATGTCAAAATTACCGGCAATGCGGAAAAACTCAACGAGCTGTTAGGTTATATGGATAATTTTGAATTTTGGTTCAATATAGTGACACCTTAAATTCAGTATAAATTGGGCAGGTTTCCTGCCCTTTTCTGGTTATAAAAAATGGTTTCTGATAAAAGAAAAAACGCTCATTATTCGTGGAAAAATCGCCAGGATATGGTTATTCGCGGAATGTCGATTAGCCTGCCGTGGTTTGCCTTGATTAACATCTGTTTTTCATCGATGATTTTGCTGCGTGGTATTTTGTTTAATGAGGACATGACTTCAGGGCTTAATGAGAAAAACCTTGTACATACTATTGATATTTCATCTTTCGGCATTCTGCTGATTAGTGGCCTTTTATTGCTCATCTCCCGAAAAAAAGTGCTGTACATTCAGCAACTATTGGTCATTCTAAGCCTGTTATGGTCATGGTGTTGCTTTTATTTCATTGCACACTGGACGTTACCTTTTGCTTACCCTCTGTGTGTATTATTAATGCTTAGTGCCATTGTTGCGCTGTATTTTCACACGCCATCATTACTCGCATTTATCACTCCATTATGGTTTAGCATCCCGTTAGCCAGTCTTGTTCTCAATCAGCATGTGAATGTTCATTTCGCTGTCATCTGGGGCCTTTTTTCACTGGCGCTATATGGTGGGCGACTTATTTTATTACGTTGGTTTGAAGAAGCATGGCAACAAAACAAGTACAACAACCAGTTAATTAATCGCCTTGATGCATTAGCACATCGTGATCCTTTAACTGGGATAGCAAACCGACGTGCAATGAACAGTATCTTACACGACGCGATAGATAACGGCGGGTCATTTGCTCTCATTATGTTGGATGTCGATTTTTTTAAACGCTACAACGACACCTACGGGCACCCAGCGGGCGATAAATGTTTGATACAAGTTGCCGACGCCCTGCAACGCGCAATTCGCCAGCCTGAAGATATAGTCGCTCGTTATGGTGGCGAAGAGTTTGCCATCCTACTTTTTAATGCGACATTGCCGGAAGCTGAGACGGTAGCAGCCAGAGTGAAGCAAGAACTTAAACTGGCAGCTATCTCGCATCAGGCATCTGCTGTTAGTGCATTTGTTACGGTTAGTCAGGGGATTGCCTGTTCTGCTCCCGCAAAAACGGCTGAACAAATTATTTCAGATGCCGATGCCGCTTTATACCAGGCGAAAGAAAGTGGGCGAAATCGATGGGCTAAATAAGCATTAGGGGACTGGCCAGATTACGTCTCTCCGCTCTCAACAAGGGCTGACGGGTGGTAATATTTGTCTAGAGCTATTGTAAGTATCCCGCATAATCGTACCACCCAGGGCAAGATTACGAAAGCCCGCTCCCCGCAAGGACTGACGCCAGGTAGTTTCTGTCCATGGCTGCTTTTCGCATCTTACGTCTTAACCCTGCCTTGAATACCTTATCATTCGTCAAAATATTAATAGCGATGTGCCGTATCCCTGAAAATAATTCTGCTGCGTTTCCTCTTCTGATTTTGCAGTCGTCTTCATTCATTACCACGTCCAGACGCCAGTGCAGCTTATTCTCCACGTGCCAGTGATTTCGGATCGCTGTGGCGAACTTCTCTGCGGTTAAATCAGCAGAACTGATATAATATCTGACCGTCATTTCTGTCTCTTTCTTTTGCTCTGCTAT